>JAAYQZ010000152.1 GCA_012519025.1 Bacillota bacterium
GGTTGGTAAAGTCCACAACGGCCAACCCAGGCTGCCACAGATCCCACTGCCATACATCTCCATTGGGCCGTTTGAGCAAATAGCCTTTTTCTTTACCTTCAACAAACAGCGGTGAACGCTGCCCAATATAAGGGTTGATCCATACACAAGTTTTAAGGCCCTGTGCGTGGAGGCGTTTCAGCATGGCTTCCGGATCCGGAAACACATCTTCATCCCACGTGAAATTGCACCATTGGAATTCTTTCATCCAAAAACAATCAAAATGAAACACATGTAAAGGCAGATCACGTTCAGCCATTCCATCAATAAAGCTGTTAACTGTTTCTTCATCATAATCGGTCGTAAATGATGTGGTCAGCCAAAGCCCAAAAGACCAGGCGGGAGGCAGGGCAGGCCTTCCGGTCAGTGCTGTATATCTTTCCAGCACTTTTTTAGGCGTGGGTCCGTTGATAATGAAATAATCTAGGCTCTCACCTTCAACACTGAACTGCACTTTTGACACCCGCTCTGAACCTACTTCGAAAGACACACATTCAGGGTGGTTGACAAAAACACCGTATCCTCTGTTTGTTAGGTAAAATGGCACACTCTTGTAAGCCTGCTCACTGCCGGTGCCGCCGTCTTTGTTCCAAATGTTTACTACCTGACCGTTTTTTACAAAAGCCGTAAACCTCTCCCCCAACCCATATACACATTCCCCAACACCAAGATCCAACTGCTCTTTCATATAGGTCTGCCCGGTATTGGTCTGTTTTACATACCCGATTCCTCGAAAACCAGTGCCGGTAATGCGCCTGTTTCCGCTGAAAAACCCCATACCCCATGTTTCCTTATTGATTCGAGCTGTCAAATCCCCGCTTTGAAACGTGAAAAAGTCACCTTCATCGGCGATCAAGCACTCTGTGTTTGCATCGCAGTTAACAGCAAAGCGCGGTCCCCGCTTTTTTATCCCTTGAAAATGAGAAACCTGTACCCGTACGACATCCGGTATCGGAGATGAAAGCCTAATGGTCAAAAGCGGGCCTTCCAGGGTTGCGCCCCGATGGGCAATATGCCGACAGGGGGCAAATATCTCTAATGCGTTTTTATGTATTTCCGCACTGTGTACTTCATGGGGACTGTGAATTTGAAATCCTTCTTTAATCAACCAGTTGCCATCGGTAAATTTCACGATGTTTCATCCTTTCACTTGGCAATCAACATCCTCAAATACCGCCGCCAATGTAATCATTCTCGCCGGAAAATATAAACCCTGGTGGAAATGGCGGTCGTGCTGTTTAGGGTATTTGGAATTTTTTGCAGCAATGTGAAATAGAGGATGCGCCGCCTCTTGGCAGAATCTATATACATATCGATGTAGAGGAGGTATGCCATGTATTGTCGTTCATGTGGTCATGAAGTACGAGAGCATGCAGAGATTTGTCCCAACTGCGGGATGAGACCGAAAGAGGGCCTGGAGTTCTGCCAAGAGTGTGGGCAAGCAACTAAACCCAACCAAAAGGTGTGTCTTAACTGTGGGACAATGCTTGATGACAGACAGCCCATCATCCCAAAACCTGCGGCTAAATCCGGGGCACCCAAACACTGCCGAGAGTGCGGCCATTCCGTCAGAGCAAATGCTGAAATCTGCACCAATTGTGGAGTTTATCCTCTAAACAGCCACAATTACTGCCAAGAATGCGGTGCCCAGACAACAGAGCGGCAGGAGTTTTGCACCAACTGCGGTGTCAAACTGGTCCGCCGCGGCAGAGGTGTTCAGATTCCCCCAATGGCTGAGGGTAAGAGTAAAAATCCGACAACAGCCGCTATTATCTCGTGTTTTCTACCCGGTGTTGGTCAAATATATCTTGGACAGGTCCACAAAGGTCTTGCTATTTTTGCCGCTGCCATCATTGGTGGTTCGGTTAGTGTTGGGACACTGTCTATACTTGTGTGGTTGGGTGCAATTGTCGATGCCTATAAAATCGGCACAAAGCTTTCCCAGGGACAAACTGTAGACACATGGGAGTTTTTCTAAAACATGCTGGACTTATGCCCCCGTCCTCTGGTTAAAGCCTTCCCGCGGGTACTGCAAGAACAGGCGGCTAAAGTGTTAACTTCCGCTGCCATAGCCGGAGCCGGTGCCTTTTACAATACCGGTTCTGCCAGGCTCTTGCCCAGACTAAACAACCTACAAACTGCCGTGAGCAAAATCAGGACTGCAGCCCACGGCAGTTTTCGGTGCCCACTGTGTGGGGGCACACGCTCTTTTTTGGCCATGCTTAAAGGGGATACACTTAGTGCACTTCACTTCAGCATCTTTGGCACATTTGTTTTTCTTGCAACCTTCGGGCTTGTGCCCCTTCGCATCTGGGCCCTAATCACCGGTTCCAGTCGATTCCTTACCCTCATTTCCAGGATAGATGACAAGCTGCAGAAGTATTTCCTGCATATTTTGTTTACAGCCTACTGCCTTCAGCTTCTACTTAACAAAAGCGGTATTTTAATTTGGGCCGCCTGAGGACACGCCCTTCGTTAGTCAAAAGTGATTTTCGTAAATCCGCCGAAATCCTCGGCCATCTCCTTGTATAATGCTTTACCCAAAAGTTCTTCATAAATCTCATCTGCTTTGGTTTCAGGGGCAATGTCGGCAAATCGTTCAGGATAAAGCACCTTGCCTATATAGTAAGCATTGGCTATGGCGGTATCTATATTCGTAGTGTAATAGTTAAATGGGAGCTGCCCATAAACTTCAGCATTTCGAAACGCAGATAATGCCTGATACAGCCATGCATTTTTCTGATAATCCTGACGCAGAGGCTCCATACCGCCAAGATCCAAGAAGATAATATCCGGATCCCAGTAAATGAGCTGTTCTTTATCGATCATTAAAGAACCCACTTTACCCAACTCATCGACTACATTTTTGGCGTTGACCACATCAAATAACACATATTTGCCTTGGGTACTTTCAATACCGTGGGACCCCCTCACGTTAACTGCTCCCACGTACACAAAGGGCTTTTCATCATCGGAAATGTCCCAGGTTCTTTGCCAGAGATCTTCCCGCAGGCTTTCCATATAGTCAATAATGGCTAAAGCCCTTTCCTCTTGACCGATTACTTCCCCGATTAAGCGAATTGACGCATACAGCTCAGGGTCAAACACCCGTACATCACCATAATTTAAGGCCACAACGGGAATATTGATCTTCTCCTGCAGTTAATCTGCCCCTGAGCGATCGCCCCCATAAGTTGTAAACACCACATCCGGTCTGCTAGCCAGTATTTTCTCCGGATCAGGCGCGTTGTTGGGCCCGCCTGCTCCTATTACAGGCAAATCCTTGTATCCCGGGTTGGCCATAACATACGGTTTCCCCTTGGAATCATCTTTATCCATCTGCTCAATGGCAATCACCATATCGGGGTTTTGGAAGTAAGTACAAAGCCTAAGGGCACCGGGGCCAATGGCTGCGACCCGCCCGGCCGGTTTAAGGAAAGTCACTTCTCTGCCCATACGGTCCACCACTTTTAAAACACCTTCAGCCTCCCCTTTGCCAGCTGCCAATGGACTTAAAAACAAAATTCCCACTGTGAGAAGCAGACATATTTTTGTTACCAACTGAGTGAGGCGGCTTGTTTGCAAAATCCCCTTGAATCCAGGCTTTCTTTGATACATTTTTCATCTCCTTGTCCAAAAGGTCTCTTCGACCTAGAGCTTTGGTTCACGCAGGTATTACCACAGGAATATCACCGAAGCGTTCTATTGACACTGCTACAGAATATACACTTTCAATATTCTCCGGTGTCATAATGGTTTCATCACCGGCCGCGAATATCTCGCCATCCTTTAAGAGGATAAATCTGTTGGCAAACCGCATGGCCAAGTTTAGATCATGCATAGCCACAATGGCCGCAAGACCTTGGTTTTCGACAATCTGTTTGATCAGACAAACAACATCCAGTTGGTTTTTGAGATCAAGATTGCTGGTGGGCTCATCTAAAAGCAGCAAATTCGGTTCTTGAGCAAGAGCCCTGGCGATCACGACTTTTTGCCGCTCACCGCCACTTAACTCATCTACATATCTCAGCATGTAATCGTTCAGGTCCAGAAGCTTTAAAACATCCTGTACAACTTCTAGATCACGGTCACTTGCTTCCCAGTGAATATAGGGTTTTCTACCCAACAAAACCGCGTCAAAAACGGTGGTTCTCAATCCCTCATGATTTTGGGCAACATAGCCGATCTTTTTGGCAAGTTCCCGCCTGCTTAAAGTGTTTGTGCTTTCGCCTTCAATTAAAACGCTGCCACCTTTAGGCACAAGCACGCGGTTTATGCATTTGAGTAAAGTAGATTTTCCCGCACCATTTACTCCGAGCACTGCTAGGAAATCCCCTTTAAATGTGTCAAACCGGATGCCTTTAAGTACCGATCGACTGGGGTATGAGAATTCTAGATCATTTACCTTCAAAATCATCCCTTATGATACCCCCTTGCCAATAGATACAAAAACAGCGGGGCACCGAAAAACGACGTAATAGCCCCTACAGGCAAAACCACCGGTGACACCAGGGTTCTGGCCAGCGTGTCGCTGACTAAAAGCAGCAGCGCCCCCATTAGGGCTGAGGCGGGAAGCAGATGTCTGTGATCGCCTCCCAATATGCGGCGCATCATCTGCGGGGCCACCAAACCTACAAATCCGATGATACCCAAAAAAGAGACAGCAACAGCTGTGATCAAAGATGAGACGAGCATACCGCCGAGCCGCACTCGATCTACATGGACCCCCAGGCTTTTGGCCGTCTCTTCTCCGCTGGCTAGAGCATTGTAATCCCAGCGTCTAAATAAAAAATAAACAGTGGCACAAACCACAATTACCGCCAAGATGATGACTTCCTGCCACGCCACCCTGCCCAGATCCCCGAATGTCCAAAATACTGCCGCGGCAATCTGCACATCTTCAGCAAAATATTGAATCAAAATGGTGCCGGCGGAAAAAAGAGAGCTCAAAGCCACACCGGCAAGTACAATAGCCTCCGGTGTGAAACCACCGGCTTTGGCTAAAAGTAGTATAATCCCGGCGGCGATCATGGAACAAAGAAACGCGGCGGTGGTGACAAAATACGGATTGCTTATATTTACAGCATCTGCACCGGTGCTTCTGATAGTACCGGCTCCAAATACGATGATAGCCAGATTTGCACCAAAGGCGGCCGCGCTGCTGATACCTAGAGTAGAAGGAGATGCCAACGGATTTCTCAAATTGTTCTGCATAACACAACCTGCCGCTGCCAAGCCCGTGCCGGCCACAACCGCCGCTAAAATCCGCGGCAAGCGGATTCGCCAAATGACGATATCCGCTGTGTCAATCCCTTTGCCGATAACAGCTCTAAATACTTGGTAAGGGTTCAGCTTAATCGCTCCTGCATTTAATGCAGCAACGGCCATAATAAGTATAAGACAGGCCAGCAACCCAAGAACCAAAGTCTTACGGACTGCATAGCGCCGGTAACCATTGGTTTGTTCATTGGTTTTTCTAGACAGCATCTTATGTTTACCAGCCTCGGGAATAGTCAACAAAACAATCCAAACAGACAACCTTACCCTCACTCAGCCGCATCTTATGCTCAGGTGCACCTTCCCCACACTTTTCGCAGGCAACTGTTTCAAACAATCTAGCCATTTCGGGCAGGGGAAAACCCGGTTTGCCGAAGATGAAAATCTCGTCAACCGGTGCATCTAAAAGATATTCCTGCCGTTCTTTTCTATCCATTTGCTGGTCGGCGGGCTTGAGAATCATTCTAATACTTTCACCGCTTTTGCGATCAAAAAAGCTAAACGCCATTTTGCCGGTGGGTCTATAGATAATATTGCCTTTGCCGAAAGTGCAACCTGTGAGCAGTTGGACGGCATCTACCCCACAGGCATCATTTTCTGTGACACAGACAACTTCCTCATCGGGTGCGAATTCTATTCCCAATTTTAACTTTGCCGCCTCACAGGCTTTTACGCCGATAGCAAGACCCGGACATTCATGCCCATGGAAAGCAACAGCTTTTTCCCAAATTTCCTTTTTCGTCATTTATCTCACCTCTGTAATATTGAACATCGTGTTACTATTGGAGCGATCTGTGTTACTGGTGTTGGTTTAGTTTCGCCCTTTACGACAATATTCCTGCCGTTTTTTAGATCATTTGCCCCAGCCCACTGGATTTCTTCACCCACAGGCAGCTATTCGGCAATGATTTTGCTTGCTTTTTGAATCAAAGGCAAAACTTTTGCATAAACCTCACGAACATTTTCGTATGCGTTCGAAAGCTGCTGATTGGGTTCATAAACCTGGGACACTTTATATGTTCTTTTCCAGGCATCGTGCTCATTACGGTAAACACCTATTCCAAGCCCGCCTAATAGTGCAGCACCAAAAAGCGTTGATTCTTGTACTGCCGGGACTTCTATAGGTCTGTTTAGAACAGCTGTTTTAATCTCCATTAAAATACGGTTCTTCGTGCCGCCTCCGCTGGCCTGAAGCTTCGGTATTTCTAGCTTCAGTGCCGTTTCTGCTTCAGTCAAAACAAGACCAAACTGCATGGCCATACCTTCAAAAACAGCCCGCAGACAATCCCCGCGACTGTGGTAATCCCTAAGCCCCAAAAAAGCACCGCGGCTTCGCGGATCGGGGTTGGGCGGACCGGCACCTCTAAGCTGCGGCACGTAGATGAGGCCCCCGGCACCGATAGGCGACTTATTGGCTTCTTCAATCAATACATCATAGATACTTTTGCCTTGTTTTTCGGCTATCACGAATTCTTGGAAGCAAAATTCGTCTTTAAACCATTCCACACTCAGCCCAGAGGCATTAACTGCTCCCAGTAGATATTGGCCGCCGCCAACGACATGGCATCCTAAGCTGTAGCCCCGCGATCTTACATTTTCCATATCCAGTGCCGCCATCGTGTCATATGCCATGACCAGGCTTTCAGCTGTTCCTAGAGAATCAAGGCCATGGCCGGGCCCAAAGGCCCCCACAGCAAACGCTCCACATATGTGATCATGTCCCCCGGTACACACCGGCACACCAACAGGAACACCGGTAGCAGCACTTGCGGCTTTTGTTGTATATCCGACGATTTTGCCGCCGGGATGGGCATCTGGCAGCAGTCCTATATCCAGCCCCGCAAAATCGATTATTTCTTCCGACCAGTTTTTGCGGTGAATATCAAAAAGCATTGTCCTGCTGGCCACTGAATATTCTGTAGCAAATTCTCCGCTTAATTTATAGATTATGTAATCCATCATACAAAGCCATTTATGGGCTTTAGATAAAATCTGAGGCTGATGCCGCTTATACCATAAAAGCTTCATCAGGCTGAAAATATAGCCGGGCTCAAGGCCGGTGATGGCAAAAGTTTGTCTAGAACCAAACTCTGTTATCCACTCATCAACTACTTCCTCCCCCCGGGTATCGTGCCAGGCAAGTATAGGGGTCAATGGTTTTCCCTGGTCATCTATTAGCAAGCCGGCCTCACCCATACTGGCAGCGGCAATGGAAAGTATCTTCCCATTGGGTCCCAATTCGGCCAAGACTTGCCTGATCAAAGATCGAATACTTGACCATAAAGTATCGGGGTCGTACACTGCCCTGCCGCGGCCCAGATCTATTACAGGGGTTTTTACCAACTTGAGCGCAGCCACTTTACCATCAGTTGTGAATGCCCCGCCCTTTAAGTGAGTTGTCCCTATATCCAAACCTAATAGATATTCCATAGTCAGCTCCTTTTCCCGTTGTTCGGCAGTTTCCTAAACCTAACTTTCTTTGTTGATAATTTAAGTCCTTTGGTGAAAGCCAAAGCCGCTATCCGGCAGGAACACCAGGCCCTGACCGAGTATTTTATAGAAGTAAGCTCCATTTTGCATTGAACACGATAAAAGCGCAAGCTAAGAGGAGGATCATATTTGACTTTCACTTATTCACAACCCTTTGCATCCCGCCGCAGCCCGGTTTTGGGGATGAATGGGGCTGTTTCAACTAGTAATCCGCTGGCTGCTCAGGTAGGGCTTAAAATTCTCAACGAGGGCGGCAACGCAATTGACGCTGCTATAGCCACTGCTGCCGCCTTAACAGTCATAGAGCCTACTTCCAACGGTTTGGGCAGTGATGCCTTTGCCTTGGTGTGGGATGGCGAAAAGCTCCATGGGCTCAATGCTTCAGGACGCTCGCCTAAAGAGCTCACTATGGATATCATGCAGGCAGGTGCAGAAGAAAGAGACGGAGAACGCAAAGTACCCTTAACCGGCTGGCTTCCTGTCACAACCCCGGGCGCAATATCCTCCTGGATGGCGCTCAACGCTAAGTTCGGCATTATGCCGCTTTCCAGACTGTTGGAACCCGCGGCCAAATACGCGGAAGAGGGATTTCCCGTAGCCCCAACTGTTGCCCATTACTGGACATTTTCTGAAAAACGATTTCCCGATAAGAAAGATTTTTGGGACTGCTTTATGCCTAAAGGCCGTGCTCCAAAACCAGGCGAGGTTTTTAGATGTCCCGAACAGGCAGAAACCCTGCGTTTGATTGGTGAATCAAATGGCGCGGCTTTCTATCACGGCGAACTTGCCGATGCTATTGTGGAGCATGCTCAAAAGACCGGCGGGTATTTCACAAAAGCCGATTTGGCCGAGCATCAACCGGAATGGGTGGATCCAATCTCTACAAACTACAGAGGCTACGACGTGTGGGAGATCCCTCCCAACGGACAAGGCATTACAGCCCTCATTGCTTTAAATATATTGGAGGGCTTCGAGATTGACAAATATCCGCAATTTGGCACTGAACGCATCCACCTCGTCATTGAAGCATTAAAGCTGGCTTTTGCCGATGCCCATCGCTATGTCGCTGACCAGCAGAAAGCTGATGTCCCGGTGGATGAGCTTTTGAGCAAATCATATGCTGCAAAAAGACGTGCCCTTATCGATCCCGCTCAGGCCCTGCCGGCAGTAGAGCCGGGAGATCCTTTAGGTGGCACTGTATACCTTTGCACAGCAGATCGCGAAGGACGCATGGTTTCTTTCATTCAGTCCAACTATATGGGTTTTGGTTCCGGTATAGTGGTACCGGGAACAGGTATTACTCTGCAAAATCGAGGCTGTGGATTTAACCTTGATCCAGAGCATCCCAATGCATATGCTCCCAATAAGCGATCCTATCACACTATCATCCCCAGCTTTATCACGAAAGACGGTGTACCCCTTGCCGCCTATGGTGTAATGGGAGGCGATATGCAGCCCCAAGGACATATGCAGGTTGTCCAAAGCATCGTCGATTATAAATTGAATCCCCAGGCAGCCATGGATGCGCCGAGAATCAGAGTCTTAGAGGATGGCGGTGTAGCCATAGAGTCAACAGTTAATCCTGAAGTTGTCCGTGAGCTTGCTAAACTTGGTCATAAGATCAAAATAGATGCAGAACGGGCAGGTTTCGGCGGCGGACAGATGATCTGGCGGGACCCTGAAACAAAGGTTTATATCGCCGGTTCTGAACCTCGCCAAGACGGACAAGCTGCAGCATTTTAAAAAACTGCACCTAAAGCCCTTTTGCAGGGATGTGCCCGCATAAAGAAAAGACCGAGTCATACGACTCGGTCTTTTGCATCGTTATGTCCAACTGCTAATTAGTTGATATCAACGGGATACAGCTCCCAATCGGCTACAGGACTCATCTGAAGGCCCGAGACATTGGTGCGCATGGCAATAATGTTCACCTGATGCCAAAGCGACAGCCAGGCAATGTCTTTTGTCAAATACTCATTGGCCGCGTGCAATAGCTCCAGTCTTTCAGCTTGATCGGTGGTAATCATGGTAGCCTCGATAAGCTTATCTGCTTCCGGATTCTTGTAATATGAACGGTTGGATGAGCCTGCGTTGGAGCTGTGCAGGTTGGGAAATACGCATCCGCCACCATCCTGCGTCAAGTTAGACCAACCCAGCAGGAACATATCGGTGTCACCGACAAGGGTGGCATCCAGGTATGCAGCCCAATCTAGGATCTTAATTTCGGCATCGATGCCGATCTTTTTGATCTGGGCCTGGATAATCTGGGCATTCCTCACATAATCCTCGGAAGAGTTGGTGGTCCAAAGCACTGTTTTAAACCCGTTGGGGAAACCTGCCTCAGCCAGAAGTTCTTTGCCTTTCTCCAGATCATATGGGAAAGCGAGTTCCTCGATCTCGGGTTTGTAACCAAATACCATTGGTCCAACAACCCCAATAGACTTGTAACCCAAACCGTCCATAGTGAGCAAAATATCATCAATATTGACTGCATGGGCAACTGCTTGTCTAACTAAGAGATTATCCCAAGGTTCCTTCTCAAAGTTGAAGCTCAAATACCGTACAGGTGTACCGCGGCTTTTTACAACTCTAATATCGGGGTTTGCTTCCAGTCTCGGCAGCTGCTCACCGGGTATACTGTCGATAAAATCAACTTCACCGGTCTCAAGCATAGCTACTCTAGTTGCTGCCTCAGGGATAACCCTAAATACGATCTCATCAAGTTTTGCCGGTCCACCCCAATAACCATCAAAGCGTTCCATAGTAATGGAATCACCGGAAACCATCTGCTTGAAGCGGAATGGTCCCGTGCCCACGGGATTTTTCATGAGGTTGCCGTATTTCTCTACCGCGGCTGGGCTGACAATAGCTGAGTTGTCGTGGGTCAAGTTCGCCAAAAACAGCCCATCAGGATCATGGGTTTTGAGCTCCAAAGTAAAGTCATCGATGACCTCTATGGAAGCTATGGAGGCGAGCAAACTGGCCCTTGGTGCAGCAACTTCGGGATCCAACAATCGCTCGAAAGTGAACTTCACCGCGTGGGCATCAAAATCAGTGCCATCGTGAAATTTCACACCCTTGCGAAGGTGAATTACCCAAGTCAGATCATCGGGAGTCTCATAAGACAGCGCCAATTTTGGCTCGATCATGTTGTTTACCGGGTTTCTGGTAAACAATGTCTCATACATTTGAGCATTGGCAGCCGACGAAGCCGAGTCATTGGTCAAAATCGGTGACAGACCGGCAACTTCCGCTGCTTGTCCATAAGTCAGCACCTTTTTCGCCAACACCCCACCCGTCATTCCCAAGAACATGGTTGCAAACACTGTTACTAAAACTACAAACCTCTTCAGTTTCACCTACGCTCTCCCCTCTCAATTTTGTATATCTATTGGCGAGTACATCGCCTAATTTCGCCTTCCAGACGTAAAAGACAGTTGTCCGCTTTTACACGTCTTTCAAGTTGGGATCAAGTGCATCCCTCAGCCCGTCACCCAACAAATTGAAGGCAAAAACTACCAACATAATAGCAAGCCCGGGTACAGTGGCAATATGCGGAGCATTGTAAAGATACGATCTGCCTTCTGCAATCATGGCCCCCCATTCAGGAATAGGAGGTTGAGCCCCGAGCCCCAAAAAACTCAGTGTAGCAGCAGACATAATAGATGAAGCGATGCGCATAGTTGCATACACAGTCACCGGGGCTAAGCAGTTTGGCAGTATGTGTTTAAACAAAATCCGGGCATCTTTACATCCCAGCGCCTGGGTAGCTGTGATATATTCACTATCTTTAATGGCTAATACCTGTCCTCGTACAATGCGAGCAAAAGTCGGTATAGACCAAATCCCAATGGCAACGACTACATTCCACATACCCGGCCCCAGTGCCGCAACTACCGCAATGGCCAGCAGCACGCCGGGGAAAGCCAGCATGACGTCGACAGCCCGCATGACAATGTTGTCCATGCGTGGATAGTAACCGGCGATCAGGCCTAATGTTACTCCAAAAAGAAGACCTAAAGAAACCGATGAAAGACCTACAACTAACGATATTCGCGACCCATGAATCAGCCGACTCAGTATATCTCGACCAAACCCATCTGTACCCAAAGGATAGCCTTCAGTACCAACGGGTTTGAATCTCATGACCAAGTTTTGTTCATAAGGATCATGGGGCGCAATCTTGGGAGCAAACACCGCGGTAAGTACTAATATAATAAGGATTGCAAGACCAAACATGGCTAATTTGTCCCGTTTAAGCCGCCGCCATGCCCGTGATGTTTGTGACTGGGCTTTGACATCCACCAAACCCACTGCGCTCCGGTTTGTTAAAGATTCTGTCGCCATTCTACTTCACCCCCTAATCATAGCGAATGCGCGGATCAAGCAGTGCATAGGTCAAATCCACGAAAAGATTGATTAATACAAAGGTAGTCGCCACCATAAAAACAGCGCCCTGCACAACAGGAAAATCTCGGGAAGTAATAGCCCTAACCATCATACGCCCTACCCCGTTAATAGCAAAGACAGACTCAGTGACCACCGTCCCACCCAGCAGTCCGCCGAAGTTCAAGCCCATCACAGTAACCACCGGCACTAAGGCATTCCGTAAAACATGCTTCCCCACTGTAGGCAGCTGTCCCAAACCCTTAGCCCGAGCCGTTCTGATATAGTCCTGCTGCATAATCTCCAAAATGGAGGAACGGGTGATGCGGGCAATTAAAGCGGCGGTACCTATTCCCAAAGTCAGGCTCGGTAAAACCAGCTGCTTAATGCCGGCCAAAGTCCACCACTGGCCGCTGTATCCCGCCACCGGCAGCCATCTAAGCCGCACCGAAAAAGCCAGCATCAACATGAGTCCGATCCAAAAGCTGGGCAGCGATATTCCCAAAAGAGCGATCAGCATACTGATGGAATCAAACAGTGACCCTTTCTTAACAGCAGATACAATACCGGCACTCAACCCCAAGAGTGAGGCTACAACCATAGCCGCCACAGCTAAAGCCAAAGTGTTGGGAAACCGGGTTTTGACCATTTCAGCCACCGGTTCATCAGACTGCACCGAAACACCCAGATCACCTTTGAGAATACCCTTGGCAAAACGCCAGTACTGTACCCAAACTGGATCATCGAGACCGAGTTTTGCCCGAATTGCTGCAATATCTGATGCGCTGGCAGTAGGTCCGGCCAAAATCACTGCCGGATCACCGGGTGCCAAATGCATTACCAAAAAGACAACTACGGAAATCCCGATCAACACAGGTATCAACATCAATAATCGTCTGTTGATATAACTCAGCACTTCCTCTTCACCTCTTAGACTAGTGAAACCTTACTACTGATATATAAAGACCCAGTCGCTCAGTTCATAACAACTAAGATATGGTTTAGTTGTCTAAGGATACTGGTTCTGTATATGTTACCACCATTTCGGGAAATAAGAAAGGGTAAAGCGACGAAAAAACTCATGTATACAGGAATACAGCCGGATATCCGCAATTATTAACATATAAATTACGAAGAACCCTTGGTTTCGGGAGAGCTGCCATTTGGCAGAAAGCTAAAAAGGCCCACCACTTTCTGCAGGACCTTTTTAGCTAATATGCATTTGAACGTATTTTCTGTCAGTCCATGATCTCAAACTCTGCTGCCAGACCTGCGTGATCTGATGGATATACACCATCTTCATTGGGGCGAATCCCCACTTGTTTGCAGGAAACAGCCCTCAACAGTGGTCCGTGGAATATGTAGTCTATGCGCTTTTCTAAAGTGGGAACTTCCCACGTGCCGCCGGTTTCGCTTTCGTGGAGCCCTGCCCAGGTGTCGTGAAGCTGCAGATGGCTTGCTTTTAGAATCTCGATTGCATTCTCATGGGGTTCAGCATTGAAATCTCCCATGAGCAAAGTATGCTTTTTGTCTTTAGCAAAAACCTCTATAAAATCCACTACCTCTTTTGCAGTCCGCTGCCGGGCTTCGGCACTTAAAGACCAATGGCTGTTGAATACACAAACATCAACACCTTTATATTCCAACTCCACTGCCAGCACAATTCTTTGATGGGGCGCATCTCGCATATCCGCCATATCCCTGGAAAGGCCCCAGTAGTTGACCCGTTTGATCGGATGTTTTGTGAAGATCGCCAACCCTTCCCAATGCCGATTTCCCACTGCCGCCGGCTGTACGATTGCATCATACCCCTGCAAGTAATTTAAAAGATCATCTGCCTGATTCGGTGCTTCAAGATAATTGTAGCGAACTTCCTGCAGTGCCACCACATCGGCATCCACATCTTTTATACATTGGGCAAGATACGGCAACCGCGCCTCCCATTGATTATAGTTCCATATATTCCACACTAAGATTTTCAACATAACTCTAAACCTCCATCCAATAGTCGCTTGTGCGCTTCCTGCTCAGTGAAAATAAGACAATCTCCCGACCGACAGTATAATTATACCATCAACATCCCCTTTGTGCATGCAGTTAGCAACCTTGTGGGGTTTTCAGATAGCCTGTGTTTGCAGGAAGTTTAACGATTGACTAGAAAATTACACTAACTGACGACAACTGAACATTAAGGAGGCTTTCATGGGGAATTCTAAACAGATTCAATACATACCGGAGATAGATGGTCTTAGGGCTATCAGCATCATTGGTGTATTAGTGATCCATGTTGTCACAGAGATCGTTTGGACGGGGCAAGCCACGGGGTTTAACGCCAATTATGCTATGTTTTGGAACCAGTGGTCCCGTTTTTGCGTGCCCATATTCATTTTCGTATCGGGTCTTTTACTTGCATATCGCTATGAATTTGAGGGGTTTCAATATTTTAGGTTCATAAAAAGGCGATTTGTTGATCTATTTGTCCCGTATATGTTTTGGACGCTCATCAGCATCTTCAATTTGCATAAATGGGGCACACTCCACCCTGCTTGGATTAAAGATGTCTTTTTCACAGGCCGTGGTTATTATTTCCAACTGTATTTTATCCCTTTGATTTTCCAATTCTATCTTCTGAGTCCGATTTGGTTGTATCTTTCCAAAGGGCGGCGCCTGCGCTATTTCGCTTCAGCAGCGGTGTCGGTGAATATTTTGTACTTAGGGTACTATCAACTTGTGTTCTTGGGGATTTTACCATCAACCGGCTTCTCCAATTTTATTTTCAATAATATTCAAGGCCGCTTTCCTGCCTGGATCGGTTACTTTGCACTGGGATGCCTTGCCGGCAAAAACTTGGATAGTCTGCGCTCATGGCTAAAGCGCCGCTCTTTGTGGTCGCTGAGCACCCTTTATGCGGCAGGCTTGGGGCTGATTGTTTGGGATTATCACTATTCAGTTGTTTTAACGAAAGACTTGATGAACCCCGGTGAAAACTTTATGCGGCCTGTTGTGTTTGTTTATGCTGTCTGTGCTTTTCTATTGTTTTGGAAATTGACTCCGTTATATAGATTGCGGTTTCTGCGCTCCGTCGGTGAGCTGTCTTTGGGTATTTACTTTGTCCACCTAGCTGTCCGCAACCTGACAAAAGAAGCTGCAGCAAGTTTGCTGTACTCCAATTGGCTGGGAGGCACTGTGGGGCTCTTTTTGGTGTTGGCCATATCCTACGGTATTGTCTACTTATTCAGTCAGGATGCCGACGGGTGGATCATAATGGGGAAAACACCTTCCCGTAAACAAGCAGCACCCATTGCAGATCAACAACCCTACAAGCCGCCGGTAGACTCCCTCACTATTGAAAAATAAAGACAAACAGCATCTGCCTCCTCCGTACGACTAACGGGAAGCAGCTGCCCGGCTCCTGCGACGGCAGTGTATAGTTTGCCCGGGCCGTGCAGGTATTTGGCTGCCCCGTAGCGTATAAAGGTTTAGGTAATAATCCCAAATTTGGGTTTGCAAAAAGCCGGATTGTATAAAGGAGGCAGGTATCTATGTCCAGAGAACCGAGGGGAATTTTATTCGGTGATTATAACAGTGAAATTCATCCCGTCAACGGCATAGACCAAGAGATAATCAACATATTTCAAGGCGATATTGATATAACTTGTATTGAAGGTTACGATCGATTGACCCGCAGCGACTTAGCCGGGCTTGAGCTTGTCATATGCTACGCGGATCGCTGGCAGGAGAAGACCTCATCCAAATTAGTCGACGCAATTTTAAGCTATGTAAGCGGCGGTGGGGCCTTACTGGCCATCCACAACGGCATCCAAATGGCTGTTGATTTTGAGTTGGCCCAGATGCTGGGTGGCAAATTTGTAGGACATCCCCCATATCAGGATCTGGAATACACCTTTGCCAACCCAAAACATCCTATTATCCAAGGTATGGAACCGTGGACAATGGGCGAAGAACCTTATCAATTTACTTTTACACAACTGCATGAAAAAGACATCTTTTTGGAGTATGTGTTTGAGGGTAAGAAATGGCCGGCAGGTTGGACCATCGATTATGGGCTGGGGAAAATAGTCTATCTTGCACCCGGTCATGATCTATCGTCATTTAAGCACCCGTCATTTAGAGAACTGCTTTTAAGAAGCAGTCACTGGGCCCGGGGGCTGTAGGAAACGCAATCGAGCTGCTCATGTAATATGTGTATGATAAAGGCGGGGGCGCAGTGAAGGTCTATCGACACTTCTACCCCCGCCTTTTTCCATAAGACCTTCCATAAGCACATTATGAAGTTCCACAAGCTCCGCCGCAGATCTGCCGCGATTTTAGCCCAACTGGTATCTAGTCGACAGAATTCAACCAACGTCCACCGCCATAATAAGTGCGGCCGCCAACTGCAACGGTCACAGAGAAAGGAAATACCTGCCCACTCATTATATCTGTGTGAGGCTCTTCCCAAACGGTCACTTCTACAGTGCCGACACCACTTGCCCCGGTATAGCGCTTGCCGCCGGTTTGCGGCTCAAAATCAGCTTCAGGCACATAGACATTGATCTTCACGTCGCCATAATCCCCTATAAAGGTAATCGTTTTACCTTCTCTTATCTCCACGACCCACCCGGGCTCTTGGCCAAGCCCTCGGAAATCTACCCCAGCGGCTTTGGCCTTCTCCCAAGGGGAGAGATGGGTGTCAGCTGAATGGGTCTGGAAGTTTTTACCCTGAAACTCTATAAAAGCCTGATTTCCTTTATTCCAAAAAACAGTAATACCATCGGTGTACTTTGCACCGGATGCCGCCCGCACTTGGGGCAAGATCACCATTTCGCTGCCGGGCAAAATCAAATACACTTTGCCTTCTTCAAAGTAAGCGGTGAACTCCACTTCCCCGTCTGTAAAGGTGTGGCCAGGCAAAGCCAAGGCAGCCTCAACTGACGGCTCCTCGCCCATGCCTTTGACCAGCATGAGTTCCAGGTCTTCGCTCCCCAATTCCTCAAGAGAGACTGGCGTGAGTAAAGACCACATGACCACTTTATCTTTTGATAGGATCTCAGCCTTAACAGCATAATCCCGGGCTTCGTCAAGCAGCCTCTGATCAAATTCTAAAGAAAACGGAATGGGCACCTGCCTCTGCGGTCTTACCACATCCTCCGCGATCACTACATGGCCTCCTGCTGTGACCTCAACCAGAGCAACATTAACAATACTCTCCGGTGCAAGGGCGATTCTCTCCCGGTAAGCCACTGTTCCGGCTATTGTATGCGGATTCAAAGCCCCTTTGCCGTCTGCCAAAGTATATGCACTTACAAGCACCAACAGCAATATCCCAAGCAGACAGAAACTTTGGGCGCGTTTGTTGAACATTTTATCACACTCCCCAGTATTAACTATACCTAAGGGCACGATCGACCGCAACAAATTTCACCTGTAAGTATCTACTAAAACAAAGACTTAAAAAGCATAACTTAGACCCAAAGAGAGAATACCACCGGGCATATTACCACCTTGGCCAAAAAACGTGTTCTCACCGCCCCGATACAATCCTGCGGTCAGTGTCAATTCAATATCATTTCCGATGATACTGCGGTAAGATGGGCTGATGAAACAGCTGCCATCGTTCAGATTCGCGATAATCAACAAAACGGCTGCTGAAAAATCATCAACCGGGTAATCCAGACTGCCGGATAAAAGATGCAGGACATTGTCGCTGAAACCTTGGCCCAAAATAGCCCTTTTGGTCTTTACAGGTATGCCGTCCAATTGAACCAAAAGATATTCTATACCGGCAGTTACTTTGGTGAAATAATCAACCTGATGGCTGTAATCCGCTCCCAAAAGGCAAGCCATTCTGGCTGCACCGGGCTTATCAGCTAAATGCCGCCCAAGAGCACCGTAAACACCGAAATTACCCAAATCACCTTTCCAAGAAACGCCGACTCTGCTTTTGGGAAAAACCTGTGAGAAAAGACTTCCGTAAAAAACGGGAGCACCGGCAGCTGAATTTCCCCACCCAACAGAGCCTACATTGCCGGCCTCTTGTACATAATTGGCCGTAATATCAAAACCTTTGATATCAAAGCGCCCCCGTGCACCCCACTTCAACAGCTCGGTATCCTTTGTTATGCCTTCGGGAAATGAGCATACAAATTCCAAACCGGAATTCCAGTCCAAGGGGTAATATAATTCCACAGCATCTGTGTATTTGCCCCGGCTTTCTTCACCTAAAACTGCAGCCCCCAATGTATAATCCACAGGGTTAAGCAGTGAACCAAAAGACCAAGAGATCGGCTGACGCCCTACTGTCACATGCATCTGTTCAAACCTTCGTTTGATATAAAATTTCTTGGTGAAATAAGACGCCTTGTGGCCGGAAAACATACCTTGGACAGGCTTTGTCAATAGAAATTCCCAGACAAGTTCACTTTCGCCAAGGGGCGGCAGGAAAGGTTCCAAAGTTACACTTTCACTAAGTCCATGGTTCATCTGTTTGCCATCCAGATAAACTCCGCTCCAAACAATATCAACTTGTCCGCCGACTTCAACTGCGTGTGCGGCAAAAGCAAAACAAACAAGTACTGCGGCAGCTGCCGCCGGCACCAGCAGCATGCGAAGCAGAACAGATATGTTTGGCCAAGTCCGTTTTTTCATAGAAGCTGTCCCCCCCGGGGATGCTGTTACCGCAGATTTTCCAAAGTAAATGTATCTTCCGAGATGTCGGGATTAAATTCAATGGATTTCACGTAAAACTCGGTTCGGGTATCTTTGCGAAGTTTATCTTCCATCACCGATGCCGTAGGATACCAGCGCTCACCAAACTGTTCTAATTCGTTGACTTTCAGCACTTTTAACAACCGACCGCTGCGGGCGTAGAGTTCTTCTTTAAGACCAACAAAACGCTCTTGATCCACCCAAGACCTGCGCCGATAGTATGAAACTTCCTGCTCCGGTATGGCAATGCCCTCTAGAATATAGCACAGCCGCCCATCGATTTTTTCCTCTCCCACAAGCTCAAATTCATAAAGCTCAAGCAGCTTATCTGACTCCATAATATCTTGATAAGAGAAATCGCTGCCCATCATGCCCTGACTCAGCATATGACCGGAGATTTTAATCAAATCCTCTGCATCGGGGAAAAACATCCACAGATCATCTCCCCGTTTCAAGAATTTGGTTCCCCGATCCCGGGGATTGGTAAAAACAGCAAGTGCATTATCGCCTTCAGCATAAGATGTCATGGTTTTAGTCATTTGCCGCCTGCCGCTTGTGATCACCATTTCAACATCGGCCGCAGCGGTGTTTACATACTCATTTTGATCTCTTTTGCGTATAATCGCCTCTGCGTCCATGGCATTAGTTGTAGTAAATACAGGTGCAAAGATAAAGATTAGACAAAGCAGCGCTGCACATACATTAGAAATTTGCCTCAACCAGATACCCCCTTTCATATTTTTGCGGGATTTATTGTACACTGCGCATGGCCTCTGAAGGTTCCAGGGAAGCTGCTTTCCTTGCCGGAAATACACAGGCAAACGTTACAATAATAGTTCCTAAAACAAAGGCAAAAACGGCGTTTTCCAAAGACACTACCGGGCGAATGACGGCATTAAGCACGATGTCCTTACTCATCCCCGATAATGCCTGGGTATAGTCTATACCAACCCTGCCGAAGTGTTTAGTTAAGACAAGGCCAAGCACGGCCCCGGCAAGGCTCCCTGCTGCACCCATAATACCCCCTTCAATGACAAACAAGCCCACAATATCTTTGCCTTCCAGCCCCAAGGCAGCCATCATACCGATCTCTTGGGTGCGTTCTTTCACGATCATCAGCATAGTATTGATCACCACTACGGCGGCTAAAAGCACCAAAAAAACGTACACTTGATTGTATATTAATTTGGCGAGATCGGTAAAAGGAATCAAATCACTTGTATCTCTGTAACTAAGTGCCGTGTAATCCCCTGCCTGTTTCGATAAGAGATTTTGAACTTTGGGCAGCATGGAGGATACGGATTTCAAATCTGTTGTGATCAGCAAAAGCTCAGTTGCCTGGTTATCAAGGTACAGCAGCCTTTGAGCTTCATCTAACGGTAAAAAGAAAACATGCTCATTAAGCAGTTTCATGCCGCTTTCAAGCAGCCCCACTATGGTAAAAGTGGCCCCACCAAGGGAGTTGAACGCAGTGGTGTAAGCAATGGTGACTTTTTCCCCTACTTCGCGGCCAATGTTTTTCGCAAGTTCGCTTCCTACTGCAATTTCCAATTGTCCAAGACGGGGCATGCGCCCTTCAGCCAGGTGATGGGCTATGTCAGTAAAAGCTAGTTCCAATTCAGGATCAACACCCCATCCGGCCGGGGTAAACAACTCATCACCGGTACTGATCATGGCCCCAAATTTAATCCTTGGTACCACCAGTTCCACACCCTCCACCTTTTGAAAAGCATCTACCAGATTGGAGAGGTCATCAACAGGCAAGTTGAGGGGTAAAAGACGTGCTTGTTCCAAATACTCCGGGTGGAGAATTTTAATGTGCCCTGAATCATAAAAAATATGGTCTGTCACAGCGGACTCGGCAAGTCCCAGCACATAGCCTCTAGCAAATACAACGACCAAGACGCTGAAGGCAATAGCCGCAATAGAAACTACCGTTCTCAGCCTATGTCTTGCTAAATTTTTAAAAGCTATTTTAGTTAAATACCCCATACTTCTCCCCCCTATCTTCGGTAAATTGCTTGTATGGGATCTTTACGTGCAGCCCAGTAAGCTGGCAAAATGCTCGCCAAAAAAGATGCTGAAGCCGCAAATATGAAACCCTGCACAAGTGTAATCGGGCTCCAGCTGCCGTAAATCTTTCCCAACACGGGAATGCCCCACTGGGCCATATCAAGATCCATCATAGTGGTAAAATCCACTCCTACCCGCCGGAAAACACCGACACCCAAAGCACCCAAAATTACGCCTGAAAATCCGCCCAAAACTCCGATACCTGTGGCCTCCGTGACAAACACATAGACAATCTCCTTTTCCTCCAGGCCCATGGCCTTCATCATGCCGATTTCCGGCATCCGCTCCAAGGCCGCCAAAATCACGTTGTTGATGATGGCTATGGCGGCGATCAGTAAGATTACACCCAGCATGACCCTGATTCCCGCGTTTTTGGCATCGGCTACTGAGACGGCTTCTATCTCATGCCAGGGATAAACACCGATTTGGTCGTTGTTCTGGGAAAATTCACCTTGAAGATCCCTACTGGCTTTATGGGCGAGGTCTTTCTCATCCAGTCGAATGATTAAGCGGCTGATGCTCTCATCAACAGCTAAAGCCTGCTGCACTACATCCAGCGGTAAATAGACATAATTGCTGTTCACATTGGGGTTTATAGTATGAACAAGGCCGGCGACTTCCGCATCAATGGTGTTGAATGTTTCGTTTTTATCTTTGACTAGAATAGTAATGTAATCGCCGATGTCAAGCTTCAACAGCTCTGCCAAGCGTTTGCCTAAAACAGCTTTATGTTCCCCCAAAGCAAACTCAGCACCCTCCACAAATTGATCTGCTAAAGGATAGACTTTATAGAAGTCATTTGGTATGATACCTTTTCCCACCACCGGCAGTTCATTAATACCGTTATTTAACCGGCCTAAAAACTCCAGTTCCGGGGAAACCCCCTTGAGGCCGCTGATGTTGCGTACAGCCGGGTGGTTAACCGTCTCCCATGGAAGCAAATTTTTTAAAGGCAGCTTCTCCTTTTCATGCCAGTAAGAGCGATTAACAATCTGCAGATGCCCAAATTCATAGTCAATCAAGGTAGCATATGACATATCGGTCATACCGCCGATGAGTGAATCCATAAGGATAAACAAAAAGATGGCCAAAGCAATGATTGTGCTGGTCACAAAAGTGCGATTCCGATGGCGGGCAAGGTTCCTGAGCGCAAGTTTAATGAAGAGCACCGGAAGGCTCCCTCCTTTTATCTTGGGAAATGCGGCCATCGGTGATCTCCAAAAGCCGGTGTGCGTACTCCATCACTTTGGGATCATGGGTGGAAAAAATAAAAGTGATGTCAAGTTCCTGATTCATCTTCACCATCACATCTAAAACCTCTTCACTTGTGGCTGTGTCTAAATTGGCCGTAGGCTCATCGGCTAAAATCAGCTTAGGCTCTTTCACCAAAGCCCTAGCGATGGCCACCCGCTGCTTTTGCCCCCCGGATAATTCATTTGGTCTTCGGTGTTCCAGCCCTGAAAGCCCAACTGCCTCCAAAATACCCATAACCCTAGTCCTTAACTCGTTGTCGCTGTAGCGTTTAACAAGCCGGATGGCAAATTCCACATTCTCATAGGCGGTTAGAACAGGGATGAGGTTGTAGCTTTGAAAAACAAATCCGATACTCTCCCGCCGAATCTCTGCCAGTGCCTTTTTGTCCAAAACGCCAAGATCACGCCCATCAAATATAACTGTACCATCGGTAGGCTGATCTAGACATCCGATCAGGTTCAGTAAAGTCGTCTTACCTGAGCCGGAAGGGCCGAATACTGTTGTAAATTCCCCCGGTTGAATCTCCAAATCGATGCCCCGCAGTGCCGGAACTTCTATGGAACCCTGCTTATAAATCTTTTGTACACGAGAAAGCTTGAGCAATGCCATTTAACGGCCCTCCTTCGCGGCGGGCATGCACATCTTTCGCATGCCCGTTTTAAAAATACACTCACTGTACGGCTGTGTCGCTTTCCGTCATCCCAATTTTAATCTAGCCAGGTAACAGTCCCCTCTCTTCTGGGCGCTCTGTCACCAAGCTCTTCATCGCTGTATCCGATGGCCAGTGCATAAAAAGGCACATACCCTTGGGGAATGCCCAATTCGCTCAAGAGATGGAAGCCTTCTTCTCTCTCCAGGGCAATCTTGAATGATGCAATGTAACAGCTTCCCAGCCCTAAGGAATAGGCCGCAACAGCCATATTTTGGACGGCATTGGCACAGTCCGCGGCTGCAAACCGGGCCGCCTTATCACCTGATACGATTATTGCCGCAGGCGCTCCGCGAAAACTGTCGAAGGTGGGATCTTTTGCTCTCTGCCGCACATTTTCATCCTCGGAATTGGCCAATACCTGTCGGTTTGCAGAAGAAATTTTATCCAACATGGCCCGGTTAATTACGGAAAAATGCCAAGGTTGACGGTTATTAG
Source organism: Bacillota bacterium (assembly GCA_012519025.1). Classification (GTDB taxonomy): domain Bacteria; phylum Bacillota; class Limnochordia; order DTU087; family DTU087; genus JAAZMF01. The sequence goes on from JAAYQZ010000152.1 coordinate 23,375, forward strand.
CAGATGGTGCAAATTGACCGCACTTGACTATGACCTCCAGCTTCTCTTTCTCCACGGGACTCGATTTGTAGCTGCGAATCGATCTCCTGTTTAAGATACTTCTGATGGTTTCGTTCATATTGATCTACCTCCAAATTTTTTTATGTCACTGGGTTCAAAAGCAATACGCATATATTCTTTAGCAATATGATCGGTTAAAATAGTGTTTTGTACTTCTTTTAATGCCTGCACATCAGCTGGCCACATCAACTTGTGATCTGCTTTTTGAACATCAACCCATGCAAATGCAGTGTGTTCAGAGTTAATCACAGCAGCAGCATCCACAGGCACAACCCCGCAAAACATGGCACCAAAGTTTAGAGTATCGTTGTCCGGCCGGTAGAATGTTGTTAGGGTACTCAACCGATAAAACTCTACAGGAACAAGCTGCGTCTCTTCCCACATTTCACGCAGTGCTGCCTGCCAGGCGGTCTCACCGGGCTCAATGCCGCCGGACACAAGCTGCCAAGTTCCCCCCATGTACTTATTTTTAGCTCTTTTGGCCATAAACAGCTCTGCTTGTTCCTTGTGATGACGTATGATCAAAATAACAGCATAATATATATGTTTTAGCAAATGCAAATTCCCCCTAAGCTTGGCCCGCGCTGCCGAAAGCCTCCATCACTCCGGTAAATATTTCTTTAAAAGCCTCTTGAATGAAAAAAGACAGCTCATCATATAATGCATCGGGGTTGGCCTCTATGTAAGTTTTTAATGCCCGCGCAGCATCTCGGTATCCGTAGGTAAAATAGTTGATTTTACGGATGCCCCGTTCAATCATGCGGCGGTAATCCTCTAAGACAAGCCCGGAACCACCGTGGACAACCAAATGGGTATCGACGTTTTCATGCAGGCGCTTCAGCAGTTCTAGATCTAAAGCGGGTTTTGTGCGCATCATACCGTGCACTGTACCAAAGGCGGCTGCTAAAGCATCAACTCCGGTTTCACTTACAAATTTTTTAGCATCTTCAAGATCGGTCATGGAGGGCTTTTCGCCGCCGTTTCCTCTACCCATTTCTCCCACTTCGCCCTCCACCGACACATTACGCGTATGGGCGTAATCGACAACCTGTTTCGTCAAGCGAATATTCTCCTGCAAAGGCAAGGCAGATCCGTCAAACATTACCGAAGAGCAGCCGAGCCGAACAGCCTCTTGTATAGTTCTAAAATCCAAACCATGATCAAGGTGAACAGCCACTGGAACAGATGCCTTTTCGGCCTCATGAACCATAATGTTCATTATGGACGCAAAATCCACATCATCCAACTGTATCTGGGCAATGGCTAAAATGACCGGAGAACGTACGAGCTGGGCAGCATCTAATATCCCCCGCACACTTTCATAGTTGATCACATTAAAACTGCCTACAGCATACTTACCTGCTTCTGCACTATCCAAAATCTCTTTTAAGGTTACAATGGCCATAACAGCCTTCCTTCCCTTAGTGTTATCCTGTACGCCCACAACCTCACCTTTTTAATATTCTATCGCACTTGGCCTATTCCCTTGGTCTTTTTGCCAATCAGAGAAAGCTGACCTGCAAAAAGTCTGTAATTGCTAAAATTCCCATTTGACGATAAGCTATAAGTGTGTTTACGCCTTCGAGAGCACCTTTAGGGTTCAAGGGGGGCTTTTCATACATGAAATCAGCGACATCTTTTATTCCGGGATATCTTAAACTCCACCATGCAGGTCAATTAGATGAACGGGTTAAGGCTGCAGTGGAGCGATTGAGTCACTGTGACCTTTGTGCCCAAAATTGCCGTGTTGATCGCCGCGCGGGTGAACTTGGCATATGCCGCACTGCGGATTCAGCTATTGTGTCCAGCTATGGACCCCATTATGGCGAAGAGGCTGTATTGGTGGGTTCGCGGGGATCAGGGACTATTTTCTTCGCAAACTGCAATTTAGCCTGCGTTTTTTGCCAAAACTACGATATCAGTGCTTATGGTGTTGGCCACTCTGTGTCCAAGGTAGAGCTGGCGGCCGTGATGCTCAGGCTCCAGAAAAGGGGTTGTCCCAACATCAACTTGGTTTCCCCAAGCCACGTCGCAGCGCAAATACTGGAGGCACTTCCAATAGCCGCCCATGGCGGGCTTCAAATCCCACTTGTCTACAACTCTGGTGGGTATGATTCCCTTACTACATTAAAACTTTTAGATGGCATAGTAGATATTTATATGCCGGATTTCAAATTTGCCGATGATAAGACAGGAGAAGAGCTTGCCGGTGTGCCCAATTATTTCACCCAAGCAAAAGCAGCGCTTAAGGAGATGCATCGCCAGGTGGGGGATCTCATTGTTGACAGCAGCGGACTTGCCCAAAAAGGCCTGCTTTTACGCCACCTAGTCATGCCCGGTTTCTTGGAAGATACTTACACTGTATTGAAGTTTGTGGCTGATGAGATATCCCGTGACACTTATATCAATGTCATGGGCCAATACCAACCTGCCCACCGCGCCCACGGGCACCCCAAATTAGGCAGGCCCCTAAGTCATCAAGAGTATCGTAAAGCACTCAAAATGGCACAAGCAGTCGGTCTGCACCGGTTTGCAAGATGAATGCTGTCTAAGTCATCATTTATTTTCGAAGACTTGGCAATATATGGTACAATGATATCGTATCAATAAGTGGAATTTTCCCCAAGTAAAGGAGCGTTTTAGATGAAAGCCTTGATCGTGCGGGGTGGCTGGGAAGGTCACCAACCTAAGGAAGTCTCGGAACTGTTTAGAGATATACTTCTTGAGGAAGATTTTCAGGTGGAAGTGGCAGACACCTTGGATGCATTTTTGGATGTGGAAAAACTCAAAACATTGGATCTGATAATTCCTGTTTGGACCATGGGCGAAATACAAAAGGCACAGGTAGACCCCGTACTCGAAGCTGTGGCAGAGGGAGTGGGGCTAGCCGGCTGTCACGGCGGCATGTGCGATGCTTTTAGGGAATGTGTGTCATGGCAGTTTATGACCGGCGGCCAGTGGGTTGCGCATCCCGGTGGGGCCGATGTTGAGTATGCTGTTAATATCAAAAGAGGGTCCAGCCCGATTGTCGAAGGAATTACAGATTTTAATGTAAAAAGTGAACAGTATTATGTCCACATAGATCCCGCCATTGAGGTCTTAGCCACGACACGCTACCCCACCGTCGAAGGGCCCCATGTGACCAACGGCGAAGTGGATGTGCCTGTGATTTGGACGAAGCGTTGGGGTCGAGGCAGAGTCTTTTATAATTCTTTGGGACATCATGCCGATGTTTTAGAACCGGCCCATGTTCGCACCATAATGCGGAAAGGTTTCCTGTGGGCAGCAGCGGGCAAGGCTGTTGCCAAAGATAGCAATGAGCCCAGCTATGTGGAGGCTCTCAAAGGAATGTTTTAGGAAGGCAGGATAAGCCCGGGGCAGCGGAGCCCGCGTGCCGGGTTCTCCGCAAAGCCCCACATAGCCTGTACAGCTTATGTCAGCCAATTTTTCAGATTGTCCATTATTTCCCCTTCATACTGTTCAACTGATCCTTGATCACAAAGCTGTGTCAATTTCGGATCAAGGGGTATGGCACCCAAAAATGGTATGCCGATTTCCTCAGCCGTTTTGGCACCGCGGCTGGGGCCAAACAGTTCCCATTTTTCTCCACAGTGGGGACAAAAAGCATAACTCATGTTTTCCACCAGGCCCAACATGGGAATATGCATTTTGGATGCCATGCCGATGGCTTTTTTGACCACCATATTGGCAAGCTCTTGCGGTGAAGTTACCATCACAAGCCCGTTTAAAGGAAAAATCTGCAGAACGGTTAAGGGAGAATCGCCTGTTCCCGGCGGTAGATCGATGAGCAGATAATCCAATTCCCCCCAGACCACATCAGTCCAAAATTGTTTTACTGCACCTCCGATGAGCGGTCCCCGCCAGATCACGGGATCATCTTCCGCTTCCAGCAATAAATTCAAAGACATAATCCTGATACCGGTTCCTGTTTGGGGCGGCATCATACCAAACTCGGTCATCTCCGGCCTTGTTTTCATCCCAAATAGGCGCGGGATGCTGGGGCCTGTAATATCTGCATCCAATACACCCACCTGCAGGCCTTTGCGCCGCAAAGCCGTGGCCAAGAGGGCGGTGACCGAGGACTTACCAACACCGCCCTTGCCGCTCATAATGGCCACTACTTGCTTAATTTCACTCAATTCATGGGGCGGCACCCGGAAGTCTTTAAGACCTTCTTCTGCCCCGTGCTCACTTTGTTTGCCCATCAAAAAACCTCCCTATATTCATCACACTGGCACTTGCCTTATCGAATTAACAATATAAGGTTTATGGGCATATGTCAATAAGTGGTGCCGTTCTTCACTTGGTTTTTGAGTCTAAAAACGCTTCTAATACTTTGGCAAATTGATCGGTGTCATCAGCTAAATCATACGTCACCCTCACAGACGGTTTACCGATCTCAATCACTTTACCAAGATCAATCGGGGTTCCGATTACCACAACATCCACATCACATCTTTCAATCGTCTCTGCCAGTTCCATACACTGTTTCTCACTATAGCCCATAGCCGGCAAAACCGGCCCAATGTGGGGGTATTTGGCATAGGTGTCCACAAGAGAGCCTACTGCTGCGTCTTTTGGATTCACCACAATACCGCCGGCGTTTTGAGTCGCGATCAGGCCCGCGCCATGATCCATACCACCGTGAGTTAAAGTCGGTCCATCTTCCACCACCAACACCCGTTTATCCTTGATGAGTTCGGGGTGAGCGAGGGTGATCGGTGAACTGCACTGAATGATCCGCGCAGACGGATTGACGCTTTTGACATTTTGGATGACAGTCTCAATATCTTTTTGTGCCGCGGTATCTATCTTGTTTACGATGATTACATCGGCAAAGCGCACATTGGTCTCCCCTGGATGGTACAACAGCTCATGCCCGGCACGGTGAGGATCAACAATAGTAATCATTAGATCAGGTTTGTAAAAAGGCAGATCATTGTTACCGCCATCCCATAGGATGACATCTGCTTCTTTTTCAGCTTCCTTCAAAATGCAGTCATAATCCACTCCGGAGTACAAAATATTGCCCCTGAGAATGTGGGGTTCATATTCCTCCCGCTCTTCGATGGTACAGCGGTGGACATCCATATCATCTAAAGTCTCATATCTTTGTACTTTTTGCGCGGCAAGATCACCGTAGGGCATCGGATGCCTAATCACTACAACGTTTGTGTCCTGTTCCGTCAGAAATTCCGCCACATAGCGAGTAACTTGGCTTTTGCCCGCGCCGGTACGGGCCGCGCAAATTGCAATCACCGGCCGTGTGCTGGAAAGCATGCTGTGTTTGGGCCCAAGCAAGCGAAAGTCGGCCCCGGCAGCCAAAGCCGTTGACGCCTTATGCATAATGTCTATATGGGAAACATCACTATATGCGAAAACTACTTCATCCACATCTTCTTTGACAATAATGTCGGTCAGATCTTCCTCGGTGAAAATAGGCAAACCCTGAGGGTAGCGGCTTCCGGCTAAGCTTGGCGGATATACCCGTCCTTCAATATCAGGGATTTGTGTTGCAGTA
>JAAYQZ010000153.1 GCA_012519025.1 Bacillota bacterium
ACGAAAGGATGAGCCCCATGCTGCCTTCAAAACCTGTAACTTTTATGTCTTTAATGATCATCATACTGTTGGCCCTATTTACCCCAACCTCCCACGCTCAGCCCTCGACTCTTTCTCAACCGCAGATACAAGTCGTTGCGTGGGAGCATGAAGGCCGTGTTAAGCTTGCTGTGGCCAACACGTCTTCAAGGTATCAAGAAATCACAGCAGCTTTTGGTTACCAGCGGTTGGGTAGGCGCATTGTGGAAGAATATTTTATAGATGTGCCTCCCAAGAGCATTGTGGTTGAAGGATATCCTAAGATTGTTGACATGAGCCAGTCGGGTGCAAGAGAGTGTGATACTGTCTACCTTTTTGATGATCAAAAGCAGCAGGTTGCTGTTGCCCAGATTGTGGGGATACACTCCGCAACCAATCACTTTAGGGTGGAAAGCCATTTGGTACCGGCAGGACAAGATGCCGTGGTGTACCTGGAAACACCCTATCAAGAACCTAAGAAGGATACCAAAATATTTATCAGTGTGGGCAAAAAGTACACTTTGGGCACCATCACCGGCAGGGTGAGAGTCCGGGAGCTACATGAAGGTGGGTTTATAGAAACCACTAACCCGCATTTTGGCGATATGGAAAAACCAGAAGACTATCACAACTACTCATATGGATGGAGGGGCCTTGTCATTACGATGGCTACCCCTCGGGTTCCCGGCCTTACACGATTGGATTTTCAAATAGAAAAATTCATCTATACACCCGACGGAACTGCAAGACACGGTCTGGCTGCTCCACCCATATTAGTCTATGGGCGAGATATAACACTGGTTGAGTGGTAACCGGGCAGGAGCAAAAGCCTCTTCCGCCAAGCTATGTATATGGGGTTTAGCCTGTGCATGCCGGTATCTGTTAGAGGGCATGCTTTTACCAAAACAGCTGGATCCAAAAAGGGTATGGAGCAGATATACAGATGTTTAGATTATTTAATAGATTGCATGAAATCAAAGAAATCCCCGTGGATGTAATGGAGATCTGTGAAGTTTTAAGCAACCGGGGTTATCAAGCTTATCTTGTCGGTGGTGGAGTCCGAGACAGTCTGCTTGGGCAAACTCCCGGTGATTGGGATATAGCCACTGATGCGCGGCCCGAAGACGTTGCGGCACTGTTTTGCAAAACAGTGCCCACTGGGATTAGATATGGCACAGTGACCGTAATCGCGAAACAGCTGCCGGTGGAAGTCACCACATTTCGTTCTGAAAGCCACTACCTCGATGGGCGTCGCCCGGAGCGTGTATCATTCTCAAAGACTATTGAAGAGGATCTCATGCGGCGTGATTTCACTATTAATGCCATTGCATACGAGCCTTTACATGGTCAATTTGTGGACCCTTTTGAGGGCCGCAAGGATCTGAGAAGAAAACTTGTGCGGGCAGTTGGCGAACCCGAGGAACGTTTCCGGGAAGATGCTCTGCGTATGCTCAGATTCTTCCGCTTCTTGGCTGTATTGGGGTTCCGACCCCATAGGAGAACTTTGAAAGCCATTCAGCCGGGCTTAATTGGGAACGTGAGCCCTGAGCGAGTACAGACAGAACTCTCCAAACTGCTCACAGCGCCTGCACCCGGCCGTATACTGATTTTGATGAAACAAACGGGCCTGCTTGAGGAGATTTTGCCCGAGCTGGTGGAAGGTCTGGGAGTTACACAGGGCACATTTCACCGTTATGATGTTTTCACCCATTCCATAAAAGCTTTGGACTACTCCCTTCCCCGCCTGGATTTGCGCTGGGCTGCTTTGCTCCATGACATCGCGAAGCCCCTTACCCGCAGTGAAGATGCCGATGGTATCCATTTTTACAGACACGAAGTTGAAGGAGAAAAACTTGCTGAGGGTATTTTAACCAGGCTTCGCTACAGCAAAAAACTGGTGGATAAGGTGGCCTTGTTGGTTAGGTGGCATATGTTTTCGGTCCACGCCGCATCCACAGACAAGGCTCTGCGCCGGTTTATCCGCAAGGTCGGTAAAGACAATGCTTTGGATCTTGTTGAGGTGCGGCGTGCAGACATTCTAGCTTTAGGCAAACAAGTTGAGCACTCGGGCTGGCAAAACTGGCAGACTTTGAAGGAGCGGGTGGCAGGAATACTTTGCGCTGATGCGGCGTTAAATGTTACAGATCTAAAGATCAATGGGATGGAAGTGATGGGTGTTTTAGGGATTTCTCCCGGTCCCAAGGTGGGCCAAGCCTTAGAATGGCTGCTGGATCAAGTTGTTGAAGAGCCTGGTTTAAACGATAGCGAGAAACTTAAATCCCTCCTACACTCATTTTCCAAAAAACAGTGAGTGTAATAATGGTGCAGATGACGAAGGGTTCTTTTACCAAATAAACAGGAAAATGCTGAACTTTAGAGAAGCAAATGTTCCAAATAGATTTACAACATTTGGGTAAAGCCAGTCAACAGCACCAAGGAGGTATTTTCATGCGTTCCACACCCATCGGGATAGTACTTATGGACGATGAACGGGAACATGTTTACACCCAAAGTCATGAAGAGAATATGCGGGCATTAAACGGCTGGGCAGACGTTATCCGCAAACATCTCAAAAATGTCGACGGAACCACACCGGAAATTGTGGTGGGTAAGGAAACCATTCACAGCGTGCGGACAGCCCAAAAAGTCGGAGAAGAATTGTCCAAAGCCAACGTGAAACAGGTTATCATGTGTTATAATGTATGGAATTTCCCTTTTATGGTGTGGCCTTTTTTGAACTCCATAGGGAAAGATGTGCCGGTATTGAGCCTTTCAAACAATGATGGTAAATACCCCGGCAATGTCGGGCTTTTGGCCACTGATGGTGCTTTACGACAAGCCGGACGCCGCACCCACCGCATTGTGGGAGACATGGATGATGAAAAGACAGTTCAGAAAGTCACAAGTTGGCTCAGAGCAAGTCAGGCTTACACCACAATGCAAAATGAAGTCTATGGTATGTACGGCGGTCATTCCATGGGAATGGAGACAGGCTACTTCCACCTAACCCCCGCTATAAGCCATCTGGGCACCACGGGGCGGCAAATTGACCAACTGCTTTTGGTGAAACGAATGGAAGAGGATGTAGATGAGGCGGAAGTCGAGAGGGGCTTCGTGTGGTTGAAGGAAATGTTGGGTCCCCGCATACTCTTTGACGGGAAGATGCTTACTCCCGAGACTTTAAAAAATCAACTCAGGCTGTATCTGGCCATGCGTATGGTAAACGAGGAAAAGGGGTTCGATTTTTGCGGTCTCAAAGGGCAAAGAGAATTGACTGAGTACGTCTGTTTAGGTGATGTAGCTGAAATGTTGATGAATGATCCATATGATTGGAACGGTCCAAAAGAGCCAACGGTCTGTGCAACAGAAGCAGATTCCTACGGTGCCGTTACTATGCAGATGCTGAAATACATCAGTGGAGGCCTGCCTTCTTTATTTATGGATGTAAGGCTGTACCACCCGGAGAAGGACCTTTGGGATTGGTGCAACTCCGGCAACCACTCCAGTTACTATGCGGCCTACAGTATGGATCCTAAGGAGAATTTTGAAAAAGTCACCTTCCACCCCGCTTTAGAGTTCTATTTCAAGGCTGGAGGGGCGTCGGTGGAATTTGATGCCGGCCCCGCGGAACTCACATTTGCCCGTTTAGGTTTGTGGGATAATGATCAACTCTATATGGTGATTATGCACGGCGAGGTTGCGGAGCTGCCCGAGGAAGAAAGAAAGGCACTGAACGCTTTGACTGATCCCACCTGGCCCCATGTCCATGCCAGAATAGATGGCACATTTGAAGAGTTTTTAAATGTATTTCCCTGCAACCATGTTTTAGGCACCCCGGGAGATCAAGTAGATGCACTCAATTATCTTTGCGAAATAGCAGGCATCACCCCGGTGATTCTAGGTTCCCGCGGCAAAACACGGCTTCAGCCCTTATGGGAGATTTTAGGATAATTTACACTGATGTGGAGGGAGGGGGGCCGCTTTCCCCCAGATTAGACGGTGGGCACCCGCGGCGCTGCCCGTGCAAACATACAAACTAGAAGAATTTCAACCTATAGAAACAGAGAGACTTATACTTCGCTGCTTTACCCTGCAAGATGCTCCCATGGTGCAAAGACTTGCCGGAGAATGGGAAATAGCGGCAAAGACACTTGGTGTTCCCCATCCGTACGAGGACGGCATGGCGGAGCAGTGGATCACCACACACAAAGTGGCTTTTGCGGAAGGCAAAATTGTTACTTTAGCCGTGACCTTAAAACCCTCAAAAATCCTGATCGGCAGCATATCTTTAGGGATAGAGCGCGGGCATAATGTGGGGGAACTGGGATATTGGATAGGCAAACCCTACTGGAACAAAGGCTACTGTACAGAAGCCGCCCGTGCTTTGGTGGATTTTGGTTTTGAGAAAGTGGGGTTAAATCGCATTCAAGCCCGCCATTTAGTAACTAATCCCGCTTCCGGTCGTGTCATGCAAAAACTGGGTATGCAGTGTGAGGGTGTTTTAAGGCAAGTGGTTCTAGCCAGGGGACATTATAAAGATTTAGCCCTATGTGCAATCTTGCGAGAGGAATACAACAAAAATTCGATGCTGCCCGACAGGTAGTAAACCTGCTTGCCAAAAAAGGCCGGAAATCCGGCCTTTTTTTATCTTTCCCGAATGTAGGGAATGGTTTGTGGACCTTCAGGAAGCGCACAGATTCTGACATTCTCTTTGCCCGCTGTCAGCTCTTTTACCAGCTGGGAAATATCCCGGACAGGCTGTATGTGGGCATCCCGCACCTCATCATCAGTTAAGCCGGATGTATACAAATAGATCTCGGCTTTTTGGTGCACCATTGCCTGTACTTGTACTTGCCAGCGATCGGTTATATTAAAACGTGCGTCGGTCAACTCGGCCAAAAAACAATCCATGGATTTGGAGGCTAAAAGCATATCCCGGTAATTACCGTGATCGGGATAACCATCACTGCACTCAGCCGCAGCTATGATAACCCCACCATCTTTGACAATCCTAGCCGCAGCGGAAAGCCCTTTAACTGTTTGATACAAGTTTTGATCCAGCGGATATCCGCTGTTGGTGGTAATTACAATATCGTAGGGTTCTTCCACCGCCTGCATGGCTGTGTCTTTAACGAATTGAATTCCCACTTGATGGGCTTTTTCCAGTTCCCCGGCAAACACCCCGGTAATTGCGTGGTGTTTGTTTAATGACACATTCAAACTAAAAGTAGGGGGGCACATTTTTGCAGCTTCAAAAACCGCCTGAGATAAGGGATTCTCTTCTCGATAGGATAAACCCCAAATCGAGCGTTCATGCCCAATAAGCTCTGGGCTGTGCAGATACATTATGGTATCACGGGCGGCTACACCC
>JAAYQZ010000154.1 GCA_012519025.1 Bacillota bacterium
GGTCGGCGGGCCCGGGTGTATTTGGCACCCCGGCCCGCGTTGTGGGCATTAATCCTCGCTTCAAGGTCTAGAGTATAACCTGTGTAGAGAGTACCATCAGCACACCGAACTATATACACAAAGTGTTTGTTATTTTTGCCATTCATCTTCACTAGCCCCCAATACGACCGTAAAGTGCAAACAACAGACAGTGTGCACCTTATTTTTTGCGGCGCTGGCGGGGCCTGCGAGAACGCCGTTTGCGTGGGCGTTTACTTTGTTCTTTATTAGAAGTCGTTTGTTCACTGGTTCCTTTAGGCCCGGCGGCTTCAGCCGATTTAGATTTTTTGGGCTTATCGTGCACTGATTTAGATTCCTTTGCATAACCGGATTCCGCATCCGATTTCACCGGTGCATCCGCCGGGTTGGAATCAGCATCTGCTTGAGCGGATTTGCAGTCACACCCTTCACAGTTTGTGCAGGCGTCTGTATTACTGGATTCCTCTGCTTGTCGTTTATACATATCTGTTTCAAACCTCAAACAGCACATCAACCGCCCGCAAATCCCCGATATTTTGCTGGGATTTAAAGACAAATTTTGCTCTTTAGCCATCTTGATAGAAACCGGTTCAAAATCCCCGAGAAAAGTTGCACAACAAAGTGAACGTCCGCATGGCCCCAGCCCCCCGAGCATCTTGGCTTGATCTCTTACACCGATCTGGCGCAGTTCAATTCTGGTACGGAATATACCGGCAAGATCTTTGACAAGATCTCGAAAATCCACTCTACCGTCTGCTGTAAAGTAGAACAAGATTTTGCTATCATCGAAGGTGTATTCCACATCCACCAGTTTCATGGGCAGCCCATGTTCCTCTATTTTCTTCAACGCTATATCGAAAGCGGATTCTTCTTTTTCACGGTTTACCTGCATCTTCTCAATGTCAGCTTGGGTGGCCCGTCTAATAACCTGTTTGAGAGGCTGGACTACGTCGTCTTCGTCCACTTTTTTAGGACCCACCACAATATCCCCATATTCGATGCCCCGCACAGTCTCGACAATAACGGGATCATTCAACCCTAAATCTATATCAGCCGGATCAAAATAATATATTTTGCCGGCGTGTTTAAATCTTACACCTACCACTTTAACCATCATTTGACCTCGCTCACTTTAGAGAAAGAACTCAAATCTACCATTTGATAAAATAGAGCATCAAGTGCCAATCTGCGGTTGGCATTTTCGTTAATGGCCCTCAACGTATCTTTAATCTCTCGTATTGCCCCTTGATACTCTAATACATTATAATCACTACTGCCGGCCAAAAGCTCTGGTAAATAATCCTGATGCACCAAAAGATCCTGATCACAGCCTTTGGCAACCAACATAAGATCCCGAAACCATGTGGCAAAGACGTGTAAAGTAAATTCTATTGCCCCGGGTTCAGCATCCAGGCTGCGGGCCAAATCCAAAGCCATCAATCCCTGCGCCCTTTTAGCTGCAATCACTGCCAATGCTTTTTCTCGCCATTGGAAAAGATCACCTTCGATTATTTCCCGGGCTCTTCCCAAGGCACCATCTGCCAAACCGGCAATCACCAAGGCTGCGTCGACCGACACTCCATATTCCTTTTGCAGATAAACGGCAATCTGCTTCTTGGGCACCGGCTTAAGCGCAATGATCTGACACCTGGAAACAATTGTTGGCAAAAGCTGTGATTGGCTTTCGGCAAGAAGCATAATCACAGCTTTACCGCTGGGTTCTTCCAATAGCTTTAGTAAGCTGTTGGCCGCGGCTGCTGTCATAGTCTCGGCACCGGCTATGATCCCCACTTTCCAGTAGCCGGCATAAGAGCGAAGAGCAAACTTATCCTGCAGTCCCCGGATCTGATCGATACGAATTCGGGCGCCCTCAGGTTCGACAATGGCTACATCAGGATGATTGCCGGTTTCAATCAAACGCAGGTGATCCATCTGACCCTGTTTTTCACTTTCGGGCTCGATTTCGCAAAAGAGGGCCTCTGTAAAGGCCCTGGCTAAAGCCCGTTTACCACTTCCTGCTTCACCGGTGATTAGGTATGCATGGGCTACTTTATTAACTTTTATGGCGTGGCGCAGTCGATCCAACAGCGCTTCTTGACCCATAAGATCATTTACTTCCTTCAAATCCAGTACACCTCGTAAAGGCGCTAGCTGTAGATGTCCAACAGCAGCCCCCTGATCTCATCCAGACGGCTGACTAATTCCAGATTATCTGCTTGTCCATGAATGACTTCTCTGGTCAAACTCTCCAAGCGTTCATCTATCTCTCGAACAATAGTATATAATCGGCGATGCCCGTATTGATCAAAGCCTGTTTCTTGCAAAACTGAATACGCATTTAAAGTGAGCTCACCGATAAATGCCCTTACAAGATCCTTATACCGCTTTAGATTACGCAAAGTCATGGACTTACGCAAAGCATCTGCGGCCTCTTCAATAGCTGCAAATGCTCGGGCTAAGGCATCCTCATCCCGCACATTGATGGTTCTGCGCAAAGCAGTCAGGAAAGATGGTTCCTGACTGCGGCTTTCCGATGGCCCACTCGGTTTATTCTGAAGCATTTCGCGCCTTAATGCTCTGTCCTTTCGCCGTTCAATTTTCACTAGACCTTTTCAAACCGCTCTACATCGATGATAAAAACCGTTGCCCCGCCAACTCGCACTTCCACGGGTTGGGGGATAAAGGCACTGATCGAGCGACCTACGGCAGCCAGTGGTGTAACCAGCTGCTTCCGGGCCTTACATGTTTCACGCAGGTGCCCCAGTACGTCATCCACTTGGTGATCTTCCACACCTATCAAAAGAGTTGTGCTCCCAACTTTTAGGAAACCTCCGGTACTGGCTAGTTTGGTGGCACCGATACCATTGTCTAAAAGCCTTTCGAGAAGTCTGTTTACATCTTGGTCCTGCACTATGGCAACAATTAACTTCACTATTTCCCCCTCCTTTTTAGTGCATGCGGTTCCATATCCAACGTGCGCAGTCTTTGTTGAACGTTCCGCCAAATCTTTTCGCTGATGTCTTCTATCTTTAAAAACGTAGTATCTACAACTGCGAAGCGCCGGGGATAAATTTTTTGCAGTTCCTGATAACCTTGACGTACTTTCTCATGAAATGCCAGATCCCTTTGTTCTATGCGATCCAAAACTGCGTTATCACGGGACGACATGACAGGCAAGTGTCTTTTTAAGCCGACCTCGACATCCACATCCAGTAAAAGTGTAAGATCCGGCCACAGTCCCCCTGTGGCTGCCTCATTGATCATTTTGACTGACCGAACGTCCCCCAAAAGAGCAAAACCTTGATAAGCCAAACTGGAATCCACATATCGATCGCAGATCACAATCATATTATTCTGCAAAGCCGGTTTAATTACCTCTTCTACATGCTGTGCCCGATCAGCGGCCATGAGAAGAACCTCTGTCATAGCAGCTAATTGACTGCCTGGTTCCAGCAAAAGTTTCCGTAAAACACGCCCTAAATCCGTTCCTCCGGGTTCTCTTGTGAATAGCACAGAATAACCAAGGTGCTTTAACTTTTCAACCAAGAGCGCCGCCTGGGTGGTTTTTCCCGATCCATCAGGCCCCTCAAACGTAATAAATAATCCAGCCATATTGCCACCCACCCTCACGGTGTATCGGACAAGATCTTAACCCGACGTTCCGGCTCTGTACCGATGCTGGTAGACCTTAATCCATAGCTTTCCACAATTTGATGCTGAAGCCGACGTATATATGCATTTTGGGGCAACAGCTGCACAGATTCCCCGAACATTTTTACTTGTTGAACTGCTCGTTCTGCTTCCATCACGGCCTGACTTTCTTCATCTTTAGCCAGCTCAGTTACAAATTGCTGTATTTGAGTTTTAGTGTTGCTGCGCAGTGTATAAACTGGTTTTCCCCGTGCCTCGGCTTCCCGCAGTCTTTTAGGCATTTTTCGATACTGCCCTTTCAGGGTCAGAACCAAATCAGCCATATTTAAATCCTCGATTACCTCCACAGGTACACCGGCATCAACTATGGCCCTTTCCAAACGATTGCGGCTTATGGCATAAGGAAATACACGAATAGGCTCCTGCCTTTGGGAACTTTGGGAGCCTGTGGCAATTGACCCGGCTATTCCCCTGGGAATAGTTACAGGTCTTTCACTGACCAGTTCCTCCAGGTCGCTTTCTTGAACAATCTCAACCTCACCACTCAAAGAACGCTCGCGAATTTCAGGCCGGGGCTCAACACCCCGCAAAAGCAGATCCACTGTTTGGGCAACATCGTGATGTATAGCCAGACGCTGTTTGCTTTGCAATTCAATGATCACATCGAAAGTTGGCGAGGCCTTACGTTCAAGTACTGTTTTTTGCGTGCCTCTGCGCTTGGCCTCTTCATCACCTAATGTTACTGCTTGAATGCCTCCGATTAGGTCTGATAGAGTCGGGTTGAGCACAAGGTTGTCCAATGTGATACCATGGGCGGTCCCAATCAACTGAACGCCTCTTTCTGCAATCGTGCGGGCTGCTTGAGCTTCTGCTTCGGTACCTATTTCATCGATTACTATTGCCTCAGGCATATGGTTTTCCACTGCCTCAATCATGACGTCCGCTTGATCGATTGGACGGGGCACCTGCATGCGCCGCGCTCGACCGATTGCCGGATGTGGAATATCGCCATCACCGGCTATCTCATTTGATGTATCAACTACAACAACCCGTTTTAGAAATTCATCTGCCAATACTCTGGCAACTTCCCTAAGCATGGTGGTTTTGCCCACACCGGGTCTTCCCAAAAGCAGCAGGCTTTTGCCGCTTTCGATCACATCACTGATAATATTTATGGTACCATAAACGGCGCGTCCCACTCGGCAAGTAAGACCGATGATCTCCCCTTGGCGGTTGCGGATTGCCGAAATACGATGCAGTGTCCGTTCGATGCCGGCTCGATTGTCCAGACCAAAATCACCCAATCGTTTAATCACCATATCCAGGTGTTCTCGGTTGATTTCCTTGTCAGCCAGATACACAAACCGGTCCTGGTAGCGTGCTTCCGGCAGCCGCCCAAGATCCAGAACAATTTCAATCAAGTCGGATTTGGCTTCTTCTTCAATTGTTTCCCGGACAAACTGTGGCAGTATCTCCAATAACCGTTCCAGATTGTCAACAATTTCTTCCTGCCTAATCAATAATCATCCACCACCCAGATTGTCTTCCTGTTAAGGTCTGCCCACCCCCGAACCTCAATCCCTTGTCGCAAATAACTTTCTAGGTAACCTAGGCCAATTCCTGTGATCTTTTCACCAGGTACAAAAAGTGGAATACCGGGGGGATAGGGTGTCACTATGTCTGCTGCTATTTCGCCCTCGGCTTGTTCAAAGGTCACTTGACGCCTGGCAGCCAAAAGGGCCTCTCTTGGGGCCATCGACATAACACCACCGGCCGGAACGCTCGGAAATGCAGGTGGTGTTTGCGGTTTTGCTTTTGCACTGGCGGCAAGCATTCTAAGGGCGTTTACCAAAGATTTCACTTCCTGCGGTCCATCACCAACGGCAAGCAGTACAAGGATATGATTGAAACCGGCCAATTCAACTTGTATACCATATTGCCTTAAAATAAGTTCAGCCTCGGCACCTGTAAGACCGAGTTCATCTACGCGAATCAACAGTTTAGTTGGATCCCAAACTGCTGCACCGGGCTTATCCAATACTTCATCGCCTAAACAAACAAGACCGGGTATGTCGTTGATCCTCTTTCTGGTTTCCACACCCAGCTTCAAGATATTATCCCAAATATCTCGGCCTTCAAGCACCATCTGACGGCGACCCGCGTCTAAAGAAGCGTATAACAAAAAAGACGGACTGGTGCTTTGCAAAAGATCCAATATCATGGGCATAACTTTAGTAAGCCCTTCATCCATAGTATGCAACAATGAAGCCTGTGTCAGAACACCCAAAGTTTTATGGGCACTTTGGGCGGCAGCTGCTGCCCCCAGACTCAAGGCACTAGGTGGAAATTTTGGATGGAACGGAAAATGGGCGCCGTGGGCTTCATCTACAATCAACGGCCTGTCCATTCCGTGGGCAATAGATGCCGTTTGTTTTAAATCCCCACCGATGCCGTAGTAATTGGGGTATGTATCAAATATCCCCACAGGATTGCAGCTATCGTCTGCAGCATCTTGCCACGCCTTTGGTGTGGGAGGCAAAGCGATCCCCCATTTTGTATCCCACGTTTCTTTAACAAACCTAGGCATGAGCCCGGCAAGCATAAGACCGCTGAACACAGAGCGGTGGACACTGCGAGGCAGGATGATTTCTGCCGGTTTTTCTGTAAATGGCTTGGCTTTTCCCGTGTTAGATTGAAAGGCGCAGGCTAAAAGCATTGCTTGTATACCGGCAGTAGTACCGTTGTGTAGGAAAAAGCTCTGTTTTGCACCAAAAGCATCTGCTGCCAAAGCCTCCGCTTCCTTAATTACAGCAGCTGAATCGTGATTTTTCGCCTGATCAAAAATTTCATCCGAAATGTCCAAGAAAAAAGGTTTTTCCCCCAAGGCATCCCTAAGACCCTGATCCAAAACCCTGCCTTGTTTATGGCCGGGAGTATGGAACGGAACGATGCCCTCGGTTCTATACCTGAGCAAACCCTCCAATAAAGGGACCCTAGTTTGATCTAGTTTACGATATTCTCTATGCACCATGATGCCTCCTGGGTCCAAGGACCGCAGTTGGATAGATGCTCAAACAAATAAAGGAACATCCTCCCAAGAAACAGTTTGCCAAATGGTCCTTAAACTTTTCACATACTTATCATAACCGTGGTGATTCACGTTACTCTTGACCAATTCAATTTCACATTCCGTGCAAATAAGCCAGCCTAAAACTGAAATATCCGACTGCCGTTGGCATTGACATTGACACACTATGCACTTGTTTCGGTCAGGCTGTTTTTCCAACACCTTCACCGCCCTCTCTCACCCAGTCTATGCTCAAAGACACAGACAGGTGCCGGTGCTGTGCTTCCTATCGGGCCTGATTGCCTTATTTAACGACTGCACAGCGAATTCCTGTCTGGGCTATGGCTCCGGATCGGTTGGCGGTAGATTTAGATCACGATAGAATCGCCAACGCATTTGCACCTTTGCTTTTAGAATATGACCTGGGGTTTCTCTTAGTACCGAGCCTTTATGAGCGGCATCAACGCTTGATCGCTTCACCTGTCTAGACTCAGAGCTAACTTGTTTGTGCCTGCCTTCACATTTGTATCGGCAACTCACTCCACTGCCCTCCGTGTTGTTTGTATCACTTTGTCAAACGGGGTAAATCAGCTGACGATCCCAGCAGTTTAGTTAAACTTAACATCATTGTACAAAACACAACGTTCGGTGTCAAACATAGGCTCCTGATGCCGTGTTCAGCGGTTTTAAGACTGATTGACTACTCAGTTTAACTATGGTACACTCGATTTAGATAATGTCTTGCTATCCTGGCCTTGGGATACACACTGCCCCTTACTTAAAGACTAGTCCTACAGGCAATAGCTGTCAACAGTTGGTAATGGCATATGTCCTTAGGAGGTTTTTAAATGACCAGCTCATCTTGTGTTGGTGAAAGAATTCGTGCACGGCGTCTGAAACTAGGTATGACCCAACAAGAGCTCGCCGGGGAGATGTTCACTAAAAGTTTTATCAGTCAAATTGAGAAAAACCACGCTCGGCCATCTTTAAAAAGCCTTCAAACTTTGGCTACCCGTTTGGGCAAACCCATGGCCTACTTCCTTGATGAAGAGCATGTAGTCCCCTCCACCGACCCCGATAAAATCGATCATCTAGCTATATTAGCCGCCCGACTCAGGCAGGGAGGTCAATACGCAGATGCCCTCAACTACTATAAAGAGGCCTTATCCTTGACAGAGGAAAATGATCACAGCAGACGGGGCCATTTGCTTTCCCGAAAAGGGAGCGTTTACCGTGACCTGGATCAACCTGACAAAGCCCTAGAGATGCTCGAAAGGGCTCAAGCTGAACTTGACAACACTAAAGACTGGGAACAAATCAGCCGAATTCACAACGAGCTGGGAGATCTGCTGCTCTTTTTGGATCAAGTAGATACGGCAGTGTCAGCTTTCGAAACTGCCCTCGATA
>JAAYQZ010000155.1 GCA_012519025.1 Bacillota bacterium
AAGCAGGATTTTCTGCAGAAAATCTTTCTTAAAAACTGCGTGGTTTTACCGAGCCTGTTTGCCCGTCTGCAGATCAAGGAAGGAGAAATCCTCACACTTATTGAATGAATTACATACTTCATCAAATACACCCTTGGTTCTTGAATTCCCCAAGGGCGTTTTTAGTGAGGGATAGTAATGATCAGCCCATTTGAAGCAACTTTATTGAGCCTTTATCTTTTTAGACCTTGTTCCAGATATGAAGGCATGAAAATGATCCAAAATCAAAGCCTCTATTGGGCAGGCAGCCCTGGGGCTGTTTATTCCGCACTCGCCAGACTGGTTGATAAAAAGCTGATTGAGAGGCTAGATGGCGAGGAACCCAGCATATATAAGACGACAGCAGCAGGCCGGCGGGCGCTGCTTGCATATGCCGGGATCCCGGTGCCGGCCAGAAAACTCATAGTTGACCCCTCGCTGGTGCGGGCTAAGCTTAGAATTCTTTATGAGTTCAGTGCCGCGGATCGGCTTGTTTTTTATGAAAGACAGCTTGTTGAATATCCAAAGGCTAAACAGCTTGTTTTAGACAAACGCACAGGCAATTTAGGCAGGCCCATCAGTCAGGAATTATCTGATTTGGCCCTGGCCCAACTGGAGATGGAGCATCAGTTCATTCTGGGGCTTAAGAAGCAGGAACTTCTTGCAAAAGCAAATCACAAACCGCGCTCCTGACAATATGACCATAAACACCCCTGCCGGGTAGAACACGCGGGGGTGTTTAAATTTTATCACAAATTTGCCGAAAAGTATTCCTCCAAGGAAGGAATTTACCAAATTGAGGAGAATGGTTCCTCGTAAATTTCTTGAATTAAGGGAGAAGCTGAAGTTTTTTATCTATAGATTTGTATATCACCCTATGCGGGAGGCGCGGATTGTGAATACGAAAAGGCACGTTTTCTGGGGAGCAGTACTTGTTTTGGTGTTTCTGGCATTTAATTTTACAACTTTTGCAGCACCCAATATAACTGTTAAGCAGTATCTGCCTAACGAGATATATTTAAATAACGCAGATGGCCACGAGTTCTCTGTAACAGTTAAAAACGATGAAGATGCATCAGATGCTCATGATCTAGGGATCACAATTAAGATCCCTAAGGGTTTTCAATATAACGAGGGATCCCTTGAGGTAGACGGCCCGGAAGGGCTGGATGGGGGGCTTATAGTCACCATTGATGCTGAAGGAGACACAATTCAAGTAAATTTTCAGGTTGGGTCGGATGAAGGCAATGGTGATGGCGAAGTCACTAAGAAAGCTTTTGTGCTTTCACCGGGTATGGAATTAGAGCTTACATACAAACTGGCGACAACGGCAAAAATCAAGGATGTTGAGGATAATCCTGTCATAAAAGCAACCGCCCATTACAAAGATACCGATGGGGGTGGGCATACCCGTGAAAGTGAAGAAGCACTTTATCCTCTGATAAAACCTGGGATATTGGATGTGCTTTTGGTACCCCATGCTCCCATTCCCTTTGCAGCCCACAGAGGAGCAGACGTTCAAGTTAAAGCAATCGTTAGAAATATAGGTGAAGGCCACTTATTTGGCACAAAGCTTAAACTAGACCTTGGTAAAGGCTTCGAATTTGTTGGGCTCGAGAAATACGCTCAGGACTATATTGATCCCAAAGAATTCAATTACCATGACATTGTTGTTGACCAGCCG
This sequence comes from Bacillota bacterium, assembly GCA_012519025.1. GTDB lineage: Bacteria > Bacillota > Limnochordia > DTU087 > DTU087 > JAAZMF01. The sequence continues at coordinate 1,703 of JAAYQZ010000155.1, forward strand.
CTGGAAGGGAACACAGAGTTTGAGTTTGTTGCGGCTTTGAAGGTTGTCGGCTATGAAGAGTTTGATCTAGTATTTACCGGTGAAAACGCTTCCGGGGATGCAGAAAGCATCCTGCCTTTTACCTTCATCCCCAGGCAGCCCTTTATTTCGATGTCGGCCAACGATGTCATGATAGATTACGGCAGCGATGGGGCACAGCTCGTGCTTGCCATCAAAAATGAGGGCGGCCACGGGCCGGCACGGGATTTTACTTTGAAAGCCGTAGGACTTGAGGAAGATTGGGTTGTGGAAAATGGGCTGGGAAAGGGTTGGTCCCGTACAGGAGACATATTTACATACAATCCTGAGGATGAAGAAGGTATCTGTGAGCGTGAAGTAGTTACCTTAGAGTTTAATATCAGGCCATCCTGCCGGGAACAGTTGAATGGTGTTTCCGGAAGGATTTTATTTTACCCCGAGTATAAAAACGATGAGGATGATGAGTTTTTTGCCCCCATTACTCAGGTAAATTACAACATGGTCAATGTTCCGAGCCTTGATCTTTCCGGCAGGGTGGAAAAAGAGATACCCTCAACTCACAATGATTTTCGTATATTCCTAAATGAAAAAATAGATTTGATCTACACGGTGGACTTAAAGCAGATCGAAAAATGGATCGACCAAGATCAGAAATCCATTGTTTTTGAAGTGGAACTGCCAAGTAAGCTTGTCTTTGGGGAAACTCAAAGTGCTGCAACATATGAAAAATATGTATCGGCCGGATCAAACGAAAACCAGTCAAAGCAGTTTGGCCAAGTAAAGGTATCAGGGGAACCAACAAAGTTAACCTGGTCTATGACGCCGGCGGAGGCCGCTGAAAAGCCGACTATTGTTATCTCTACTAAAGCCACATCCGCAGCCGCGTCAGCAGGAAGTGACTTTTCCGTTAACGCCAAAGTGCAGGGGAAGACAATTTGCGGCGATCAAGGGCTCTCATCACAGGAGGACTTCAGGTTCTTCCTGCAGAGTCGCGCGGAACCGGCAGAAGTGCTGTTTAAGTATCAATCGAAGGATCTGTTTGTTAAAAATGGCGATGGCGGGATTAGGGACTTGGGGAGGGGAGAAAGCTACAACGTTGGCTTTGAAAAAGGGGACAGCGGCAACCCCTCCAAATCCCAAACAATCGTTTACCAACTGCATTACGAATTTGATAAAGACTCGGCGGGTACCTGGAGCGATTCTTCCATCACAGAAGATTTAAGTGATGGGAAGGTTGTCCAACAATATGTAGAGGGCAGCCTTAAGTATCGCATGGGTGATACAGGTAGTTGGGAAAACGTTCCTAAGGAAAACGGTAATATTACAGCTAGAGACAACAAACTAAAATTTGACCTTGATTTTCTTGGCGCAGGTGTAGCCGGCAAAAGCGTCTATTTTAGATATGAGGCAAGGGTTGTTGAGCATGCGCTAGAGCCAAACGCCGCGGCTACAAAAGAATTCCTTTCCAGGACAACACTGAAGTTGGCAAATGCCTCCGGCGGTGTGGATGAAAACAGCCACTCCACGTTCTACCAGGGGGTATTTGTGCCCTATTCTAGGGCATCTATTGGGATGTCTTTGGGTTTTGCCGACTCTGTGACCACTGGGCAGAAACTGCCGGTTACCCTCAAGGTTTTTAGAAACAATTCACCAAAGTGGCCAATCGAGAATCTCAAGATTACTGTGGACCTCGGTAAAGGTTATCATTACATAGGCAATCCTGAAAGCTCCGGTGGGTTTGGGGGTTTGGAAGACCTACCCGTGGTAGAAGTCCCGGAAAATGGTAACAGTGGAGATAATGAGGTTGTATTTGATTTCACCAATGCAACTTTCGAATCCGGGTTTGGGGAAATAATTTTTGATGTTGTGAAAACCTGCAAAGACGCCCCTGAAAACTATAAAGTCTCCGCGAGCCTAACGGCCAAGGATGCAGCCGCCGATGAACTTAAGGCTTCTGCGGAACACAGCCCAACCTTAAAGCTTAAAGGCCAACTGGCCATCTCTGCTCCCAATCCTGTGGTGATTTCCCAAAAAGAAACCGAGTGGGAGCTGGTTGTTACCAACCGCGGGGATGGCGCTGCCCATAACGTTGAACTGGGTATTGAGGTTGGTGAGATTTTAAGTGTTATAGGATATAGAGTTGATGGTTCCACGGGTTTGATTGAACCCGAAACCTCCAGCTTCACCGTGGATTTGGATGAAATAAAGGCAGGCAAGAGCAAATCAGTGTTTGTTACAACTACACCCAGCGGAATTTCCTCCAACTTTGACGAGACAGGGGATGTTACGGCGACGGTAGAGCACGGTTGGAAAACCAAAGATAACGAGTTTAGAGCCTGTGAGACTGTAGAATACCAACTCCCCTTTAGGGAGCGGGAGTCTTTTGTGTTTGCGAAAAACTCAGCCGAAGCCATTCCCTTGGGCGGCACCGGTATCATCACAATTGAACTAACCAACAATGGCGGTGTAGATGCATACGATCTTACGGTGGTTCAGGATCTAAGAAACTCCGGACTTAGGTATGTCGAAAATTCGGCTACCTTAAAAATAGGCGGCAGCGATCCCACGGGTATTTCCGATGGTCTTCTGACAATTGAAGACGACAAAATTCTAACCTGGGCAAGTGTAATTAAAGAATTGAAAGTTGACCAGAAGGCAGATCTCAGTTTTGAAGTGTATGCCAGTGAACTCTTTGATAGAAATCAGGCCATCAGTGCAGAAGTGCAGTGGAAACGGCCGTCTCAAATCGGACGACATTCTGACAAAGACGGGCCTTTATTTGACCAATATGCCGGGGCGGTGTTTTGGGTACCGATTTTAAGGCCGGAAGTCTATGTAAATGTAACCGGTCATTCCAAATATAATGATGAAGATGAATTTCTACCAAAGGTTTATGGTGAAAAAGAGCAGACAGTGGAGTGGCAAATTGAGATCAGGAACGATGGCCCTGCCGCTGCAACAAATGTTTTGCTGACAAATCAGCTGCCGGAGAATATGAGTTTTCGTAGTATTGAAAAAATGGGCGATGAAGAAGAGGATTCGGGTTTAGAAAATTTCGTTGAAAATAAAAGTTGGAAGATAGGCACTGTTTCAGCCAAAAAGACGGTCGTTTATTTGATCACCACGTCCATAGATAAAGCTCAAAAAGAGCTCGCGGTTAACAAGGCATCCGTTTCTTGGGGTGATCAAGATACTTACGGCGAGACGAGGCTGACAAGCCCCGGTCGTCCTGAAGGAGAAGCGACCTTGGTTACCCACCCGGAGCTCTCAAACCTTACACATTCATTTAATGAACTTACCACAAAAAGCGGCAAGGTAATAATTGAGTTTGAAGTTGAGAAGCCGCTGCCTGTTCATAACGCAACCCTTCAGCATTCTTTTGCACAGGTCGACGGCATTGGACGATTCAAGATCGCAGAGGAGACTATGGAATTTAAGAAGGACGGCGGCAGGATAGAGGAAGGCCGCGAG
>JAAYQZ010000156.1 GCA_012519025.1 Bacillota bacterium
GCATATGGGATGTGGGTTTCCCGATAAAACCGGGGGCCTTAGGCATTGTAGCCCATTTTCCTCTTTGCTGCTCCCCAATACCCAAAATATTGAGGTATGATCAAGACACATGGCATGGTGCCTACATCCAAGGACATCCCTCCCTTCTGTCGAACATTAAACCAAATGTTCACACATTATTCCACAACATTGAGGAGGGAGGCAAATGTACCATCAGGCTGTACAGCAGCTCGAGCCATCTAAACTGGAACTCAAATACCGCCTGCTGCTTAAAGATTGCGATCTCATCGGACAGCTGGCCGTATCCCGCGAAGAACTAAAAACACTTCGCCAAATCATAGACGACACAGGCCTTAAAAGCACTAGAAGGCAGTTTGCTGCATTCTGCAGAACACATCCAGCCATCATATCTGTTTTCCTAACATTTTCCGCTGTATACGAATACATCAGCCAAACCGCCAACTTCTGGGACGGTGTTTGGAGCCTACTTAAAATGAAACGGGTTTACTCCCGTCAGGAACTCATGGGTCAAACCTTCAACAAATTCACCAAAGACATGGATCTAATTCAATTTGAAAGCCAAACCAACATCTACATTGATCCCATTTTACTCCACGCAAGCATACCCAGCGAATGCCTGGAAAACTTCTTCACACAAGTCATCATGCCGCTGTCTGTAGATGACAACGCCTTAGACGAAACAACCAGCCTGTTGAAACCGGTGGAGGAATTCATACATAAAGGCGGCAAAGTCGCAGAAAACTTCATACACCGCACACTTGAATTATATCAAGCCTTAGAGAAAAACCCCGACATAACCAATCAAGATCCCCAACAGATCACCCAAAGATTTGGCCTTGCACTTCATGTAGTCGAAGAACTTTACACCTGGTTTCCCAATAGGATTACATTATCAAAACCAAAAAGGGCACAGCCAAGGCTGCTTCTCGATCCCTATGAAATGGGACTCACTATCGACATACCGAAAACCTTTTATCAAAGCACCACTGTAACCGTAAGCTGCGATTCCCACTCATACACCAGTGATCTATATGAACAAAACACAGTTCCCTTAAACGGCCCTGCAGAAGAATACCTTCTTAGTTTTGCCGATGGCACCAACATAAGTATACCGGGTCTGAAGATGGATGCACCCCACTATTTCAATATAGATACAGGCAGGAGGCTGCCGTTGGGACTTCTGCCCCCAGGTATCACCGCAGTGCTTTGTCCGGCAGGTGTCATACCGGAACCGGAAACCCTGATCATAGAAGAACTACCTCCCCTTTTGGGGCGTTGGGAAAGAGCCCAAATCCTCATACTAGACACCCAAGGCCATCGCTATCTCAACTGGAAACATGCCGACAATCAAATTATCCCAGAATGGACCAGAGCCATTGACACACATACTGCTATTCAACCCCAACTCATTGGTAGAAAATGGCAGCCCGAAATAGCGTCCCCAAACACTCCCATGGTATATCTCGGCAACCCTCCCGTCATTAAGCTGCCCCAAGTAAAGGAAAAACTGGACCGCTATCACCTGCAGGTAGAAACCGCACAAGCAGTGATATATGACGGGCCTTTAGCAGCATTGGAAGGCTCTGATGGGTTTGAACTTTCAAAGATTCTAGAGGGCATATACGGCCGCATAATGCTCTCTATAAGGGGTCCCTTGGGAAGCGATCAAAAAATTGAATTCATCCTTTTGCCAGAAGAATTCCTAGAACTCATCCCCACAGAAAAACCGACAGTCTACGGGCTTGTACTGAAGGAAAGTAGGGGTATACGGGCCCAAATCAATGCCGAGCGGGGCTGGATGGAAACTAAAGGTATCTATCTTCCTTCCGAGGATACAGCAGAAATCACACTGCGATGCATACAGCAAGGCAATGTGACAGCTGAATTTCCCATAAGACTTAGAGGCATCGAGTGGCGACTGATGACAGGTGATGAACCGGCAGCCGGTCGATGGTCATGGCAGGAAACACAAATAGCCTTAGATAGAGGCCCCGGACCAACCGCATATCTTTTGTCCCGTTCCTACTTCACCAACGGAAGCAGTCATGCCTTAACCTTATGGGGAAACCAACAAGAACTCCAAACATTGACAGGCACGTACAAAAGAACCTTGCCACAGCGGGAAAGATTCATACTGAATTCATTTTTTGATGTCATGCAGAAACACGCACAAGATGAATTGGAACTTGTCTTATCGACAAGAGCAGGATACCAAACATATACAGTGCCCTTGGCGGAGCTCATGTTCAGCTGGCACATCATGGACCTTAAGGTTTTTCCCACTGAACGTATCATACAAAACATTGTAATTGAATGGACGGAACACGGCGAACCGGCCTCGCAAAGACAGCTTATTTTGTATGATAATTGGCGAGATGAGGATATAACCATACCCCTTGAAAAAGGCCAAACTCTAATTCAAACATCGCTTGATGTTCCACCGGGCCGCTACACCGTGGGCTTTTCCACCAAAACCGGGATGCTTGGCAGAACACGCCACCCCATATCACTACCTGAGGTTCACATAGATATTGCCGAAGAGAAATGGAACAGCATACTAGCATATCCAAAAGATCCGCAAGAATGGCTCACGGCCGCAAGGGCTTTACTATCGGGCTGTAAAGTAGATCTGCTGCCGGCACCGGCATTTGGCAGTTGGTTTAACAAAGAACTTGTGCACCTGGCAAGGGTGCTTACATCCCAAAGAACGGATCCGGCTATTCATCACATTGATTCTGCTCTACAGAATTGGACCTTAAAGGAACGGCTGGAGGTAATCAAACTGGCGACAAATACCCGAGATGTAAACTGTCGCGACCTAAGCCTAGCATTATACATGCCGAGAATGTTAAATGATCTTCAAGATGTAGATGAAGAAATCCTAAGTGTCTGGCCGCCTCTGGAAGTCCCTTCAGGCGCTTTAGAAAACATCACATATACATCACTAAAATATGCCTGGGGCGTGGGATACAAAATCAGGGTCCCCCTTGCCCATATTCCAGATGAACCGGACACACTACTTCACCCCGAACAACCAGGCATTATACTGGCCGACTGGTTGCGTAAACAAAGAGCATTTTCCGACACCGAGGAACTTGTCAAAGCGCGGGACACCCTTTGCAAACAAGTAGATGAGATTTCCCGCGTAGCCGCCTATTTAGAATCTCCCGGACATCAAGTATTTGCCCAAATCATAAAAGACATAAAACAAGCTTTAGGCAGATCCGATGTCTTTTACTCGCCCACCGGCACTGTAGCGTATATTGCGGCCAATGTCGCGGCAATACAGCGGTTGGCAGCACGAGCACCGAGAATCGGCGGCTACTTTATGAAACACCCTGAACTTGAAAGACACTGTGATCACTGTCCCAAACTGTATGATTATTATCTGCTCTTAGCCGAAACAATTTATCGGCACAAAAGCTGAGTGGGAGGATGTATGCATGGCTATTCACCCAATGGAAGCTGCAAAGGCGCTTGAAAAAACTTATCGGTCCTACCTGAACACTACCTTTGCATTTAAAGATGCCGAACTCAACCGGCAGCTTGAGAAGGTACTGCAGAATCCCGGTGCCGTTGTTAAAGGCCCCTATCTTGAAGCCACACCCCCTTTTGCTCAAGGCAGATCCCTTAAAAAGCTCTGCAGTACGGGTTTACTCGACCAAGGCCTGCTTAGGATTGATCCCAAAAAGTGGCCGCTCGACCGCAAATTATGGCACCATCAAGAAGAATCCATCCTAAAGCTTACCGCCGGCAGCAATATGGTGGTGGCCACCGGCACAGCCAGCGGAAAAACTGAGTGCTTCCTTATCCCGATTTTGAATCATTTGCTTTGTGAGCACAGGGCAGGTACCTTGGACGCCGGAGTCAGGGCACTGCTTATTTATCCCATGAATGCCCTTGTCAACGATCAGCTGGGAAAACTGAGAAAGTATTTAGCCACTATCCCGGAAATCACCTTTGGCCGCTTCACCGGTGATACGGAACGAAGTCCCAGAAAAGCAAGAGATGAATTCAGAAAAGAACATAGCGAGACACCCATTTTGCCCAATGAAAGACTCTCCCGGGAGGAAATGATTGCATCGCCACCCCATATTTTAATCACCAACTTCGCCATGCTGGAATTTATGCTGCTTAGACCCAGTGAAAGCCCTTTTTTCGATCCACCCTACAATAGCGGTTGGAAATTCATCGTCCTCGATGAGGCACATACCTATGGAGGTGCAAAAGGTGCAGAAATAGCTATGCTCATCCGCCGCCTTAAGCAAAGAGTAGTGGGAGGGCGCAAGGGAGCGCTGCAGTGTATCGCAACCAGTGCTACGTTGGGCAGGGGCATAGAGGACGCATGGGATGTGGCCCGGTTTGCCGCGGATCTCTTTGGTGAAGAGTTTAAATGGGATCCCTCGGCAAAACAACAAGATGTAGTTTTTGCAAAATACCTCACACCCACCGGGTATTCAGGTGTATGGACGAAGTCAAGCCTGCCGTACTACCAGAACCTTGCCGGGTGGCTGAAGGCAGACACACAAAACCCACCGGAATTTCTCAAAAAAGCCGGTGTGCCAGAAAGCCTGTATGCCCAGTTTTATAATGACATGATTGAAGCAAGTTCCGAGGTTGCCGCTGCAATAAACGAAAGCACAAATGAATCAAAAGCCCCCGACGATCCCATACCGGGGATTCTGTTTAACTTGTTAAGATATGATCCGAAAATAATGGAACTCCGTAATATCCTGGCCGAAAAGCCCCAGGAGCCAAGGCAGGCAGCTGCAGCCCTTTGGCCCGATCTAGCCCTCGAGGAAGCATTGGAAGAACTCGTTCACCTGGTGGATCTTGCCGTACAAGCCAAAGGTGGAAAAGATGACACAAGACTCCTTTCTGCAAGATATCACTTCTTTGCAAGGGCTTTGGAAGGCGCCTTTATATCTTTTGCACCGACGCCGCTTTTGACACTGAATCGTGAGACTCGGCGGGAAGGGACAGTTTTTGAAGTGGCTATTTGTAATGACTGCGGACAAGTTTATCTTGCAGGCACCATTAATGCTGATAACATTTTAGAACAACCCCGGGCAGTGGGAGCACAGTGTGAATACTACCTTTTGGCAGAAAACTTACTGGATCCCGATCATGACGATGAAGACGAACGCATACTGGCAGATCTTCCGGCAAAATCCGCGGAGAAGATGTTTCTTTGTCCTTGGTGCGGCCGGGTGCACCAAGAAGAAGCAGATTACTGTTGTGAACAAAACAAAGCTGCTAAGCTCATGCCCACTTGGCACATTAGAAGAACTAGAGGAGGCTTTTCCCGCTGCGGCAGCTGCGGTACTCGCACAAGGGATCCCATTAGAAGGGTTGTCGTCGGAAGAGACGCACCGGTAGCTGTCTTGGCCAGCGGCCTATATGAACAAATAAAGCCTGGGCCCAAGAAAAAAACTGCCTATGAAACTAAAGCGGCCTCATCTTTCATAGGGATCAGGAAGCAACCGGCTCAGGCTCTGGAAGCGAGAAAACTCCTCGTTTTCTCAGACAGTCGTCAAGAAGCCGCCTATTTCAGCTGGTTTTTTGGCCAGACCCACAGAGATATACTCTGGCGTCGGGCAATCCTAAAGGCAGTGACAGAAGCGGAACAGCAGTGGGGAGACGTCATGGTGGATGATATCATCCAGCCTTTAGTCCGACTGGGTGAAGAAGCCGGTCTATTGATCGATCAAGGAACACCTACGGAAAGAGAACAAGAAGTGTGGCGCTACTTGATGCGGGAGTTCCGAGCAGGCCCCAGACTTGCCGGTCTGGAGAGTGTCGGCGGCTTAGCCTTCACACCCTACTGGAACGGTGTGCTTGATTTCGAAAATTCCCCTTTAAGAGATTA
>JAAYQZ010000157.1 GCA_012519025.1 Bacillota bacterium
AAGTATGTAGTAGCCAATAAACTGACTAATCACATTGAGCGCAAGCCGGGAATCATAACGGGGGTAGACTGGTCCGGGTCCATAATGTTCTATGTAGACCGGAATACCGGGGAAGTCATCACCGTCTATCTTTTTGTGGCTACATTGCCTTACAGCCGCTATTCATATGTTGAACCCTGTCTTAACAGGAGGCAGGAGGCCTGGCTTAGGTGCCACGTCAACATGTATGAATTCTTCCAAGGAGTAATAGTCAGAACAGTATGTGACAATCTAAAGACAGGGGTGATTCTTCACCCAAAAGAGGGGGATATCGTCCTTGACGAAGCCTATGAAGCACTCGGTTCCCACTACAGAACCGCAATCATGCCAACCGGAGTGAAAAAGCCGAAACAGAAAGCTTCTGTGGAAGGAACTGTCGGTAATGTTACTACCGCTATCATTGCAAGCTTGCGCAACGAAGTATTTTACTCTTTAAGCGCTCTACAGGCAGCGATCCGGGAAAAGCTTGATAAGTACAACAGGGAACCCTTCCAGAAACGTGATTACAGTCGTTGGGAAGTCTTCCGGGAAGAAAAGGCTTATCTTCAGCCCTTGCCTGATGTTCCCTATGAAATTGCAACCTGGGTTTATGGGCGTATCGTCTATCTAAACTGTCATGTCGTTTTTATGAAGAACTTCTATTCCTGCCCCTACCAGTACGTAAGGCAAAAAGCTGATGTGAAGGTTACAGATACAACTATTGAGATCTATGTCAACGGAGAACGGATCTCTACACACACAAAGTTTCCTGAATATGTTAGGAACCGTTACTCTACCCACTCGGAGAATATGCCTGATCAATTTCAGAAACCCGAATGGGACGACAAAAGGATTTTGCGCTGGGCTTACACCATTGGTTCCAACACCAACGAAGTGGTCAGCAGGATCTTTGCCAGCGTAAAGATAAAGGAACAGGGATATAACCCATCCCTGTCTGTCTTGCGGCTAAGCAAAACCTATTCGGAGGCTCGCCTGGAAACGGCCTGCGAATTAGCCTTAACACGGGTTAGGACCCCCCGTTATCACCATCTTAAAGCCATTTTGGTTGCGAATCAAGATCAGATTTATCTTGAGGAGAAAAACGCTTCGAACAAACCCTCATCGGGCACCGGTTACGTCCGTGGCGCAAAATACTACGGAGGTAACAGCGATGATTAATGATGAGACAAGACGCAAATTACGGGAACTGAATCTTTCTGAAGTAATAACTATACTTGAATTGCAGCAAAGAGACACGGATTGCATTACTTGGCCATTTGATGAGCGTTTTCAGCGCATTGTGGATCACTTGTATCAAGAAAAATACAACGATCGGATTCAGAGGCTTATTAAGCTGTCAAAGTTCAGATTGCCCAAGGCAGAGGTAAACGATATCTACTACAACGGCCGCGGCATTGACCGCAATGCTATTCAAGAGCTTTCCATGGCGCAGTTCATCCACAGTAACACGAATGTAATTTTTCAAGGCTTTACTGGATCTGGAAAGACATTTTTGGCTTGCGCTATAGGTAGACAAGCATGCAAGCGGCAAATCCGCACCCGATATGTCCGCCTACCGGATCTACTGGTTGAACATGATGAAGCAATGCTTGTCCCCAAAGGCGGGTCCAAACTGCTAAAGAAATACTCAAATTATGGACTGCTGATCCTTGATGAGTGGCTTTTGGAGGACCTGTCAGAAGATGAGCAGCATTTTCTTTTCGAATTAATAGAACGTCGACACGATTGTACATCCACGATCTTTTGCACCCAATACCGTAAAGAAGACTGGCACGGCCGTTTAGGCGGGGGCATCCATGCGGATGCCATTATGGACAGGATTGTTCATAATGCTGTTTGGATTGAAACAGGCAGTATGAATATGCGAGAGTATTTCTCAAAACATAGATTGCAATAGCAAGTGGTATCATCTTGCGAACGGGTGGTATCATTGCGGTGAACCAGTGGTACGGGGCTCCGCCCCGTACCGGATCTATTGGTGCGAAATAAGCATTTATCGATGAATTGATTGGCAGCGTCGATTTTGCATCTGTTAAAGATAAGAAAGCAAGCAACCAATTAGAACACAGTATGATGCTAAATGGGTACTTAGATGAAGTTATTCCTAAGGTTAAGGTAAGGTACAAGTAGGAGAATACCAGCTAAGCCTATTTCATCGCTAGTTGAAACAATTGAATAACTACATCAATGTACAAACTCCTATGCACCTCCAACTTTGTGAACGTTATTTTGGAGGCGCTTTTTTATACAAGGATGTCCCAATACCCATGGAAATTGAGGTGGCGGTACCCAGCCCAGTTATGGCGTAATGAGTTTGAGTAAAGGAACCAGACCAGGGGGTTATCGCCAATGTCAGCTCCCCCACTAAAATTTCTGCTTGTCATATTTATGATGGGATATTTAGTTGCTAATATGACAACACTAGAATATAATATAACTAAAGGGAGGTGTGACTATGTTAAATTTTGAATTGGTAGGTAAAAAATTTAACGAATTACGAAATAAAAGTGGCTATACACAGAGTACGGTTGCTGAATATTTAGATGTGGATCAAAGTTATATTTCAAAGTGTGAAAAAGGCGAAAGACAGTTTAGTGCAGATATAATTGAAAAGGCTGCTGAGCTGTTTGGATGTACTGTCGACTATTTTGTAAAAGAGTCTGGTCAGTTTGTGGAAATGCCAATAGCTCTTAGGGCAAAAAGTGTCACAACTGAGGATTTAAATACCATAGCCGCCATTAATAAAATAGCACTTAATTTACGCTTTATGGAAGGCTTGCT
>JAAYQZ010000024.1 GCA_012519025.1 Bacillota bacterium
AAGCACCCCCCCGTAGGTGCCCGATGGCTTCCCGTTGAAAATCATCTAGAGTAAAGCCGCGAAATACTTTAGGTACATCAGTGAATTGCATTAGTTTCTCCAACTTTCTAATTAAATGGCAATCTACCTCAGCCACCTATTAGTATACCCTTCCCTTAGACATTGCGCCAGGGTCGGGAGATTAACCGGAGTCAACCTGCACCTTTTTTCATTAAGTATCATCAATGAGCAGGATTTCGGGCACCAATAAGTAAACTCTAATATAATATCGTCAATTTATGAGGAGGAGCACTTATGTCAATACCTGTTGGTTTACAGCTTTACTCACTGAGAGAAGATGCTGCTGAAAATTTCGTTGATGTTCTTAAAGCCGTAAGTGAAATGGGATACGATGGAGTTGAGTTCGCCGGATATTGGGACTTAAGCGCCAAAGAATTAACCACTCTTTTAGGGGATCTAAACTTAAAGGTAGCAGGTTCCCACGTGGGATTCCCCATGCTGGATACTAAACTCAATGAGGTTATCGAGTTTAACTTGGAACTCGGTAACAAATACGTTGTTTGCCCTTCACCCACTAGGGAACTCTACATGGGTGGAACGGCAGAACAGTGGAAAGCTTTTGGGGAACGACTGTGCAGTATCGGAGAGGAACTAAACAAACACGGCCTGCGTCTGGCATATCACAACCATTCAAGGGAATTCGACTCTGTAGATGGGAAATATCCGCTCGATATTTTGTTTGATGCTGCCAAACCGGAAAACTTGCTGGCTGAGATTGATTTGGGCTGGACATTCCATGCCGGGGTCGATCCCATTGCATATTTCAAGAAGTACAAAGGCCGCTGCCCGTTGGTCCACATCAAAGATTTTCATCAGGGCGGAGACCAAACAGAAGTAGGAACCGGCGACATTGATCTGAAAGGCATAACAGAGGCCGCCCCGGACGTTGGAGTGGAATGGTATATTATCGAAACTGAAAGATACAACATGGCACCCCGCGACAGCGTAAGAGTGGGCCTTGAAAATTTGAAGGCTGTACTGGGCCGATAACTATTTGGGCATAGGGGTTAAGATATGATCGTAGGCATTGCCACACTGGAACTCCGTATCTTTGGCTGCCAATCTCTCAAAGAAAAGCGCAGCGTCATCAACAGTCTCATTCGCAGACTCCAAAACAAATTCAATGCCGCTGTAGCAGAAACAGATGACAATGATCTTTGGCAAAAAGGCACTATAGGCATTGCCATCATCGGCGGCTCCACTGCCCATGCCCACAGTCAGCTGCAGTCAATTGTAAGTTTTATCGAAAGTCAACCGACAGTTATGATTACATCTGTGGAAACAGAACTTCTATAAAAAAAAGGATGCCTCAGGACCCCAGGGTCAATCGGCATCCTTTCCTTTTTTAAAAGAGCTTTTGGAGTACAGCGATACCTTGGGTGATTACGACACAAACCAACACAGCAGTGCCTGTAGTTAAAACAGCAGCTGCACAAGTCCACAACCGGCTTTTTGTCTCGTTATAAATTGTGAGCAGTGTCGTGCCGCAGGGAAAGTGTAGCATTGAAAATATCATTACATTTAAAGCCGTCACCCAGGTCCAGCCTCGGGAGGCGAAAAGCGTTTTCATGGCTGCAAGACTATCAAACTCCAGCATAGCCCCTACGCCCAGGTAGCTCATCAACAAAACCGGAAGAACAATTTCATTGGCGGGAAATGCCAAGATAAACGCCAACAGAATATAACCATCCATCCCCAAAAGGCTGCCCAATGGATCCAAAAAGCTCGCTCCATGTCCGATGATGTTCAAGTCCCCGATATGCAAGTTGGCTAATATCCAAACAATACCACCGGCCGGTGCTGCCACTTTAACTGCCCGCAGCAAAACCGGCAGTGTTCGATCTAATAATGACCTGACCAAGATTTGCATAATCTGCGGTCTTCTATAAGGCGGCAGCTCTAGTGTGAAAAAGCTGGGAACCCCCCTCAGAAGAGTACGGGAAAGTATATAGGACACCAAAAAGGTGATTGCAACGCCGAAAAGCACCACTGCTGCTACAATCAAAGCAGCGATCAGATTCACCCTGGCAAAACCCCCACTTAAGAACAGACTTGCCATGGCAATAAGCAGTGGAAACCGACCGTTGCAGGGCATAAAATTATTGGTCAAAATAGCAAGCATCCGTTCTCTGGGTGAATCAATTATGCGCGCGGCCATGACCCCCGCAGCGTTGCAGCCAAATCCCATTGCCATGGTAAGTGCTTGCTTACCATGAGCACCGGCCTTTTGAAATAGTCTATCGAGGTTAAACGCCACTCTTGGCAAATATCCCAAATCTTCTAAAAGCCCAAACAAAGGAAAAAAGATAGCCATGGGCGGAAGCATCACGGCTATCACCCAACCGAGACTTCTATAAATCCCCAGTACCACAAAACCATGGAGCCAGCCCGGTGCATTAAGTTTGGCAAAAACCGCGGACAAGTGTTTTTCTATTGCGAAAAAGGAAGTGGCCAACAGCTCCGATGGATAATTGGCAGCCGTTATGCTGATCCATAAGATAACACCTAGGGCCAACAACATCAGAGGATAACCCAACACTTTGGATGTCAAAATGTCGTCTACTTTTTGGTCCCAGTCGACCCTTTGCTGTGGCTCTATAACACTATTTTGATAAATGTCCTCTGCCTTTGCATAAAGTGCTGCCACTAATGTGTCGCGCACATCGGTTCCTTCTAAGTCTTCCACTTGCCTTCTCAGTGCTTTTGCCCGTCCGGCAGCGGCAGCCAAAGGATCTTGTGATTCAACCCTCATTACAGACCCACCTACCTGTTGACAAAGTGCTGTAATGCTTAATCAAAGTTAGAGCAGCTTTATCGTCTTCCAGCAATCTCAGTGCCACCCATCGCTTGCTTAATCCGTTGAGAGAAATTCGCGTTAGCTCTACTTCTAGTTGCTGCAGGGAACACTCGAGCACTTCCGGGTATTGAACTAAATTAGGCCAGGCCTCAATTTTTTTGCTTGCACTGTTCCAAATATGTTTTTTTAGGCAATCTAAACCACTGCCGCGATTGGCGGCAGTCGGCACAACCGGCACTTTAAGCTCGCTTGCAAGCCTTCTTACGTCTATGGAAAAACCCCTGCGCTTCGCCTCATCAATCAAGTTAAGACACACAACCACTTTGGGGGTAATCTCCAACACCTGAAGGACCAGGTTAAGATTGCGCTCCAGACAAGCAGCATCCACTACAACGACAACAACATCCGGACGGCCAAAACAGATGAAATCCCTTGCGATCTTCTCTTCCGGCGAATTTGGCAGCATAGAATAGGTCCCCGGCAAATCTATAAGAGCCAAATTTTTGCCGGCATATTGATACAACCCACGGGTTTGAGATACCGTAGTGCCCGGCCAATTTCCTGTATGCTGCTTGAGACCTGTCAGAGCGTTGAATACAGTACTTTTTCCCGTGTTTGGATTCCCCGCCAAGCATATTGTGTAATCAGCGGCTGTATGGCGTGGAACAGAATCTCTATGGTTCATCTTTGGTCCGACCGTTGGAAAAATAAAGCACATGGGATCTCCTTTCTTTGCTCTGCGGATGACACCAAGCGATCCTTATTCCTTAACAGGATCTACAAACACTGTTTGGGCATCGACTTTTCGTAGGGCAACTACAGCACCTCTGATATCAAAGGCAATTGGATCCCCCAGCGGACTTTGACGAACATATCTGACCACAGTCCCTGGCACAAGGCCTAAATCCAAAAGCCGCCTTCTTGTACTGCTTTGGGCTTTAAGACGCATAATCATCCCTGCAGTCCCCATAGGCATATCAGCTAACGTGTATATCATTTGACCCAAGCCCACTACCCCTTTCCCAACACGTTTCCCGCTGTCGCTGATATTACACTATGAACTCTCTTAGTCTGGGGTTACAGTTCGATGCAAACTTGCCGGACTTAAGCTTATACCGCCAAATAAAAAGCCCGCTACAGGTCCCCTTCATCGAGGATCTGCAGCGGGCAAACCTGAAATTTTCATACCGTTAGGCTACTTTTCGGGTATTTCGGCGATAGCTTCAATCTCAACACCCATATCAAATGGCAATCTACCTGCTTGTATACATGTGCGGGCGGGGAACTTCGGCCCCATATAGCGATCGTAGACGTCATTCATAGCTGCGAAGTCATCCATATCTTTTAAGTAAACAGTAGTCTTCAACACATACCCAAGACCAGAACCGAGTTCCTCTAAAATCAATTTCAGGTTTTCCAAAACCCGCTCAGTTTGAGCCTCAATGCTCCCTCTAACAAACTCACCGGTAGCAGGATCGAGAGTCCCCTGTCCAGAAACATAAGCAATATTACCGTGACATACAACAGTTGAATAGGGTCCTTTAGCTTCCGGTCCTTTTGTCGGATTAAACACTCTTTTTCGCATAACCCTTCCCTTTCTGTATTCGTAATAACAAACTCTTTAAAAAGAGATGAAGCTAATCTTTATAAAGGAGGACTTACCTTCATGCAAAAAAATCGCAAACTCATTGCTTTGGATGTGGATGGGACGCTGCTTGACAGCACTCACCAAATACTGCCTTCTACGAAAAGAGCACTAAGACAGTTAGCCTCCCAAGGTCATGTCATCCTGCTTGCAACAGCTAGGCCACCAAGAAGCACCGCTAATATTGCAAAGCAATTGGGCATGCCTGATGCTTTGTTTATCGCGCTAAACGGTGCGACTATTGTCTGCTCCGGTGAAATAATCACTGAACATTCCATTCAGCGCCATGCAGTTCAGCTGCTGGTAAAAGAAACACGGCACCGTCAGCTGCACGCCAACCTGATGGCTGACTGGAACTGGTTTATCGAAGATGATTCTCCGTGGTGCCAAAAAGAGGCAGAAATAGTCGGTATTTCACCCACCAAAGTCGCCGATCTCACCGACCTTAATTTACCGTCCGCGCAAAAAATCCTGATCATAGGGGATGTCAAAGACATTTCCGCTTTTTACGATTGGGCTCTTGCCGAGACTCTGCCTATTTCAGTCAGCTTGTCTAAACCAAACTACTGTGAAATAGTCCAACAGGGGGTCTCTAAAGCCCATGCACTGCTGGAAGCCGGAAAAATGCTTGGTATACCCCCCGCCGACATAATAGCCTTTGGTGACGGCGATAACGACAAAGAACTGGTAGAAGTTGCCGGTATTGGTGTAGCTATGGGTAATTCTATGCCAACTGTCATAGAAGCGGCGGATTTTGTGACCAAAACCAACGATAATGACGGGATTTACCATGCTTTGATGCATTATGGACTTATCTCGCTTTGAATCTCGCTTTGACACAAAAGTCAAAACTTCAGACTGCTCGATGGTTTCGAGCTAGTCTCCAAACGCTATGAGCTGTTCCAGCTCCTTGAGCAAAACACCCATCCGCTCATCGTTGGCTTCCATTTTTAGAATCTGTCCAGGTGCCAGGGGGCTTCGCCAATAAGCCTGATTAGCGTTTGTATCTGTCTCAATCACAGCACCCTCCAAGGAAAACCCGGCGAAAATCCCCTTGCTGATGGAATAGCTGTAGATGGCGGCACCGAGATCAACGTCGGTACTGGCGCCGGCTTGGCGACCCACGGGTCCCGCCGCGACGCCAATGTCCCCACCCAGGGTTACCCTTTGGGTTCCCTGAAAGCTTTCCATGCCCTTTTCATTATTAATCACCAATACCAAAGCCGTGGACTGCACGCCAAACTGTAGCCCGTACGAAACTCCTTTCATGGTGACAAAACTTGGTCCATACCATGTGCCATCCACCTGATCACGGCGAATGACCAACCCCTCACCATACTTGCCTCCCAAAAAAATGCCGGCCTTAAGCACCGATGGGAAAATCGCTACTCCCTTTGCTTTTGAAAGCAAGGCTGCCATAGTCTTAGCATCCGGCTCCCCTGCCATTTCTTGGAGCGTTTCCACACTTTCACTGATCCTTGCCTCCGGTGTTGCTGCACTTGCCAAAGGTGCAGTAACTAATAGACTGAACACAATTAAGCTGACACACAATCGTCGGGTTAGCAAATATCTCGACATTGCACTGAACCTCCTTGAAACAAGACTACACGCACATACATCTAAGACCCGATGTTCGATAATACTCTCCCTCCCATTTTGGAGGTAGGAACTCCGCCGGCTAAAGCAATCTGACCATTGACCAAAACCCATTTGACCCCGATTGCTGTTTGATGAGGTTTTGCGTAGGTAGCACAATCACTGACAGTCAGCGGATCAAAAATCGTTATATCGGCAAAAAAGCCCGTTTGTATCAGGCCGCGTCCGGTCAGATTTAGCTTAGCCCCAGCCATACCGGTCATCTTATGAACTGCTTCCTCCAAAGTAAGTAGTCTTCGTTCACGCACATACTTACTGAGTATCCGAGCAAACGTACCATAGTAACGGGGGTGGGGATGACCGCCTGCGGTAGGACCATCGGGCGACACTGCCCTCCCATCGGAGCCGATCATAGCTAAAGATTTGGTTATAAGAAACTCAATATCTTCGGTAGACATGACAAAGTTTACCATGCTTACCTGATTTTCCTCCTCTAAAACAAGATCCATAACTAACTCCACCGGGTCCAAATTAAGCTTTCCGGCCACATCTGCAACCGACTTGCTCTCCATCCACCGATTCGTCTGTGACGCGATAGAGGCAAGTTGAATATCTGCCCAATCAATAGGGAAGAAGTTGTCCCAACCAGGACAACCATGAATGATATCGTGATAAATCCTTTCCCGTTCGGGTTTGCTGTGAAGCCGTTTAAGCAGTACTTCAGTGCCACCCACGTGGGACCAAGGGGGCAATAGCTGTCCCAGCCCGGCATTGCCTGCTTCATAGGGATAAATATCATATGTAATGTCATGGGTTTTGGCACCAGTTTCAATTAAGGCAAAGCTCTCTTGCACTTTACCCCAATTGGGCCTGCCGGCCGCCTTGTGGTGGGAAATTTCCACCTTCGCACCTGAGGCTTTACCAATATGAACTGCCTCTGCAACGGCATCAAGCAAAGTTGAGGCTTCGCCTCTGATGTGGGATGCATATATTCCGTCAAATTCGGCGACAACCCGGGCCAAAGCTGCTAATTCGGGGGTCCTGGAGTAAATACCCGGCGGATAAACCAAACCGGTAGAAATGCCAAAAGCCCCGGCTTCCATGGACTCATAGGTCAATCTCTCCATTGCCTGCATTTCTAAGTCCGTAGGTATGCGATCATCAAAACCCATGGCGGTGGCCCTAATAGAGCCATGCCCAACCAAAGGTACAACATTAATGGCTATGGGACAAGAACGCAAAGCATCAAGCCAATCTGCAAACGAATACCAATCCCATTCAATCCCATAACTATCAACAGCCAACGAAAGCTGTACCGGCCTGCGAGAAATATCGCTGATAGGTGCCAAAGACATGCCGCAGTTTCCTGTTACGTTGGTAGTCACTCCCTGATGAAGCATACTCAGACCCCGCCCATCTGCCATAAGTTCGAGTTCAGAATGGGTGTGAATATCAATGAACCCCGGTGCTACCACCATACCCACGGCATCTATCCGTTTGGATGCTTCTGCATTAGCTAAGTCCCCCACTGCCTTAATCTTGTCTTTTTCAATCCCAACATCAAAGGCTTTTCCGGGACTTCCTGTACCATCAATCACTAGGCCATTTTCAATAATCACATCAAACATATCCACGCCCCCAATGCAATTTTAGTACCGCCTCCATAGTTCGGCACCTCACCTACTTTACAGTGTGGTTGTGCTGCTGTGGGGTTCTTTTTCAAGCCTGACAAAAAGGCGACCATAAAGCAAAGTAGCGGCCACAGCCAAAATTAAACGACTAGCCAGTAACCAAGAAAGACTTGCTCCCATCACAACCAAAAGTAGGGTATCCTCAAAAATCGAATGGCAGATGGACAGGAATATGTTAATCGCATAACGATCCTTTAAAGTTAGTTCGCCTTCTCTAGCAGATTGGATAATCACGCCCGAGCCGTAGGAAAAACCAATCCCGACTCCCACAACTAGCGGCAGCACTGCTTTCTGAGATATTTTGAGAAACCCTGCGAGAGCATCGAATTTAGCGGTAATTCTCTCCATTATGCCTTTGTCTTTGGCCAGTTCAATCGCAACCATCAAAGGCATAACAATGATTACTATGTTTTTCAAACCGTGAACACCAGACACAAAGCCGTCCCATGCCGCCTCAAATAAATCTATCCCCAAAGCTTTTCAACTCCTACTTTGCCCACGCTAAAGTCTAATACAACCAGTTGACAACCAGCCCTGCCAATATAGAAACAACAACCCTCATAAGGGCCAAAGGGAAAGCTTTGACCCCGGTTTTTTGGGTAATAGCGCCTTCTAAGAAAAGGCCGTGGCAAATAGTTATCATTACAGCGATGATGGTTACCTGCTTAGCTGTCAATTCTATTGCTAAAATAACGGCGATCGCACTGTAAATATTCACGAAATAACCGACGACCAAGGCCAAAGCTGCCTCACCGGGCAGGCCCAAAAGGGACATTAACGGCTCCATTTTCCCGGCAAGGGTGCCCAGCAGTCCTGTTTCCTTAAGAACAGATATTAGAATGGTTAATGGAATCACGACTTTAGCCAATTCCCAAACAGTGTTGATCCCGTTTTTCAACCCTCTTACCCACGGGTTTTGTATTGCCTCCACAGACACTTAATCACCTACTTGGATGCTTTTGTTACACTTTCATCCATTCTACAACATATCCTTTCCGACAGTCTACAGCTTACACCGGCTTATACGTGTTTTCATCGTGTATTTTTGGTCTTAATGGGAATGCTAAAGGCTGTAGTTGAATTGAAGGGAGGCTTTCGAAATGCAGATTCAGACAGGCACATCGGTTGGTGGGGGCATCATGATGCAGCCGCCGGAAATTGTTACGACTAAAGATCTCGCGTATATCCAAGATGCGCTGTCATGGGAGTTATTGGCAGCAAAGAAATTTGCTATGTATGCTCAGATGGCGCAAGATGCAGATGTTAAGAATCTTTGCGATGGTTTGGCAAAAATGCACCAGGGCCATTACCAAAAACTGCTCAGCCATTTGGATCCGGCTAAAGCACTGCCCCCCACACCCATGTCTCAGTAAATAGGGAGGTATACACTGTGCCACAGAACCCCAAGGAAATTCGCAACCCAAGCTCAGGACAACTGCCTGAAGTTAAAGGACCTGAGATGAACGACCGAGACTTCGTAAACGACGTTTTAGCAACTGAAAAATATCTTACAGACAACTTTAATGTCTTTGCCCGGGAAACAAGCTATGCAAACCTCCACAGTGATGTAGAAAGCATACTCTGCGATACCCATAAAGCAGCAAGAGAGAGCTTCACTTTAATGTTTCAAAAAGGCTGGTATGTGTTGGAGGGTGTTGATCAACAAAAGATCCAGCAGGAGCAGCAGCATTTCAGCAACTATTTGACTCAGTTTCCTTATCAAGGAGCCCTTCAGTAACAACAAAGGCGCGGTATCCCGGGGAGAATCGTGCCCGACCGCGCCCAACCCTCATCCGCACCGCGGCCACCGATTCTACAGTATATTGCGCCAGTGCAGCACTTCCTTTTGTTTTACATGACTCAAAAGCACTTTCCAGGCACCCAACTCGGCAAGGACACTGCTTTTGTCCCTTTCGGCCACAAATCCTCCCAATCTGGCCAATGCCAAATCCAAATCGTCCATTTCATCTCTGTGCATACGCAAATCCCAATTACGTCTGACCGGAGGCCATCTTTCTTTGATGCCGTTAAGCACTTGTGCTGCACCAAACCAGTCTTCTGTTGCGACAGCAGCCTTAAGGTTGTCTGACAGATTTTCCAGCACTCCTACGCTTTCTACAACTTTGTGATCGCTGTAATAACCCACTGCCGCAAACAAAACAAAAACGGCAGCCAACACTGCCCACCGCCACTTGATCCATTTCACCCTCTAGCACTCCCTTCATCACAACTAGCTTACACCGGACTCCTGCCAGCCAAGCTGCATTTCTCGGGGCTGAACATACAAGGTGCCATCTGTCCCTAAGCTGGCATACAGCACATCTTGCGGCTGTCCAACCCCCCGTTTCACCAGTTCATCTTGGAGCCAACTGTAATCCAATTCAGCTTTTTGCAGGGCTTCTTTTTTAACCTTGCCATCTAAGATTAAAGGCAAAGGCAATCCCTCATATTCCGTATCTATTTGAAGATCCTCAGGCTGTACGGGGCGTTTTTGAGATTTGGGTATGACACTCAATTCCCCATTAGTCTCCAAGATAGCGAATTCCACGTCGGAGAGGTTTGCAAAACCTTTGACTCTAAGCTGTTCCAATAGATCGCTCAATGTGTACCGCAGTCGATGAAGTTCCTGTTCTACTATCTGGCCGTTGTGTACAAGTACACTGGGCACACCACACACAACGGCCCTAATGCCTTCGCTTTTCATTAGCAACAAAGAGACTCCATACTGCAGCACAAGGAGGGCAAACACGGGCACAAGACCCTCAATTAAAGGCACATCCTTATCCTGCATGGGGATCACCACCAATTCTGCAATTATAATAGTGATCACCAATTCAAAGGGCTGCAGTTGCCCTATCTGGCGCTTTCCCATAATCCGAATCACAACTACGGCCACCAGATACAAGACGGCAGTTCTCGCAAACAAATTCAGCAAAACCATATCTCCCTTAAAACGTAAGTTTTGATTCAGTTAACTCTTGGGCGTGTTCCGCTTTTTTACCCATAGTGACTGCAACAGTAAAGGTACCTGGTCCAAGATCCAGCGGCACTTTCCCATCTATCACGGGTTTACCATCTAGACTAATCTCCAGGACTCCGGTTTCTACCTGCTCGGGATTGCTTACTTTGATAACATACATACTTTGCTTATGTTTGTAGCGCATGGTAAACTCCGGCCAATCAGGTGGAATACACGGATAAACAGTAAACACATTACCTTTGATCTTGAGTCCCAAAAGCCACTCGACAGCCACTTGGTACATCCAACTTGAGGCACCTGTGTACCAAGTCCAACCTCCCCGCCCTGTATTGGGATGTACAGCAGAGACGTCTGCAGGGACCACATAAGGTTCAACCTTGTATCGCAAAGTGTCATCACCACCAAGTGAATGGTTGATGGGGTTCACCAAGTCAAACAACTCCATGGCCCTCGCCCCTTCGCCTAATATTGCTGTTGCCATGATTACCCACATTGACGCGTGAGTATACTGTCCTCCATTCTCTCTGACACCCGGGACATAGGAGCGAATATATCCGGGATCCGGCAGCATTCGGTCAAAAGGAGGTGTCAACAGCAATATCATCTTATCGTCTTTACGCACAAGATAGTCTCCAACGGCCCGCATGGCTTCTTCGGCCCTTTCCAGATCTGCCGCACCTGAAATCACAGACCATGACTGAGATATAGAGTCAATCTTGCATTCTTCACTACCTGCAGAGCCTACAGGGGTGCCATCATCAAAGTATGCTCGTCGATACCATTCACCGTCCCAGGCCGATTCATGCAGTGCCTGAGCTAAACGTTTGGCTTCTCTTAGGTAACGATTGCTGCGTTCCTCTTCTTGATGAGCTTTAGCGATTGGTACAAATTTCATCAAAATAGTATAAAGGAACCAGCCCATCCAAACGCTTTCACCTCGGCCCTGCCAGCCGATTTTGTTCATACCGTCATTCCAGTCCCCCGAGCCCATAAGGGGTAAACCGTGTTCACCAAACCGCAGGCTCAGATCTATAGCACGCCAACAATGTTCAAGCACACTCCCTTTCTGAGAAGAGATACCGGGTACCCCATAGCGCTCATACTCATCAGGTCCCAAAGGCGGCTCCTCTAAAAATCTGGTTTCCTCTGCCCAAATGGATTCGTCTCCCGTTACTTCTACATATTTAGCTGTCACCAAAGGCAGCCACAACAAGTCATCAGAGAATTTAGTCCGGATGCCTTTATTGGAGTCGGGGTGCCACCAATGCTGAACATCGCCTTCAATGTATTGGTGGGCACTGGCCCTGAGAATGTGTTCCCTGGCGATTTCCGGACGGGCGATCAATAAAGCCATCACATCTTGAAGTTGATCACGATACCCATAAGCTCCGCCGGCTTGGTAAAAGGCGGTTCTAGCCCAAACCCGGCAAACTAGGCTTTGATACAGCAGCCACCTATTTACCATAAGGTTAAGTGCTTGGTTGGGAGTATCTACTTGTACGGTTCCCAGTGTCTCATCCCACCAATCCTGCACTTCCTTTAAGGAAACTGCAGCTTTGTCGGAATCTCGGTATGTCTTGGCAAGTCTTCTGATCCCGTTCTGGTTGTGATCTTCACCCAACAGGAAGATAATCTCTCGTTCTTCATTGGGTTCAAGCTCAATCTCGCCCTTGATGACAAAACACGGGTCCAAACCCACCCCAACGGCATTCGATAGAGCCTCAGCCTTCAAACCCGCCGGAGAGGCCACTGAACCGTTAGGCCCAATGAATTCACGGCGGTCGGTGGTGTAGCTGAACTCGCCCAAACTAGTTGCCGCAAATGCCACTTTACCGGAATAGATATCATCACGGAAAGTGGAGGTAGCCCACAAAAGCTCGCCTTCAGAATCATAATCTGTCACTATCTGCTGTTCTGTCATTTGCCT
Source organism: Bacillota bacterium (assembly GCA_012519025.1). Taxonomy (GTDB): domain Bacteria; phylum Bacillota; class Limnochordia; order DTU087; family DTU087; genus JAAZMF01. The sequence goes on from JAAYQZ010000024.1 coordinate 12,697, forward strand.
GTGAACCCCTAAGGTCAACTCACTATAAAAGGTCAACGCCAAGCGCCGCCGTTCAGTACCATTGTTCTTCAGACGCATTTGGTAAATCTTAACCGGGTCCCAAATTGGCACGAATGTCAGAAGTGTCTGCTCTATGCCGCGACTTGTGTGTGAAAATCTGGAATACCCCTGTCCATGGCTTACTAGGTAAGGTTCATCGCCCCTCACAGGTCCGGCTGTCGGTGACCACACATCACCACTTGCCAAATCCTGCAAATACAACACCTCACCCAGGGGATCAATGATGGGATCATTGGACCAAGGGGTTAGCTTATTTTCTCGGCTGTTTTCTGTCCAGGTATAGCCTGCACCCGACTGGGAAATCAAAAATCCGGCATTAGGGTTACTTACTACATTGATCCAAGGGGCAGGAGTCGTGACTCCGGCAGGTAGAAAAATGGTATACTCGCGGCCTTGATCAGCAAACCCGCCAAAACCATTGAAATACTTCAATGCCTGTACCTCTTTCGGCAGGTTGTCTGCCGCCTGATGGTGCCACTCAGCAATTTCCGGCAGTGCCCTAATGTGCCCATTGCCGCCCGCAGTCCGTTTGCCGTTGTCTGTACTGCTTACCGAACCTTTTAGTGCTGCACTTGGCTCCGGAGGCCGCCGCCGTGCCAACAACCCCCGGCGGGAAACAGCAACCAAGTGGGTGAGACCGCTTCTGGCCTTTTCTCCTAGTGAACCAATTCCGTCTCCAATCACAATACTCGCCGCGGCCTCCAACAAATCCAATTCACCTTGAGAGAGATGGCCGGCTTGCTTCAGGAAAACGCCTCCTTGGCGGTTTTCCTGACCTTGGGCATGACCCGTGGCAATCAATCTGCGCAGCAAATCTTGAATGGCTTGTTCATACCCTCCGGCTTCGAGATTGAGCAAAACCAAGTCCACTGCCAAACCTTTCATTCGCCAATACTCGTGGGCAGTAAGGGCCTGGCGCACAATTTCTTCTTGGTTATATGACTTAACTCTCACCAACAAAATCGGCACCTCACCGGATAAACCCATGGCCCAAAGTCCCGGTAGGCCCAAAGAATTTTTCCGTATCTTATCTATCCGGTTGCCCGGATCAAAGGGATAACCGTAAATCAAACGCCCGGCAATCGTTTGGAATAGGTGTGCTTCAGCTATGGGTAAGTCAAGATATCTCAGCTCCACCTGACTTCTGGCCCATGCCAGTGCAAAAACCCGATTACTGGCATCAGACTCGTGGTATATCTTAGCAAGTGCCAAAGCCTCTGAACGAGTGCGGGCTAAAGCTGTGGAATATATCACATGTATAGTCTTACCCGGAAGAAGACGCACCCTGCGCCTTAGACTCATACAGGGATCTAAGACCGCACCTACCCGCCCGGACAGTTTTTTGTCCAGGGCCTCGGGATTTGACCGATCACGACCTCGACCGATAAACCTGCTTCTATCCGTTTCATACTCAGTGTCTCCAACAGCATTACCTTTTACTGTTACTGTATGGGCGACCCATAGGGGGTCTTGCTGTTCGTGGCGGGGCCTGCGGAAAGCGAGCAAAGCATCGAACTCCGGAACATATTCAGTTTGGATGAACAAATTGCTGAAAGCAGGGTGCGCTAAATCTGCTGCCGGGGAATCCAAAACAACTTCGAAATAACTGGTTATTTCCAAAAGCCGCGAGTCCTGTCCATGATTTGTCAACGATATCCGCCGGACTTCCCCATTATGTTCGGAGGAAACAGTGACTTCTGTTTTGGTCTTTATCTGCCCGTCCCAACGAACGAATTCCGCTTTGTCATCGGCAAATTCCACTTCATAGGATTCAGGCTCACTAAGTGTAGGTTGGTAAGTTGCCGACCAAGTCCGCTCGTGCTTAAGATCCTTGATATAAAAGAACATCCCTAATTGATCCAAAGTGGCATCACGGCGCCAACGTCCAATGGCAATATCTTCCCATTGACTGGAGCCGGAACCCGCGGCAGACAACACAACACTATACGCGCCGTTGGAGGCCAGGAACACGTGGGGTTCAGCAAGGTCACCTAAGGAAAACTGCCTGGTAATCAAAGGACCGCTTTGGCGAGCCGGCTGGACTGCGGCAGTGGTATCAGTCGGCGACTCAATCGGGTGAATATGTCTTGGCAAACGCTCCTGCAACAGCAGATCCGTTGCCTGCACATACGGGTCATTATGAAAGCGATGCCTCATAATACCTTCGTTTAGATAGTTATCTAAGGCCAAGAAACTCATCCCAAGGTGGTGAGCCATATACATGCGCACAATGCTCCCACCGACATTCTCTGGGACCCGATCTCGTGTATAATCGATGGCCTCATACATGCCGTACAACCCCACCAATCCATTGGACTCCAATCGTTTTAGGTTGTCATATGCTGCTTCCGGGTCAACCATTAATGCCAAGAATGTGGCATACGGCGATATCACTAGATCCTGCGCCAATCCCCGTTTGAGACCCAAGGTAGGTATTCCAAATGCCTGATATTGATAGTTGAGCTGCACGTTTAAGGCACTGAAGCCGCATTCCGATATGCCCCACGGTACCCTGTTTCTATGCCCGTAGTGCATCTGTTCCGCTACAGCTTGGGCCAAGGCATCACCAAGTAAAGTGTCAGGATAGCTCTCCATAACCAACAAAGGCATTAGATATTCAAACATAGTGCCGCTCCAAGACAATAGAGTGCGGCCTGCATTGGTTTTAACCATGGCACGACCTAGTTTGAACCAATGTTTTTGGGGTACATCGCCCTTGGCGATAGCCACGAAACTTGCCTGCCTTGCTTCAGATGCCAACAAATCATAGTAGGAATGGGTCAAACGTTCTTCCTCGAAGCTAAAACCAATTGAAAACATGTGGCGTTTTTCATCGTAAAGGTGTTGAAACTCCGTGTCGGCAACAAGGTTTTGTAGTGTATCCGCCAAATCGTAGCATTTTTGCACTCTTTGTCTTGCTGCTGTTTCCGAACTGTCTAAAGCATCGGAAAAATGGTTCAACCAAATCAATAGGGGGTCTTTAACGTCCTCTGCTAACTCCGTTTGCTTTAAAGAATTTACCAATTGTTCAACTGCTTGGTTTGCTTCTTTAAGACGCTGGCCAAGCCCTACTAACGGTGTTTTTGTGTTCAATACACCAAGACAGGCTTCCCAATGTCTTTCGTCCTCAGCCGACAGTGCACCATTGGAAAACTCCGAGGGTAAAGTCGAAAGCAAAGGAGCCCAGGCATGTGTCTGTTCAATCTCTTCACGGAAAGACGAGATCATCCCCATCAAACGCAAAGTCCATGATTCCCTAGAGCGATGTTGAGTACGGATAGTCCTTTCGGTTTTTGTTATGTGGCCGAGCCTCCGCTCGAGGTTTCTCAAAGCCTGATAGCCTGCTGCCGCAGCAGGTACTGCATTACCTATGCGTTCCGCGCTCCCGATTTTTAGCTCAGTCATTACTTTTTTGGCTTCAGCATATTCTTTATCCTCACCTCGTACCTCCCGGCGCATCAAGGTGAAAGTATCGGCCAAACCTGATTGCCAACGACTGAGATCCAAAGTAGGACCGGCGAGCATCTCCAACAAACCCTGGCGCAGTGTGATGAAATACCCCACCAGGTTACCGCTGTCCACGGTAGACACATAAAACGGCCGCAGCGGCTTTAGACTTTTGGTATCGTACCAGTTGTATAGGTGGCCATGCCATTTTTCCAGCTCTTCTATACTGGCCAAGCTGGTACCCACCCGCTCTAAGGCTTGCCCCGTGCTGACATAACCCAGATCCCAAGCCCCCAAAATTGACAAAAGATATAATCCTATGTTAGTAGGCGATGTTCTGTGGGCGATAGACAATTTCGGTGATTCTTGATAATGATCTGGCGGCAGCCAATTGTCTCCTTTGCCGACGAAATCTTCGAAGTATCGCCAAATCTGCCGAGCGTATATCCGTAAGGTCTGTTTGTCTGGCTCGGTAAGATGGGACCTTTGGTACCCAAGCGGTCGGCTGATCCAGTACGCGGCCCAAGGAGATGAAACCCACAACACACCAAGAGGCAGCGCCCAAATCAAATTAGCCGGTGCAGTGATCCAAACAGCACCTACAGCTGCAACTGCCAGCGCTTGTCCGGGCCACATCCTGATTAAAAAGGCCTGCCAGCCTTTGGAAAGACGCTCCTCGAGATCAGCTGCTGTTACCCACTCGAGCATTTTCCGCTTCGTAATAAAAACCCGTCCCAAGGTGCGTAATATGGCATCGATCATTAAATAAGCCTGGTAGGGTAGGAAAGTCAGAACCAAGGCCACTTGCCAGGCCTGTTTGCGGGAACTTGTGGCAGCGGTCCACACATGCCCTAAAAATCGTTTTCCTCTCGGCCCATTCGCGGCTCCAAAGGTTACCATTGTCAACCAAGGAAACAGCAGCACCAATGCGGCAAAACCTAAATAAGGTGCAGGAGAGCCTGCAAACACAGATAACCCACCGGCAACGACCGCGAACAAAGCCGGTGCAACCAGGCTTCTGCGCAGATTATCCACGATCTTCCAGCGGGTCAGCGGCGACAGCGGGTTGGGCTCACTTTCCTTACCGTTAGGTACATTCCTAAAAAGCCAAGGCACCAGCTGCCAGTCGCCTCTAACCCACCTATGCAGCCGCAGTGCATAAGCGTCATATCGGGCCGGATACCCATCAATCAACTCGATATCCGTAGTCAATCCAGCCCGCACATATGACCCTTCCAAAAGATCATGGCTGAGAATGGCATCATCAGGCAGACGCTGTCCTAGTACTGCGTTAAAGATATCAACACTGTAAATACCCTTACCTGTATAGATCCCTTCACCGAACAGATCTTGGTATACATCGGAAACAGCGGTAGTGTAGGGATCAATTCCGCCGTCACCGGCAAATACTCTTGTAAATAGACTTTTGGCAATTGCATAGACGACTATATTTATGCGGGGCTGCAAAAGCCCATATCCTCTTTTTACCCACCGCTGCTTTTCGTCTAGTACCGGGCGGTTGAGCGGATGCACCAAAGTACCGATCAAACGCCTTGCTGTATCCCTTGGCAAACCGGTGTCAGCGTCCAGGGTAATAATCAGGCTGACTTCCTTAAGATAGTCGGGGACCTGTGACTGCACGTAAGTCGTGTTTGCAGCCCCCCTCAAAAGCCTGTTAAACTCCTCCAACTTCCCTCGTTTTCGTTCCCAACCCATGTGACAGCCTTCTTTTTCATTATGCAGACGCACTCGATGGAAAAAGTGAAAAATAGGCTTGTCCTCAGCATGGCGCTGATTGAGTTCAGCTATTTTTGCTTCCGCAGTTTGGAGAATCCCTTCATCTGCAGATGCAACGGCTTTAGGGGCATCGGCAAAATCACCCAGTAAAGCGAAATACAAATTCTGTTCTTGATTTGCCAAATAATAAATTTCCAAACTGTCAATCAGCTGCTTTGTTCGGATCTCATTGGACAAAAGAGCCGGAATAACCACCATGGTAGTGTATTCTTCAGGAATACCGTGCTCTAAATCCAGTTTTGGCAGGGTTTTTGGTGCAAATAGGACTGTGACAAATCCGTGAATGGTACGCACAGCGATATCACTGGCCAGAACAATTAATGCCGCAAGCCAAACCACACTGCCGAATGTACCCCGGTAACCAACCCGCATATAGACCACACCGGTTATAAACAGTGTCAAAGCAGTGATAACGCTTATATATATGCCGAACTTGTATGCTGTAAGATGGTTCTTTAGAGCATCCCACCAGTTCAGCGGCTGGCCCAATTTCAACTGCAGCTGCTCTTGGCCTTCATCAATTAGGTAGTAACCAACATGACGCTTCCAAAATTCAGATGACTCCCCCGGCACGCTTTTGGCACACTGCACAGCCTGACGGGCAACCTGAAGCTCTGATAATCCATAGGCTTTTGCCAGGCGTTCAATTTTGTGGCGATATAGATCACGGCTTGCGTTATCCATTGCGGGATATGTTCCATCGGGATCAGTTTGCAAGATTCGCTCTACATGACTGAGCCTTTCAAAGGAATCGAGCCAGTCAAGCACAGCCAGACCCCTGAGGCTGTTGATGGAATTTCTGACAGAGATTTCTCTGGCTGATTGGCGTTGGTGTTCAAGATGGACTACATCATCGGCAGTCGTGCCGATAGCCTCCAGGCGTTCATCAAGCCATTCGCCTAAAGGAACACTATCTTCACCTTCACTGCGCATGCGATAAAGCAGTTCAGTACCAAAAGCAGCACTCATTCTTCGTAAAGAACGGGTGCGAGCCGCCAGCAGCTGTTCAACACCGACACCGCTATCTTTTGCTTCTCGCAGCAGGGAGTCCAGCCACTGATTAGCTTTTTGCCTTTGCCTTTGGGAACGAATCACTTGTTGGGCAAGGTGTCTTAAGTTTTCCATCAAACCGATCTTGAGGAATGTAGGTATGGCCCAAATTTCGCCAATAGAAAGCGGTACCGCCGACTGGTAAGCAGTGAAAAAACGCTCAACTACTTCAGTATCTATGTGACCATCAGTGTGGGAAATCAGATCCAAAGCCAGCACATAAACACGTGGGTATCCCCGCATGCGGCCGTTGGCCAGCTTGGGCAACTTGCCGTAGTATCCCGGCGGCATGCTGCCTTTAATATCCCGAATACCGGCATCAAGCACGTAGAAATTATCCAAAAGCCACTCACCGGCCGGGGAAGGATTGAATCCTTCTCGAACCGCCTGGGAAATTTCTTCGTAAATGTGTCTTAGGGCCCTGCCTGTATTTGAAGGGTTCGGTAGGCGTTGGCCTCTACTATAAACCTGCCTAGAGACCCTGTGACGGGTAGCCAATTCCCGTGCATGCTGTTCCAGTTCATTGACCCCAAGGAGTGCATCAGCCACAGGTTCCCCTGATAACGATTTAAAACGCCGGAAACGCCAGCGCAAGGCCGCAAATCCCACCGCCAACAAAACGATAATAAACACACCGGTCTCAAGCGTCAAATTGAGTTACCCCCGTCATCCCAACGGCCGCCTTGCAAGGCCACTGCCGCCGGCAAGAATATTTGAAAGCCAAACAACACTGCTTTCACAGTTGCCGACTACTAGTGTTTCACAATTCGGAGCCGATTAAACAAACGGGGGCTATTTCTGAACAGAGGATCTAAAATACCCAGGTTTCTTAATACGCGAAATCTATAAAAGGCAGGATAGTGGAAAAATCCACCTGTCCATCAAGAACAGCGTTAAGATGATGGATGTCTTGGATGGGGTTGGCCAAAAACAGATCAGTTGCCCGCCGCTTTCCGATACCCGGAATGCCGGCCAGCCGAGCCACGCTGGCTTCGTTAATGCGAAATGGGACCGGCAAAGCTGTAATCGATCTGTAGCCGTGATCGACCACAACTACGTCCACGATCTTGCCCAGGGGTTCTTCACCAGGTATACCCACAAGAATGGGATATGACCCCAATTGGCGTCCGAAGCTGACGTGTCCCCGGACTTCTTCAACATGGACATTTCGCAGAATAGTGCCTGTGGGGAAAACTCTTTCAAGCATAGGTTTGTTGATTTCTGTATTGACCCGGTCTTTATATTTCTGAAATCGGGATACAGATATTTTCGCTGCCCGATAACCTCCCCAAGTAAGCACCTGCCGAATATTTATTCTCCTGACCAAAAGGTCATTTTCCAAAAGAAGGTGCAAATAGCGCAGGTTCAGCTCTGTGGTCTTTGCCGTTTCTCCAGCAAGACCGTGGATTAGGTTCAGTCCCGGTAAAAGTGCGGGAATTCCATCTACACGCTGTCCACCAACTTCATTCATCAATCTGACAGCAGCCAGAGTTTCTTCTGGTGTAGTTTCCACATTATTGGCTTTCAAAACCGACGGATCCGCAGATTCCAAACCAAAGGCAGCCACATCACCGGCAGTATTGTATTTGCATATGATTTCCATAATAGCCTGTGCTCTGGCAGGATCCCGCATGATGGTGGCCGGGTTAACGTTATCTAAGTGCAGTAACTTTAAATTAGGAGCAGCTTGTCGAATACCTTGGTACAATGCCTTTATTGCAGGTGGCTCCGGATAAAGCTGACCTTGCCGTTTTGATGCCCCATACAAAAATAGATCTGTTTGACAGCCCAGTCGAAAATAGTTGTTGCCCAACCCGGCTAATACCCGTACTTCCTCCACAATGTCTTCAACAGGCCTTTGGTATCTCACCTGTTTCAACCCTTCACTGCAAAAAGTACAGTTTTGCCGGCGGGGGCACCCTCTAAAAGTCTCCAACTCACATACCACATAGGGAAATGAAGGGTGTTTGACAGTTAGCTCTGCTCCCAACACAGCAAACTGTGCCAGTCTTTCTACCCAAGCTTCAGGCCTACCGGAATGAGGTTCGAGCCTTCCTCCCAGCATGGTCTGTAAAGACACAGCGGCAATTTCACCACATAAATGATCAACTGTCGGAAGTGCGTCTTGGCAAAGGACAATTGGACCTCCGAGGATTAAAGGTGTTGGTGCTGCATCCTGCACCAAGGTTTCTATTTCCCGCAAGGATATGGGTCTTCCACCCAAATACCGCCCGGGCACAGTGGCACCGGCGATCACCACGACTGCATCTGCACCTTTTGCAAGGTCAAGGTATGCTTGTCTTTGAATCCGCAGGTCATCTATAGTGACATATGTAATGTGATCCGGATTGATACCAAGATCTAAAAGAGCCCCATAAGCATAGCGAATCTGGGGAGATATATAAGGCGGTACTCCCAGACAAGACGGTTCGTCCAGATACCCGTCTACCAGCATTATCTTTTGTTTGTTAGGTTTCACAGATAGTATTTTCATATGCTGTATCGATTCCCATAAAGCAAAGGATCGTATGGTGCCCTTCGCCCCACACAATTATCTCTTGCACACAGTTGGCAGTTTTCAAATGTACGTTCTGTGGCAAAGCGGATCCCTGAAATAGATTTCATAGGTACCATTAAGCAACTTTCATTTAAGCAGACACCGATTGCCGCGGCCGGATCCCCCAAAAGCCGAAAAAGCTTCCCTTGTTCACTGATGGGCCAATCATCCAAAGAACCGGGATTCATAACTGAAGTAGTACCCAGACGGTAAACATCAACGAGACGAGAAGTGAAATCTCGGAAAGCTGCCTGCAAAATCGACGCTTTAATCTCCTCAGCCCAATATTTCTCCAGCATCCCTTGAATCGTATGCGACCACTCATCAAGCTCCTGACCGCACGTAACTACATGGGGAAATACCCTATTGTTGTTTTTAAGATTGACTGCAAGCAAGCTGCTTTCAAATCTGATGCCATCAATGACCACTGAGCCGTTGTCCTTATGTTCAATAAAGGCTTCTCGGTACACAGCCTTAGGTTTTGCAACTTGTCGGGCGGACTCCCAAAGGGCCAACACACTTTGACCATCCGAAGCATCCGCATCTACCCTCATTTTCTCCAAAAGCGCAGAAATATTAACGCCAAACTGAAGATCTGCCAGAACAATAGGTTCCACCTATTTTCCTCCCTACTGATCGAATCTGTAAGCAGACTTGATCTTCCTCCATCATTTCAAAGAGTTATACTAAGATTATATTCTGAAGCTTTGCCCAAACCCCTTTTGAACTTCGGTGTTCATCAGTGGTTGTCTATAATCATTAGCCAATTATTTCCCGCCGGCATCCAGATCTTTATGCAGGTGAACCATGGCCTTATGCAGTAATGATATGTTGACTATTTGTGAATTAAGTAGGGGGGAATGGATTGGCGAATATATTCGATATCATTGGTCCTATTATGGTGGGACCTTCCAGCTCACATACTGCAGGAGCCGCCCGATTGGGAATGGTGGCTCGAACTTTGCTTAAATCAACACCATGTCGGGCGGAGATTAAACTGCACGGTTCCTTCGCCCAAACATATAAAGGCCACGGCACAGACAAAGCCATCATCGGCGGTCTGCTTGGCTTTTCCCCCGACGATTTGCGCATTAAAGACAGCCTTAGAATAGCAAAAAACCAAGGGTTGACCTGCGTTTTCTCTGCTGTCTACCTCGGTGATGTTCATCCCAATACAGCTGTTATTACAGTTTTCAGCCAAACGGGCGAATGCATTTCCATTCAGGGTTCTTCCATTGGTGGCGGCAAGATTAAAATCCACGCCGTAAACGATCTGCCCGCCGAGTTCACCGCTGAATCCGATACCTTAATTGTCTATCATATAGACACTCCCGGGGTAATAGCCGCAGTCACCGGTTTGCTGGCCAAGCATGATGTCAATATCGGCCGCATGAAGGTCTTTCGCTCCCACAGAGGAGGACGCAGTGTAATAGTTATGGAGATTGATCAGGCAGTATGTACCGATCTTTGTCAACTCATTCGTACAATACCCAATGTGACCGAAATCATGGCAGTACCGGGCACTGCGAGGATTGAATCAAGCCCCTAAAAACTTTGCGGAGGTCCTACTATGCAAATCTCTCCATATGAATCTGTAGATATCTTAGTGAAACTGGCCGAAAACCAAAGCAAAAGCTTAGCCGAAATTGTACTCAATCACCAAGCCATCGAGCTGCATCTATCCAAAGAGCAAATCTACAAACGGATGGCTGATAATTTTCAGGTTATGGAGGAATCCATCCAATCCGGATTTATGCCGGACCGATGCTCATCTTCAGGTCTAAGTGGCGGAGAGGCATACAAGCTTCTAACAGCTTTAAATAAGGGGGAAACAATAGGCGGCAGAACCTTAGCAATAGCCTTGGCTAGAGCATTGGCCGTTACAGAAGTAAACGCATCTATGGGAAGAATCGTTGCTGCCCCCACTGCCGGTTCTTGCGGGATTTTGCCCGCAGCCATCATCACTGTCATGGAGTCCCACGACATTCCCCGCGACCGGGCAATCATGTCACTGTTTACCGCAGGTGGTATCGGCATAGTCAT
>JAAYQZ010000158.1 GCA_012519025.1 Bacillota bacterium
ACAAACCGCTCAACCAAAGAGGTGCATCTGTTTTTTTTCTCAGCAAAAACAAGGCCGGATAATAATTAATAAAGGCAATAGGTATAAATCCGGTGACAAGCACCCTAAAGGCATTACCAAAAACAGCAATGGGATATTGCTGGGTGATGACTTTGGTGCGCATAATAATGTCCCGCAGGATATTTACCCTTACAGCCTTAAATGCTATACTGGCGCAGATAAGCGAAATAGATGTTTCTATGATAACACCACTAACTAAAAATATCACAAGCCACACAATATCTATGAATCCCCACGCGGGGTGAATCAGTGAAACCGAGGTATAAAAGCAAGCCAACCCAAAAAGAAAATCGGCGATCCCAATATACTGGACATCTTGGCCGATCAGCTGTAAAAGTGGACTGATGGGCCTTGTTAAAAAGCGATCTAAGGTCCCTTGGGCGATCTCCTCCTCCAAAGCTTCTACATGCTGAAGAAATGTACTGTAGATACTTCTGCAGATCATAAACAGGCTGTAGAGTAATAAGAGTTCGCCTATATCCCAGCCACCTAAGGTTTGAAAACGGTATGTAAGCACGCCCAAAGATGCGATATTCATACCATTTAAGATAAATACCCCGGCTAGACCGGCAAAGAAATCCAGACGGTACTGCATTTTCCCCTTGAGTGCCATTGCAGCCAGTTTACCATAAATTGCAATTTCCTGAAAGATAATATCAACCTCCCTGTACAGCTAGGCGATAATGCACTCGTTTCCAAAGCCACCGGCCGATGATGGTCAGTGCAGTTGCCCAAACAACCTGAAAAAGCAAGTCAGATAAGATCCTCTCGGAGGGAACACTGCCGATATAAAACCCAAGCGGGATTGAATATATGCAGCGGAAAGGCAGGATATATGCAAGGGTGCGTAAAGCGCCGGGAAACAGCCATAAAGGAATGAGCTGACCTGCAAAGAACCGCACCATTGCGTTGTGGGCCCACATTATGTATTGTATGTTAATAGCTACCATAGCAAGCAAACCAAAAAGAAAATTCATGGAGAAAAGCACCAAATATCCCAAGGTAAGGCTGATCACAAACAAAATTCCATCAAACAAAGATGCCGGCATCTGCATGCCCAAAACCATTACCCCAACGATCCATGTCGGTAAGACCAGCACAAAAAAGCGAAAGATGATTTCACCCAAATTGCGTCCCAGCATGTAGGCCTGGAAATCCATCGGCTTGAGCAGGTCGGTGTCAATGGCCCCAGTCCTCACCTGCCTTGCCATATAGTTTTGTGGTCCATGTCGGGAAGGCCAGAAAATCATCTCAAGCGACATGGCTACCATGGCATAAGTGGTTATCTCCCCGATCCCGATGCCTACAGTCTCCGGCGATTGGGCATGCAGTGTGAGCCAAATCCATTTGACGCTGTACATGGTGATGAAAGCGTACACTATTTGCATCCAAAATGAGAATCGGTAGATAGTCGTGTTGTGAAACGCTTGACGGATAAAAGCCAGGAAAGCCTTCACGAAACACTTACCTCCCCATGATATCCTCTTCTATAGATGTGGCGAATGATATCCTCAATATCTGGTTCGTCGATGGAAATGTCGATGATGGGATAACCTGTGGCAGATAGAGCGGCTAGGATGTCTGCAGCTGTAGTTTCAAATCGGTCAAAGGCATAGCCCTGCTTGCGCTTTCCCCGGTGAACTAATCTTGCCCTCGGCAGCTCGATTTCGGGAACATCTTGTTCGAATTCCGCGACCAATATACGTTCTCTTCCGTATTGGTGCCGGATATTTTCCAGTGAACCATCGTACACCAGGTGCCCCTCATTGATAATCATCACCCTGGAACAAAGCTTCTCCAAATCATGCATATCATGTGTGGTTACCAACACCGTGACTTGGTTCAAATGATTGATCTCTTTTATAAACTGCTGCAAATTCTCCTTTGTTACTACATCAAGCCCAATGGTAGGTTCATCTAAAAAAAGCAGTTTGGGATCATGGAGCAAAGCAGCAGCAAGATCCGCCCTCATCCTTTGGCCGAGGCTCAGCTGACGCACGGGTTTATCTATGAACTCTTTGAGACCTAAAATGTCTTGGAAAAGCCCCAAGTTTTGTTGATATCTATCCTCCGGCACTTGATACATGTCCTTAAGCAATTTAAGGCTCTCGATCACAGGTACATCCCACCACAAGGCTGTCTTCTGCCCAAACACAACACCGATCTGCAGGGCGTGTTGTTTGCGCTGTTTATGGGGTGTGAGGCCGTTGATTACCACTTCACCCCCGGTGGGCACCAAAATACCGGAAAGCATCTTGATGGTAGTGGATTTACCTGCCCCGTTGGGACCTATATACCCCACAATTTCTCCTTCGCCGATCTGGAAGGACACATCATCTACTGCCCGGTTTTCTTTATATTCACTGTGAAATAGAGAACGAAAAGCTGCAAAGCGCCCTTCTTTTGGAATCCTAGTCATAAAGGTCTTGGTTAAATGATGGGCGGTTATCATGGGACACCTCCTCGGTCATCATACCCTACCTTGCTTAGCTGCCCTTGCTGAAATTCCTGCTTCTCGCAAATCACTAACAACCCCAAAAATCGATCCAAGGTTTCGCCGTTGATAGGTACTTACCTAGGTGCCGTTTTTCTGAATCTAATGAGTTGCTGAAAACAAGGGAAAATCCCAAATGCAAAGAAACTCTGACTGTAAACTTTCCCAGGGTCTACACATAGTCAAAAGAACGGATATTCCCTACAATACCGTGTTGC
>JAAYQZ010000025.1 GCA_012519025.1 Bacillota bacterium
AAATGCTCAGGGTCATCAAGGCGCCTTTTCTCAAGTTCCATATGATTGCGGTTGTATAAGCCCGTAAAGAAATCCCGCTCTTTTAATCTAGCTATCTGCAGCTCACTTTGCTTTTGCTCCGAGATATCCAGGACAATGCCTTCCAGGGCCTTGACACTGCCGTCAGTATTGAAGATCCCCTGTCCGTGTTCCAACACCCACTTGCGTTCACCGGTTTTGGTAACAATCTCATACTCATCATGGAACCCATTGCGGCGGGCCAGTGCCTTGCGCCACCCGTCCCACACCCGGTCTCTGTATTCCGGTGAAATCACTTCTCTGTAGGAGATTTCCCTGTTCTCAATTAGTTCTTCCGATTCATACCCCGTCAAAGCCCGACAGCCATCTGATACATACTCCATAGTCCAGTCCCAATCATATTTACAAACATAGGCCATACCGGGAATATGGGCCAAGAATGCACTCTTGCTGCGCTCGCTTTCTCGAAGTGCCGCCTCAGCACCCTTGCGTTCGGAAATGTCTTCGAAAAGGCATAAGTATGTACTGTTCTCCCCCAGCCTGCCTAAATAATCCACAACACGGGCATTAACCCACACAGGAGTGCCATCGGGTTTCAGGATGCGCTTTTCAATGAAGTAAGCATTGATCTCACCCATGATAAAGCGCTTCAAGAATCCGAGCTCTCTGATTAAATCTTCCGGGTGAGTAAGCTCTGCCCAAGGAACAGCGTAGAGTTCCTCGATATCTCTGCCGAGAATTGCCTCACCGGCCGGATTAATACTTTGAACTTTCCTATGCACTGCACCTTCTGAATGATCCACTAAAGCAACGCCAATAGGTGCTTGTTCGAATATGCCGCGATACAGTGCCTCTTGGATGGAGAGACTGCGGCCTTCTTCTGCAAGTTCTTGATGTTTGAAACGCAGGCCAACTAAAGCCAAAGCTAAAACCAGGAAAGATACCACCATAACAGTGTCGGGTGCAAGGCGGCGGAAAAGATCGGCCTGCCACCTGTCTAAGGAATAGCTGAGTCCCAATACAGCTAAAGGGCCGCCGTTTTCATCATACAGCGGGATCAGGGTCCTCACCCATGACCCACACCACAATGTTGTGGGATTTCCCTGTTTTTCCCCCCACTCAAAAACATCCGGTGTCTCCTTTTCACAGACACCGGGGGGATGGGCTGCGACCGCATCGGTCACCTTAGAATGGGCGAGAATGGTTGAGTCTTGATCAACACCCTGAATGTAGGCATAGTGGATTAAAGCTGCTGTCTCTACACATCGATCAAGCACCTGTTGAACGGTACCTACTTGGGGTTCTGGTTCACGAGCGCCTTTCACAAGATTTTTAATATCATTTATTGGCAAAAGCGCTCCCACCAATTGACCTACCTGCACTGCTTCTTCTTCTGCAAGATGGCGGTAATTATTCCAAGCAAACTGCAGATAAACACTGCCCAAGCTGACAACGGCCAAAAGCACTGTGAGCACGGTTAGACCAGTATGTTTGCTTCTTTGCGCAGTGGAGTTAGCTGAAATTGGATCTTGTGAGAGCTTCATCGACACCTCTCCTTCCTTTGTGAACAAGAGGATTGTCTCCAAAAACTGTAAGCTGCCATCACTTTTCCATTTTTTCCCCGTAGAGTCTTTTATCGGCGGCTTTCAAGAGTGCATCCAAATCATGTCCATCATCGGGGAAGACGGCGTGACCGAGACTGAAGCTGATATTCATGTTATAGTTTGGGATATGAAATTCTTTCGCGAAATATTCAAATAGGCGTCTCTTAGTCATTGCCATATCGTGTCCCGGTGGGATATTAGGAAATATGATTAAAAATTCGTCCCCACCCAATCGAAAGGCAGTTCCTTTGTCTTTGGCAAATCCTTTTAACGTCTGGGCAATTTTTACAAGGACTTGATCTCCAACAACATGCCCGTACGTATCATTTACATCTTTAAAATCGTTTAGATCCACCATGATCAGAGCTGCTTTGTGGTGCTCTTTTCGGGCAGTGGTCAATGTCGCACACTGATATTCCTGCAGAAAATGACGGTTGTACAATCCGGTTAGATAGTCTCGGGCAGACATATTCAAGATTCTATAATTATTCCGCAGATATTTGCATACAAAAATACCTGTGGCTGCAGACATCACAATCGCCATTATGGTGAAGGTGATAAACAAAGGTTGATTGTCTTTGCGATAATCAGGCACACAGACACGGACCTTCCAGTCTATAAAGGCAGGATCTATATCAAACTCGTAAGTCAGACACTTGGCAGGGCAAACAGAACCAAAGAAAGGGGCTTTCGAATTATTGCTGAAGATGGCCACACTCAGACCGGCATTTTTTGCATATGCGTCGATTTCTTGAAGGATCTTATCTGCTTTTAAGACCATGCTTGTCTGTCCCCAATAGGTTCCATCACTGTGAAGCAGTGGGCGTCGGATGGAAAAGCCGATATCACCCTGCACCAGCTCCACCGGGCCGTGAAATACAGGCGTCTTGTCTGCTTTGACTTTCAACACCATGTCTTTTTGATCTTCTATTTGGGCAAGATCTGTACCTGTGGATTCAATATTTGCGGTCTTAGGATGGTTCCAAAGGATGGTGGCATCCTCCAAAATACCCATGTTGCGCACATACTCGTACTTATCGGCCAAAAGGTACTCCAAATACAGGTAGATCTGATCTTCAGTCAACCCGGGGCTGGAACGCAGATAAGCTTCAAAACCCTGGAGCAAAGCGGCAGGTATGTGGATCAAGCGCTCAACTTTGCTTTCAAAAAGCATATATTTCTCCGTTGTATGCAGTTCGGCGCGCTGTTTGAGGCTGCTTTGCCACATGAAGGTAAAGGATAGGCAAATGAGAAGAACTATAAGAGCGCTGACTGAGGCAAACCCTACAGCCCTGCGCCGCTGAGAAGCCGTGATATGCTTGACCAAAGCCACCTCTCCCCCGTTGTGTGCTTTTCCACAGGATAAGTCAGCCAACTGATGGGCAAAGGAAGTCCTGTTGGCTCCATATTACCACAATTTGGTATAAATAACTAGGTATATCTGAAATACCGGCACAACAGTTGGCTGCCGGAATTCAGCAAAATAAAAGCGGAGCGCTTTTTGACACCCCGCTTTTCCCACAGATATTGTCTTTAAATATAGGTTTGAACTTCATCCTTGAATTCTTGGATCCATAATGTCTCGGAAGGCATCGCCAATTAGGTTCCAGGATAGGACAAATAGTATGATGGCAAGCCCCGGCCATACCACAGTATACCAATATTTTAAAGGATCTCCGGGAGAGCCCAGCACCCAATTTCTGGCAAAGCTGATCATTTGACCCCAATCGGCATACCCTTCAGGGGCCCCAAGACCGAGGAAGCTGAGCGTTGCCGCGGTTACTACAATGGAACCCATATTCATGGAGGCCTGAATGAGAACAGGGAAAATCGTATTGGGAATGATGTGTTTAAGCAAAATGGCTAAGTGAGATACTCCGGCAGCCCTTGCTGCCATCACGTATTCATCTTGTTTAACCTGCAGCACATTGCCGCGGATTAACCTGGCATAACCGGTCCAGCGAAACAATATTAATGCAATAATCACTTTATCCAGACCCCGTCCAAGCACAGCTGTGATCACAATAGCCGCGATCAAAAAAGGAAAGCTCATAAACACATCTACAAAGCGCATGACGATTTCATCAAATTTTCCACCTATATACGCGCTGACGGAGCCGATTAAAACCCCAATGGCACAAGAACACCCAATGACAATCAGACCCACTTGAAAAGCTGTCCTTGTCCCCCAAATAATTCCGTAAAAAATATCATATTTGCCTTGGGTCAAACCCATGGGATGTTCCTCCGACGGCGGCGCCGGGGCCGAACCCCACCCATATCTGGGGACCCGGTATGGCTCATCTTTATAAGCCTCAGGGGTAGGTGCAATCCATGGGGCAAAGATGGCAATGATCACAAACCCAAACAAAAGCACTAAACCGATTAAGGATAAAGGGTTGCGCAGCAGTTTTCGCATTACCATAAGATCATCACTCCAATCTCACCCTGGGATCAATCACCGCGTAGAACATATCCACCGCAAGGTTGGTTAAAACAAGCAGCAGTCCGTAAAACAATGTAGTTCCCAAAATCAAGGTGTAATCCAGCTGCTGTGCTCCGGTGGCTGTAAGAAGGCCGATCCCCTTGTAATCGAATACTGTCTCCACAATTACCACCCCACCTAAAAGCCCCAATACCATGGAACCGGAAACAGTGGCAACGGGAATCATGGCATTGCGGCGCACATGACGGTTGATCACAGTCCTTTCGCCCAAGCCTTTCGCTCTGGCTGTACGGACATAATCTTTATTCAACACCTCCAGCATGCTGGAGCGGGTGATTCTAAGCAAAAAAGCCCACCAAAGATAAGACAGCGTGATAATGGGTGCTACCAGATGCCGCACTGCATCCCAAAAAATATCCATACGCCCGTTTAAAAGCGAATCAATCGTATTCATTTTGGTGTAGCGCACAAAGTCCCCGGTCAGCACCACCGTATCTGCCCAATTGGACAACCGGCCCGGTGGAAACCAGCCTAAAACACCGTAAAAGAACATGAGCATAAGCAAGCCAAAGACAAAGTCCGGCAGTGACCAACCGATAATAGCAAATGTACGACTGATATGATCAAGCGGCTTGTTGTAATGTTTGGCAGAGATAGTACCGAGCCAAATACCACCGAAAATGACGGGGATGATGGAAAACATGGCAAGTTCGATGGTTGCCGGAAATCTTTGGGCGATGGCTTCCGTGACCCGCATATTAGCAGATACGGAATAACCCAAATCGCCTTTCAAAAGGTTTCTCATCCAATTGACGTAGCGGATATGGGGAGGCAGATCCAAACCGTATTTTCTAACCAAATCATCTAGACTTTGGTTTTTGAGCTCTTCGGGGCTTTTGATGTAGGCACTGACCAACTGGTATGGGGATAAAAAAGACATAACGACAAAAACCATCAGTGTTACCCCAATCAGTACCACGGGCAAAAACAAAAGCCGCCTGGTGATATAGGTTAACATGCTTCTCTACTCCTTAACAAACAGAGTATGGGAGTGGAACCGCCGTAAGGCGGCTCCACTCCAACAGCAACTTGGTGTGTGCTACTTCTCTTCTTTGTAAACCGTATAGAAGTCAAAGTTGGCACTGTAGGCTGGGGTGTAGATGAAGTTCTGCACCCAGTCCCGCATTACTCTGTGGGTTGTAGCCTCGATGAACGGCAAGCTGATGGCAAGATCCACATAGCGCTCCTGCAAATCATAGTAAATTGCTTCTCGCTCGGCGGGATCGGTAGCTTTAATACCGGCATCGATGAGTTCATCAAATTCTTCTTTGGCAAGATCAATCAGACCCTGACCGCAGTAACCGGCAAATGTACCGGAAGAATGCATAAAGGGTACTGTGAAGTTGTGGGGATCAGGGAAATCTGCCAGCCAACCTAAAACGAAGACAGGCAAAGAGGCAGAGCGGAGCTTGTCAAGTACTGTAGCCCATTCTAAGCCCACAACGTTGACTTTGAATTTGGGATTAATACTCTTAATGTTGTATTCGAGAATCTCTAAAGCGGTTTTTCGCTGATCATTACCGGTGTTGTAGACTATACCGACTTCAAAGCCTTTTTCCCAAACCTCGCCACCGAAGGCCTTTTTAAAGTGCTCTTCAGCTTTTTTAAGATCATGATTGTAGTACTCTTGATCGGGGTTCACAAAGGGCAGTACCTGGGGCACAGCTCCCTTAGGGATAACTCCGGCACCTTGGGCGACCTCGTTTAGGTATGCCTCATAATCAAAGGCATAGTTGAAAGCTTTGCGGATATCAACGTCTGCGAAGAAATCGCTGGGGATACCTTTGCCGTCAAGTTTACCGCTCCCCACTAAATCTTCATTGCCCTCAGTGGGAATAGTAAATGAGTAGAACAAGACAGTATTTGTCATCTGAGGTAGACCTTCCAATACAACAACTCCAGGAAGATCCCTAACCTGCTCCAGCTCATCTTGGCCTACGTAGATTCCGTCGGCATCTCCGGCCCTGAGCATAAGAACCCTAGTGCTCAGCTCTTTGATGTCTTTGATGAAAGCAGTTTTGATCTTGGCAGGTCCCTGCCAGTATTCGTCAAATCGGCTGTAAATGGTCTGGCTGCCGCTTTTGTCCCAAGTCTCCAATCTGAAGGGACCGGTGCCGTTGGCTTTCTCGTAGCAGGTCATATCTTCTAAAGCAAGATCATACCACTTAGACCAAGTTTCCGGATTGCCGTCCCAGGCACCGTTGGCGATCATCCAATCTTTGTTTAAAACAGCACCCCAAGAACCGCCTTTTGTCAAAATATTGATAAAGGGCGGGTATGCGTTGGCCAAATGAAATACGATATCATCACCATCTACCTCTATGGTAGACGCGACCTTCTCATAGGCCTTCAGCAAAACGGCGGCATCAACTTCGTCGATGTCAACAAAGCTTTCCGGACCGCCCACCATGGCAACAACGTCGGCCATGGTCTGTACATCCAGCAAAGGCTCAAAAAACATCCACTGCGGACCACCCGCGGGATCGGCAAGCATATTGCGGATAAGCGTATACTTTACATCCTCAGGAGTAAGATCAGCGCCATTGTGGAACTTAACGCCTTTTCTGATGGGCACACGGACTGTGCGGCCATCTTCACTCATTAGGCCGTTTGCCACAGAGGGAACTTCAGTGGCTAAAACCGGTCCAATGTGATCGAGATCACCGTCAACATACTCAAAGAGGTTGTCATAGATCTGATGAATAACCTCTCCGCTGGCGGTGTCATAGGCTGCCGCAGGATCCAATGTCTGGGGCGAACCGGCACCAGAGATATAGACGAAAGTCTCTGGATCAAAAGGTGCAGCTAAAGCCGAAGCAGACACTGAAACAACCAGCAAGACAACGAACAACATTAGGTACTTGGCTTTCATGTTTCTCCTCCATTCTGTTTTGCCTTCAAGGCATTTATGCTAAACCTGACCGGTATTTACGCCGTTTCTCCAATGTAAACACCGGTCAAGTGGAGCTCTTTTGCCAAATGACATGCCGCAACATGCCTTTCGCCATCGACAGCAGCCAGCTGGGGCAGTTTCCGACGGCAAATATCTGTCGCATAACGGCAGCGTGGATGAAAGTGGCACCCCTGCGGGGGATCAGCCGGACTTGGCACATCTCCTGTCAATACTATTTGGCTGTCCGCTGTATCAGGATCAATGGCAGGAATTGCCGAAAGCAGGGCTTCTGTGTACGGATGTTTCGGCCTGCTATAAAGATCATCAGCTTCAGCCATTTCCACAATCCGGCCCAGGTACATAACAGCCACTCTGTCGCTGATATGTCGTACAACTGACAAATCGTGGGCAATAAACAAATACGTCAGTCCAAATTCATCCTGCAGGTCGTTTAAAAGATTTAAAACCTGTGCTTGTACAGACACATCTAAAGCTGATACCGGTTCATCACACACGACAAAAGAGGGGTTCAAAGCAAGGGCCCTGGCAATCCCAATTCTTTGTCTTTGTCCACCGCTGAACTCATGGGGAAAGCGGTTCATATGCATCGCTCCCAACCCAACCGCCTCCAGCAGCTTTTCCACCCGATCGTATCTTGCTTTGCGATCACCGATCCTGTGGGCGACAAGAGGTTCAGCTACAATATCCCGCACCCGCATGCGGGGATCTAAAGATGAAAAAGGATCTTGAAAAATAATCTGCATTTCGTCACGCAGATCTCGGATGGTCTTGCTGTTGACCTTTTGCCAACTGCCGTTTACATTCAGCTTCACAACCCCTTCAGTAGGAGCGATAAGATGCATAACACTTAATCCCATGGTAGTTTTCCCGCAGCCGCTTTCACCGACCACCCCTAAGGTTTCTCCCCTATGAACTTCAAAGTCCACACCATCGACGGCTTTTACATGCCCTACTGTCCGTCGAAACAACCCTTTGGTGATGGGAAAATATTTCTTTAGGTTTTCTACACTTAAAAGTATATCTTTTGTACCGGCCATCTTGGAACCCTCCTACTCGAAGCGCCAGCAGCGAACCATGTGATCGTCTTCTATGGTGACTAGAGGCGGTTCTTGAACGCATTTCTCCAAAGCCTGCGGACACCGCTCTCTAAAGCTGCAGCCTTCAGGCAAATCTCTTGGATCGGGTACAACGCCCTTAATGGGCTTAAGGCGCTCTCTTGGGCCCCAAAGCTTTGGTATGGAATCCATCAGCCCTACCGTGTAGGGATGAGCAGGGTTGTGAAATAAGGCGCGCACTTTGGCATATTCAACGATCTTGCCCAAATACATGACAGCAATCTCATCACACATGCGGCTGACAACTCCCAGATTGTGGGTAATCATCATGATGGACATTTTGTACTGCCTTTGCAGACTGCGCATCAATTCTAGAATTTGGGCCTGGATAGTGACATCCAAGGCGGTTGTAGGTTCATCAGCAATCAACAAGGTCGGATTGCATGAAAGCGCCATAGCGATCATGGCCCTTTGGCGCATACCTCCACTCATCTGATAAGGATATTCCCTCACCCTTTGCCCAGGATCCGGAATCCCGACATTTGCCAGCATTGCTTCAGCCATTTGCCAAGCCTGTCTTTCTGACACATCCTGATGCAGCATAATAGCCTCCACGATTTGAAAGCCGATAGTATAGACGGGATTTAGAGAAGTCATGGGCTCTTGGAAAATCATCGCGATTTCATTACCCCGAATCTGCCGCATCACGGATCCTGTGGGATCTTGTTTGGCAAGATCGACAACACCTTTATCTTGCTGAAACAAAATCTCACCGGCATGGATATTGCCGTGGGGTTTGGGTAAAAGCTGCATGATGGACATAGCGGTGATGCTTTTGCCACAGCCGCTTTCACCGACAACACCTAAAACACTTTCTTTCTTGATGCTGAAAGACACACCATTAACGGCCTTAACAATGCCTTCATCTGTGGAAAAGTATGTGTGGAGATCTCGAATCTCCAAAAGCGTATCCGGGGCCAGCGCAAAACTGGTTGCCCCTAGTCTAACTGCGGGATCGCTCATTTTAGCGACCTCCAATGCTTTAATGATTAAAAAAAGAATGACCCAGTTTTGTTACTGGGCAAAGCTATATTTATATTGATTTCTTCCTTGCAGAAACAATCCCTTTTGAAAAACCAACTTTTTTTATGGAAACAAAGGTGAGAAGTGTATACATAAAGGCGGGGTTGTCTAAAACACAACCCGCCTTTTGTTTTAGATGAGCCTAAAATGTCTTAAAAGGTCCTGTAAGGCGGCTGCCATAGTTGTGAGTTCTTGAACTTGAGCAGCGACTTCCTGAACAGCCGCGCTCTGCTCTTCTGTGGCAGATGCGATCTCGTGGCCGCCGGTGTTTGCCTGCTCCAAGCCACTTGAGATTTGGCGCACCCCTGCAATAATGCCCTCGACTTCCCTCAAAATATCTTCCAGGCTTTTGCCGCTGACATCAATATTCTCTGCCACCCGAGCTGTTTGGGCAACACTATCCTGCATACCCAACACGGCGGCATCTATGCGCCCTTGGATGCGGCCGATGAGTGCAGTAATCTCTGTTGTCGCGTGGGACGACTGTTCGGCAAGCCTTCTAACTTCATCAGCGACAACAGCAAACCCGCGACCGTGTTCGCCGGCCCGTGCAGCCTCAATAGCTGCATTAAGTGCAAGCAAGTTTGTCTGTTCCGCAATTTCATCAATCGCGGTGACAATATTGCCAATTTGTTCTGACAGCTGTCCCAGTTCACCAACATCATTGGCAAGATTGACAGTGTTTTGTTGTAAAGCGTCAATATCCCCCACTATTTCCGCGATGGCCGTCTCCCCTGCACGGGATTTTTCAGAAATCCCCTGAACGCTCCTAGATAAGCTGTGTGCATTTTGAGTAGTTGTATCCAGTGTACCGGAAAACTGATTCGTTGTACTGGCTACCTCTTCTATAGATGCACTAATTTCCTCAAAAGAGGCGGCCATTTCAGCACTTGTGTCACCTAGTTTGTTGGCTGTGTCAGTAACCAAATCCAAAGCCTGCCGCATGCTCTCGGTTGTGGAGTTGAGCGCGTTTGCCACCAACCCCAATTCATCTTTGGCTTTGATTCGTACAGTTTTTGTCAGATCTCCTTCTGCCACTGCTTCTATGGTTTGCTGCACATTATGCAGAGGATCGGTAATCTGTTTTGCTATCAAAGCTGCGGCCAGCACACCTAAAGCCGCAAAAATTGCTGCCGCCAAAAGCAGTGAAGATTTGAGCCGATTTATATTGGCCAGGACATCAGCTTCCACTACCCCGACTCCTACCATCCAACCAGTCGAAGGAACCGGCGCCAGCCCGCTGATTTTCCCAAGATTATCTTCTGTAAATCGGATAATGCCGGTATTGCCCATTCCCAAAGTTTTAATGGCCTGCCCGTGGTCTTGAAGCAGATTGTCGGTGAACAAGTTTCTTTGCTGCAAGACTTTATCTATGTCGGGATCGGCAAATAAGGTGCCGTCTTGTCCCAATACATATCCCCATCCTTTATTCCCGAATGTCAACTCATCGGTAATGTTCTTTAAAAACCGACCATCACCCCGGGCAATCAAAGCGCCGACAACTCGATTATTGTTGTAGATGGGGACAGCAAACACGGTTGCAAGCTCTTTGGTGTCAGTTGTTACAAGCAAATCTGATACAACCTTTTTGCCGGTAAGAGTCTCCCTTATGTAATCCCGCGCCGACAAATCAACTGTTTCTCCGGTATCATGGGTGGCCATGCCGTTGGGCTGTACAATGGAAAGTGCTCCATAAATACCCAAACGTTTTTGCTCTGCCTGCAGCGCCGGACGCTGAATACTCCAATTCATGCTGCGGATTTCGGGGCGGGCGGCAACAGCTTCCAGTACTGCCAAATCCTTTTCAACCGTTCGATCAATAATCTCAGCGGCTTCCATTGCTTGGAGAATGAGGGCCTGTTCCACTTCGGCAAGCACTGCTTTTGAGCCGTTTAGGTGGGCGAAAACTCCCAAACCAATACAGATAATTAGGACGAGGCCAACGATGTAAACTGAAATTTTTGCAGCTAAACTTTTCATTTATCCTACCTCCAATACCCTCAATAGCTTTTATTTAATATCTTTTAGAACACAACAAAATACGGCACCGGCATCATCCCCCAACAGCTATTTTTCGCCTCGGGGAAATCGCCCGGTGCCGCCACTCCTTGTCAGACGGACAACTATTACATCTTACCACCATCCACCAGCTTGACTTGAATCAAACTAAAACCTTACTTCCGCAGATAGACCGAAACCGGCTCCTTCTGCTTGAGTGCTGACCAAACTTAGGGCATTAATCAAATGTGCATTCATCCTAAAGTACTTGAATCTCAAGCCTGCACTAAGATCGAGTCTCAAGGGCTGTTTAGTTTCCTTTACCAACACGGCTTGTGTTGGCAAAAAAGCCCATGGTGCATACTCCACCCCCACTGCCTGCCTGGATAGAAGGCCCATTGCTTCAGACTTAGTCCAGCTGAGATCAGCAAGGGCAGTTACTTCATTTGTCCATTTATACGCGGAACCTACGCGAAATGTCCTGGGCAGCTTCCATGTGACGTTGGGTCCTACCTCGGCATCGTGTGTGGTGTAGTCGAAATCGGCACTATCTGGATCACTTATATTGAATGCAGCAGTAAAACCGGCGGAGCCGTGTTCTACATCACGCCAGGTAATCTGGCCGAGATTTAAGATACTGGCATCTACCTGAAGGCGTTCAGTAACCTCGGCACTGACACCCAAGTCCACGGCAAACCCTGAGCCGGAAGTTGAATGGGCATATCGGGCTTCACCATCTGCCTCAATCTGACCATCGGATTTTGTCAGGAGCGCACCTTTCCCTTCCAACCGGGCAAAGCCTGCACCGGTCAGATGTTTAATATTGGCTCCCACCCTCACATTGGAGAGCTTAATGTTACCTGCAGCTTCACGGACAAAGTCATCTACCGGAAATGACACTGCCGCGCTTGTTTCAATATAACCTGCGGACTCAAAATTACTGTCAGCAAAACTGAATTTTTCATCAAGCTCATTGCCCTTTAAAGCTAGTTTCAAAAAGTCACTAGGGGCTTGCCCTTGGGCAAATACCCTACCTGCCACTTTGAAGCCGTAGTTTTCATATGTTACACCCACATAGGGGGATCCCATCATAGATACACGCAGAAAATCATCGTTGGTCGCCTTTAATATAACATCTTTATCAGATTCATCCAAGTCCCTATTTCCATATTCTCGCATTAAAGGCAGATTCCATGAATTTGCCTTTAATTCACCTCCCATACCCAGGGCAAACCCCCATTTTGGTTCTGGTTTGAAGTGTGCCGGGTTGACATCGGCAGCAGTGATACTGTCCAATGAAAAGTGATTCTCCAATATCTGTGCCTGGGCACCCAGGGTAAATACCAGTACGATTAAACTAGCTGCTAAAAGCGTTCTCATGGCAAAGCCTCCTAAAGCTTTATTTGTTGACATCTACCTGCAGTTCTACCCAGGCTTTGGCATTTACATAATCAAGGGAGGTAAATACAGCCCCACCGCTTTGAGGTTGGGGAATAGTCATTTTCATTTGCCCATAGGCCTCTTTGGACAGCACATCCCGCAATTCCTCAGGTACCTTAAAAGGAACTACCTTGTTGTAAGCTGCCTGTGTTCTGCCCTTGTGATCGGTTGGTGCGGCGGGAATAGATGCTGTGATCTTGAGAGCATTGGCATCATTAAAAGGTGCTTTTTGGCCGCTGATGTGCAGCTCAATTTCCACCCCAAGGGGCAAACGGTAATCTACATCGATCAAGCCGGTCAATTTGTTGGTAACATCCAAAAGGTCGCTGTCGGAAATCTTACCTTTGGTTATGCGGGTCGGATCGCTTTCAAATACGATCTCATCTTTAACATCAAACTCCAGCGGTACGGTGAACTTAAGTTCAAGACCTAGTTCTTCTTTGAGGTTGACGGCCGCGGGAAAATCTGCTCCAACAGTGATTAACCCTTTGATTTCAATTTCATCGGAGGGACTTTTTAAGTGCTTGTTAATCAACTCTGCTGTGTCTTTAGGATCAAAGTGCAGTTCCTGTCCACCAAAGGGGCCACTGTCAGATGCGGAGACTTGCTTCAAGTTTCCTATTTTGAGCCCGGATAGATCAAACGATGCCGCATTTACCCCGGTTAAGTAGACTGCTAGATCCACATTTTGCAGTTCAATATGTTTAAATTCATCGGGCAGATCCAAGGAAATAGTTTGAGTGGGGATTTTCAGTTCAATATCCCTGCCGGAAATGGTGATGATGTCGTTGGGCGATGTGTAGAATGTTAGGGTTATGCTTTTTATATTTGGTTCGCTTCCGGTGATGGTGCCTTCAATCCTTATATCATCGTTTTCCCGTAAAGTGACACCTGCGAGGGAAACAGACGAATTCCCGAGTGATTTAGCCTCCCCAATGGAAACGGATGTAAGCGTAACTTGACTGTCGGGGTCAAGCCCCAGCGAAAGTAAGCCGCCACCAAATTTAATAGATTCGAGATCCTCACCCGGGCGGGCGGAGCTAAGATCCAATTTTGTTGTTAAAGTGAAATCGGTTTCACCTGTGGGAATTTCATAATCGCCCACGCCTATGTCAATCTTTACAGGTTCTATATCAAACTCAACATCATCAAGACCAATTGACTCTTTTATAGATGTCTCTGCCTGAAGCACACCGTCTTTGCGGTAGGATGTATCAGTGTCCCCTAAGAGCTCTTCTAAAGTGGCGTTGGATGAAGCAAGCGGGATCTTAAAAGGTACCTGCCAAGATGGGCCGACCCGTCCGGTTGTAGGGTTGGAGAAACAGCCGGACAAAGACAGCGTACCGGCAAGCAGTATTATGAAAGCAGTGGTAGATAATATACGGGTTCTCAGTGTTTTGGACATGGAACCACCTAACCTTTCCAGTAATATCCAATCCTAATTCTCCGCGAAACAACAGCATCCTTCCTAAATCCTTGTGGTTCGATGAATTGGTGATGTTTCTAATGATTACCCAAAAAAGGGGCAGGGGAAACCCAATATATGCCAGTGATTGATACTTGAACAAAAAAAGACCTGCACAACTGCTGCAGGCCTAAAGAGTAGGATAGTCGGGAATATCAATTTTGCAGTCTGGGGCTACCCTTGATCCGGGGTTATCTTCCACAATACACCGGACTTAGGTACGGCATTGGGTGCCATGTCGGCAAGTTCAAACACACCGAAATCCAGTACGTAGAGGGACTTACCATCATTTGAAAACTTCACATCTATGATGCGCTTCAAGCCATCACCAGTGCGCCCTGCTCGGGCCTCATCTTTACTTTTCACGAACCACTCATAGTCCCCCGTTTTCGGATCAACTACTATGACACCACTGGGAACCAGCTTTTTAAGATCCTCTGTGAGAGGCTGCCCATCTCCGAAAATGGCCGCAAAGATGCCATCTTGGGGGAATTCTTTGGGAGCATAGGCAATCTTCATCGGTGAGTAGTGAGGAGGCAGTTCTGTCAAAGGAGGGGTTACCTCCGGTGGATCCTTGATTATGGGATTGCGGTTTACACCCCGTTCAGAGGCAAACTTTTCATCTGTTAAGGGAACGGCCCCGGCATAGTCCGGCCATCCATACCATGCATCTTCTTCAACAGACACGATCCAGTCAGGTGAACTGGTGGAGGCCCGGACTCCGCGATCATCATAACCCAAAACACTGGCATACATGTTTCCTTCCGGATCTAATGTAAGGCCATAGGGATTTCTAAGCCCATCTGCATATATGGTAAGTTCCCCATCGACCAAGTCCAGGCGGTGGATAGCGCCGTTGGCAGGGACTTTCCCTTTGACCACTTCTCCGGCTGTCCTGGTTTGACCGAAAGGTGCATAGGCACCGGTGTCCATTTTCGCCGCAGGATCTGTATCTTTAAGATCAAGGGATCTGTAGTTTTCACCTGTGAGAACAAAGTCTCGGGATGGTATGTCGTGAAAATCAGGGTAGCGATCAGCCCAAGCATAGACGAAATTATCAGAGCCGACAACCCCGGCATTGGTGGCAGTGCCTTGACCGAAGTATAGGGCACCGTCTGATCCAAATAAAAGATCGTTATTTTGGTGATCTCCAAGTGAGGGCAAATTGGCAACCAAGTCCTGCAGTTTACCTGAGGTGAGTTCCAATTCAGTTATTTTACCCCGATGGGAGACATAGGCCTTATCCCCTTTGATTGTAAATCCGTTGATGGGCCCTACAAATCCATCGGCAACTTTTTCAAGTTTATTATCTTCGTTGAGCTTTAAGATTTGAGCTTCCGTAGTCTTCGGACCGTAGGTAAACCCGGATTCCGCGATGTAGATCGTGCCTTTATCGTCTATGGCAAGGCTGGTAGGGTAAGATAAATCCTTTACAACAACTGTGGCACGATACCCTTCAGGAAGTTCAAGATCGCTGGGATCTGTACTCATCGCCCCTCGAAGCAGCATGGGAGTTGCCACTACTGCTACAAACACCAATCCTAAGCCATATCCAAGGCTTTTTGCCGAGCCTTTGGCAGAAAGCCTTTCGTATATAAAAGCCAACGCAATACCGTAGACAATAAATATTGCCAAAGTGGTCACATGGTCTTGGGGGCTTTTCAATGCCGGGGGAAAACCAAGCAGCATGGGGACTAGGGTAAGTACGCCACCGGCCCAAAAAACAATACCTAAGATTGTTCCGGCCAGAACTCTTTTAGCGGGACTCATCTTGCGCTCTTTTACAAAAAGACTGTAGATAATACCGCCTAATGTGCCGAGGATTACCACTGCGACGGCACCGTTTGTAAGATCAACTCTGTTTAGCAGTAACCCCAAAGCCGGCAGCAGCCAAATCCCCCACAAGGCGAAAATGAGAATAAGACTGGCAAACAGACCGGATATTAGACCTCCGAATAGGACGCTTCTGTTGGGCATTTTACTATCTCCTCCCTGGGTAACTTATATTGTTACTGTACCCAGTTTGAGAAGGGTAATATACGCTGCCATGGGGCCGGGATGAAACTGCGGAGAAAAGGGCTGTCAGAAACATCCCGCAACCTATTGAAAACCCACCCCCCAACAATAGGAAAGTGGGTACAATAACCGATACCTAGAGTTCAGCGACCGTATTTCACTTTGTTGAGTTCCTCTTTGAGCCTAAAGCTTTCCTCCAAATCAACGTCGTAAAGATTGGCTAAGGCCACAACATAATACAGCACATCGTACAGTTCCTCGTTTACGGTTCCTTTGATGTTTTGCCCTTCCATTCTTTTGTTTTTGATCAGAACTTCGGCCAGTTCCCCTACTTCCTCCACCAGCTTTAGAAAATATGTGTTGATGCGTTCGGGGCTGTGGTCTTTTGCCTTTATGTATTTTTGTAGAAATGACAATGTGACTTGTTCTGCCAAGATACCCATCTCCTTACACAACCATTGGAATGCTTGTACAAAACTTCAGCGGTGAAGTGAGGATACCCTCTAATTCAACTGTTTATCTGACTGATAAAGAGCAGTTCGGACGTATTCGGGAGGCAAGTTAGAAGCCCGGTGATTGCAGGGCCGATGGATAGATCGGCTGGGTTGAAGGAGTACTCGGTTGTAAAGCCCCTCGACGGGTTTTGGAGTTTTTGCTGTAGGCTGTTAAAAACCACTGCCGCTTGGGTTTTTAACCCCAAGCGGCACCACTCTGTTTGTGCCTTTTCACCGCTATTTCTATGCTGCTTAAGTTTCCAATCACGGTGCGGCCATTTAGGCTCCCTTTTTAAACAATACCTATCTTCCCTAAGCAGATGCCTCTGATTCCTGCAGTAAAGCACCTTCTTTGTCGGAGATGGTATCGGGATCGATTTTATTGATATCAACAAAGTGTTTGAAGAATTCCCGGGCCAAAGATTCTTCCGGTGTGCCTTGTTTCACTTTGATGATGTCCCGCAAAACTTGAACTGCTGTTTCATCATCAAAATATCTATGCAAGCCGGAACCCCAAAAAGGTCTTTCAGGCTGGGATTTATTGGCATGGTAATTCCAAAACAGCAGCTTCTTCGCCTCTTTTGGTGTAAATTTAATCTTGTATTTGGATTCGGTTGTTACGTAATCAGCCTCTTGGTTCTCCTTTTCGTAGCTGTCATCTATAAAAAAGGCACCAAAAATGTATCGATCTTTTTCTTCCGTATTAGGGTATCTGGTTGTCAAAAGACACAAACTGTTGGTTTGCACCTGTCTCAATCGCATGGGCTGACCTTCTCGGTTCCCGCTTCTGACTACACCGGTGAAAGCGCGCCATTGCTCAAACATGACACTTTCGTAACAGATCAGTTCACCATCGGTATATTTGCGCTCCAAATCCTCTCTGGATATGTCGCCGTTCAAATATTGGAAACACTTGCTGTCTTCGCTGCTGCACCAAACTTGCTCTCTATCTTCAACATTATATCGGATTTGTTTGTCACTGCAGACACCGCTGAAGCCTATCTGCTGTGTAGAGCGGCCACCGTCACAGAAGTTGCACTTAAAGGCCACATTGGGTCGTGCGTTTGCTCTTTTGCGGACTGTCGGGCGGGCCCGCCTGGCTGCATAGTCGTTTCTTCGTGCTTTTGTGACTCTTTTCTGCTCAGCCTCCTTTTCGGCTTTGTAGGCGGTCAGTTTTCTTTGGATCTGTACGGCCAGTTCTTTGTTTTTGATAGAGAGAAATTTCTTAAAAGCATCAGGAAACATAAACTTCGCCTTTTTTTCTTGAAAACGGACTGTTATAGTAGATCCTTCTCGGGCAACTACCACGCCTTCCCCGAACATCTCATGCTTCACTTTTGCATCTATTATATTCATAACTTCTCCTTCCATATTTTTTGTTTAACACCACACCGCTGTCGGATATACAGCAGGATTGCGGAAACTGTCGTCCGACGAAATAAAATCTCCAAAATTTCAGTTTCTACCTCAGATGTGAAAAAGCGATCTCGGGATTCCCCAGGACCGCTTATGTCGCTAAAATTAATATGATCCGGATGCAGCACACAGTAAGAGTTTATCAGTCTGTGCAGGTATGCCTATCCAGGACTTTGGAAACGATTCCGCATTTCCACATGCAGTTATTATTACCCAGGTAGTTATTACTTAGACAATGCCCACCTAGATCCCTTTGTTTTGTCTGTTATCCTTGCTGTTAGTATGTCCCAAAAAGGCAGATACGAGTCTGATCTAATACTTATTTTTTCCTTTCAGTTTCAGGTTCGACCGTAAATCTCCCCACAAGTCCCTGCAGCTGTATTGCCATCGTGCTCAAGTTTTCGGAGGCTTGGATGATTTGCCCAACGGTTGCGGATTGCTCTTCGGTGGTTGCCGACAGCTCTTCGCTTCCTGCACTAATTTGCTGGGCTGCAGCGTTAACACTTTGAATCTCTCTTATGACGCCATTTACCGCTTCAATTATGCCCCGAAGCTGTTCTCCCCCTCGAGTAACTGTCTCTAAAGTCTCATCAGATTTAGCGGCGCCCTCACGCATTCCGGTTATGGCCATATCAGTCTCTTGCTGAACCTTGTTAATCAATAAGGTGATTTCATCGGTAGCCCCGGATGCCTGTTCAGCCAATCCCCTCACCTCTTCTGCAACTACAGCAAATCCTCGGCCATGTTCTCCGGCCCTAGCGGCCTCAATCGCAGCATTCAAAGCCAATAAATTAGTTTGTTCGGCAATATCGCTGATCACATCTACAATTTGGCCAATTTGGTTCGAGCTCTCTCCAAGGCCCGCAAGGACCGCAGCCATCTCAGCCGCGTTTTGCTGGACCTCCCTTGTTTGACCGATAGAATCATCCAAAGCCGCCTCACCGCTTTCAGCCATATCTGCGATACTATCGGCAGTTTCCGCCATCTGCCCCGCATTGGTGCCCATTATCCCGACTGTATGAGCAAATTCGTTAGCCGTGCTCGCCACCTCTTCAATGGAAGCACCGGTTTCTTGAGTTGAAGCAGATAACTGCTGGCTGGCACCGGTAAGTTCCGTGGCGGCGCCTGCCAATTCAACCACCATTAATCTTAGGTTATCGATCATATCGTTGAAAGCGCCCGCAAGCCGTCCTACTTCATCGTTAGTAGTGATCTCAGCTTTCAAAGTGAGGTTGCCAGCAGCTGCCCCTAGGGCTATTTCTTGTAGGCTGCCGATGGGTCGGGCAATAGAGACAGAAATAACATAGGAAATTGCCATTCCCACAGCTACTGCAATTAAAGTGACCAATGTCATTGAATTCCGCATGCCTATAACGGGGGCCAACACGTCTGAGCTGTCTGCACCCATTGCTATAGACCAACCTGTTAACGGTATCGGGGCATATGCCATACCCTTTTGTACTCCATTCAAAGTATATCTATCAGTCCCAAAATTTCCGTGTGCCATATCTTCTGCTATACTTTTTAGCTTAGAGTTATCTGCAAGAATCTCCTTATTCCCTAAATATTTCGGATCAGGGTGAGCAATTGTCACCATGTCCTTATCAATGATCCAGCCACTTCCATAACCGGCCAGGTTCATATTTTCAACGAGGTTCTGTAGGCCCGTAAGCCGGATGGTTCCCCCTACCGCGCCTACTATCTGGGAGCCCGT
Organism: Bacillota bacterium; assembly: GCA_012519025.1. Lineage (GTDB taxonomy): Bacteria > Bacillota > Limnochordia > DTU087 > DTU087 > JAAZMF01. The sequence continues at coordinate 19,724 of JAAYQZ010000025.1, forward strand.
TTCCGAATAGATGGGGGTTAAAATAACAATTACCCGGGCTCCAGTTTCCATACTGGTGATGGGTTCAGAATAAGTTGTAGTACCTGTTCGCATTACCTCATGGAAATAGGGACGTTCACTTAGGTTTTCGCCTCCACCGATGGTATTGCGAGATAAACCTTGTGGATCAACAACAAACAGCATTTCGTAATCATCGTGAATTGTGGCCACTTCCTGTAAAACCGGATATTGTTGCTCCCAGCTCATGCCCCTTAAACTTGGGGTACTTGCCAACGCGCGGAGTTCGTTATGTATGCCTGTCAACCACGTCTCTACTAAATCAGCGTTCTGTTGCGCTGAACCCGCAGCTGTATCAAAGATCGTTTCTTCAAGTATCTGGCTTGTTTGATTATACGATAGCCAGCCTGAAACGCTTAATAATACAAGCGTAGCAATACCGATAGACAGAATCAGTTTCGCTATAATACTTCTGCCTAAAACATTTCCTATTTTTGCTGTGATTTTTGTCATGATTTGCCTCCAGGCTTTAGACGTTTTTGTATATGTTGTCTGGTAAAGTTGAGCATCATGTCGTCTGCCCTTTCTCTACCAAGTGACTACTTGTGCATATCATCACTAAACCCTTCAAAATTGGTAATGCTCACCAACATAAAACCAGACATTATGCGGCGAGGGACCGAACCGGTTCCAGGCTTCAAACCTCCTGGGTGATTCACCGCAACGATAATAACAGCTGCCGCAACAAGAGCGTACCGAAGATTAAGCAAATAATACAAGAAGGCAAAAGAAAAGGCATGCTGGGACTAGTTTGTCGATAAATAAAAACCCCCCAGCTGATGCCGGGGGGATACTAGCTATCTAGACTTAATCATCAAAAAACATCTGTTCTGGATTGCTGGAGCTGATCCAGGCGTTATCCCATGCCCAGCTGCCGTCCTCGGGTACGTTGCGAAGGTTTTTCCGAACCACCAGTGGGAAAGGAGCTTCTGCGATGGTGCCGATCAAAATGATGTTTTCTGCCTGAGCCTCTAAGATACTTTGACAAAGTTCAAACAGGCGGTCTGTATCTGGCGTAACCTGTGCCTCTTCCCACCACTCGTACATCTCTTTAACGAGTTTGGGTGGCTCTTCACCCTGCTCGCCTCCGGTCTGCAGCCAGCGGCCGTACTCAGGCCCTGTAATACCGCCGAGCCAACCGGCAGGCCCAATGGTTACCAGCCTACCTGCCCATACCGGGAAGCGTATATCTGTGGAGCCGTCTCCGTGGTGAAGTGTAACATCCATCAGATTGGCCGGCAGTCGTTCAGCATGAAGCTCACCGGAAATGATCTTAGGGTTCATTTCCACGCCTACTTCTCGCCAGTATTCTGCAACCAGCTCAACGTTGGGCTGTTTTGGTGTTTCAGAATCCTCGTACTCCAAGGTGAAGGAGAGCCGTTTGCCATCCGGGCGCAGTCTGTAATTTTCTTGATCCCGTTTATCCAAACCCATTTCATCAAGTAAAGCATTGGCTCTTGCAGGATCATACTCTGCATAAGCCTCGGCATACTCCGGTTTAAAGTATTGGCTGCCGGGAACGACTGTAAACTGGCTTGGTACTCCCTGACCGTGATACAAAAGTTCATTAATTTCATCGCGATCGATAGCAAGGGACATAGCCTGGCGGAATCTTCTGTCAGAGAAGATCTCCCGCAGCACCGGATCGCTGTGGCTGCGGTTGAAGGCGTAAATTACTTGGTTTAGGGCGTTTCGCCACAGCACGACACGATAGTTGCCTTCATCTTCATATTTTCTAAACACCGGATAATCTCTAATATCGCTTTCAAATCCGGCAAAATCCAGACTGCCGCTGATAATCATGCCGTTTAACACTTCACGATCTGACACAATCTGGCACTCAATGCGATCAATGTAGGGAAGCTGGTTGCCGGCGCTGTCTACCTTCCAGAAATACGGGTTTCTTACCCAGCGGCGTCGATCTGATGTCATGTGTTCAAGTACATATGGGCCAATAGTGGGCATATCTGGGTTCAAAAAGGCGGAAGCCGCCCTGAGATTTTTAATGCCAAACAGCTCATACCAGTCAACATATCCTTCTTTAGCGGCAAGGGCTTTTAAATCTGCTTCCGGCACATAATTTACGTGAAACTGCTTTAAATAGTGTTTCGGCATAATGGCGCTGTGGAAAGCATCAACGATCTCGTTGATAAACAGCGGTTTCGGTGAGGCAAACACAAACTGGAATGTGTAATCATCAATAATATTGAGCTCCATTACGGGGCCTAATGCATCTCCCGCCCGCCAGGTTTGCCCAATCATTGGGTTCAATTCCTCATTGTGAAGCACATCTTTGTACCAGAACTCAATATCTGCCACTGTGAAAGGATGCCCATCAGACCATTTCATTCCTTCCCGCATGTGAAAGGTAAAAACGGTCTTATCATCAGAGACTTCGTAGTCTCTCACCATATGGGCGACGATGTCATCAACTGCAAAGGTCGGTTGCACTAATGTAGCCCAAACACCCATCATCATGGCGTCATCGCCCCACCCCACTGCCCTAGTGCTGGCGGTGTGGGCTGTACCACCGTATTTCCCGATTTTGTCTACAGGCTCTACAACCATAGGGGTTTTAGGTAATCTTTCCGCCACAGGTGGAAGTAGACCCTTTTCCACTTGTTCCTGAAGCATAGGAGCTTCACTGTAGGACATGGCCCATGCGCCGGTGCTTAAGAGTACAAGGCACAACACGGTTGTCAACGTTAAGACCCAGCTCTTTATATTGGACACAAGATCTCCCCCTTATTGGGTAGTGATAGCCTTACAAACCAACAATTCACCCCCCAGTGGTTGGATTAGAAAAGCCCCGGCTGCTTGTTGACGAAATTATCAGGCTCTTCCCATCTCTTACTTCCCCTAATGATCTGATAATTCCTCTTTGTGTGTGCAAAAGGAACAGTTCCCTATGGCGCGGCGCGTTTTTACACCTAGATGGAATCATGTAAACTGCTGTCTGGTGCTGGCTGCAAATGCTTAATAAGGCTCAGATCCGGAAAATCCCGGTGTTTGCGAAGACCGCACCCTTGGGGTTTACCTTCAGAAAATAGTCCTCTAACGTCTGCTGCAGGCGATGAGAAACACGCTTGTGGTGCAGCAAAGGTGAAGGTTCCTCAATGGACCCATTGATCAATTCATAACCACGGCGGGGTCATCAGGGTGGAGGCATATCAAATACAACCAAACACAGCAATGCGCAAGTAAATACCGCCGAGAATTCATCCCCACATTTAAACAATAAAAGGAGGGTGGTTAACCCTCCTTTTGCGTGTTTACATTTTCCTTTGGGCATGTCTTGCCAGTTTACTGGATGGACTGGGGCTAGAACTTCAATCTTAAGCGCAGATAAAAGTCTCTCGGCCAGTCTACTAAATCTGCTAGATCGGGGTCTGTTAAGGCTATGGTGCTGTAACCAACAGCCAGGGTCAGATCCTCGGTGATTTCTCTGGCAAGTTCAACGGCGAAACCAGAATGCTTAGCCCCGTAGCTGTCGCCGAGCAGGCGTCCGTAGCCACCTAAAGTGTAGTACTCTTTAAATTTGTATTCTGCACCTACCTGACCAAGGTAAACCCCTGCACTGTAAGGCTTTTCATCAGCCGCTGACTCACTCGTCAGTTTGAGGGCCCCTTGGGCCACCACGGCAAGCTCCTTAGTAATCTGATAGCCCCAATCGAGTGCTGCGGCATGGATAGTTTTATCTTGGGCAGAAAAATCAGTGCTGCCTTCTAAGACATAGGAACGCTGTAGATACTGAGCCAAAACAGTGTGATCGGTCTTGGTTTGATCGCGGTAGGCAAAAGCGGCCTTAAGTTCTTCTTTGATCGAGTCTCGGTTGGAAGCCGCATCTCCCAAATAGCGATTGGCCATCACCTCATATGTGATTCCCGGTTCTATATGACCGAATGCACCGATACCAACTCTTCCGTGCTCGGCTTTATCTCTGATACCGTACTCCAATTCCAAGGTAGGCCTAAAGGCAAGGTTTTCATCATAACCAAGCCCAAGGCTGACGGCATAGCCTTGGAGTTTATCTTTGGTTGAGTCTTTGCCGGTGACACTTTCAGCATGAATGCGGACGGCAAGCCCGCTGTCCAGGCGGAAAGCTTGTCTAAGGCCAAGGGCCAATTCCTGACTGGTATCATCATCTGCCAAACGGTACTCCCCATAAAGGTTTGGCCAACCTTCGGGCCGGACATCCAAGCCCAGCACCCAGATGTTTCTCCTTTGGAGACTACCCAAACTGGATTTAAAGCCAAGTCGGGCTTGGGCCTGTTCATTCATATCATAGGTGGAGCCCAATTCCAACTGCCATTCATTTAATGCCAAAGGCCAGGGCACTTCACCAAAAGCAGTGAGGCTCAATCTATCCATTGGATCCCACATAGTTCTGCCAAAAATGCTCAAGGTGCGATCTTGGCTGAGAGGACCCAGATTTGGTCCGGCAGATTTCAATCCTGCCTCTGCTTGGAAGTCCCCCGTTGGATGGTATTTCACTCCCACCTCATCTTGGTACTTAGCATCTTTGCCTTTTAGGGCCTCATACTTGGTTTTTAGGTCCAAGCTGTATGTGTCGTCTAAGTCTATATTAAGACTCAAAGAGACTTTTGAACCTTCCGGCAGGAGATTTTCTTGACCGGCGGGGCTGATATCTCCCTGAACATGCTCTGCCCCAAGGCCCACTGTGAGAGCATCGGCTGCTTTGAGCTTGTTGTCCACATAAAGCGCTGTACCTCCCATCAAATTGGCGGCACCGCTGTATGTTAGGGTGAATCTCTCATTGGCAACCAAGCCGTCCAGCCCCAAGAGATAGTCCTGGCCAAACCCGCCGGCAAGGCCGCCCACCAAAGTTAGAGCAGCTGTTGGGCTTTCACCTACGCGCCATTCCAGACCATACCCATACTCTACTTCTGTTTGGCCGGGGGTGGCATAAACGACTTCAATCCAATTCTCATAGAAATCCTCGTTGTATGTGGGAATGGGACTGTTGAACAAAATGCTTCCCAATTCGTAATTGATTTCATAATCCTTCCCTCGAGTCATGGCTTTACGGCCCATCTCTGTAAGACCGCCGTTTCCGTCCGGTGCCATGGCCTTAAGCCAGACTTGTTCACTGCCTTTGCTCACTAGGATATTGTCTAAATAATACAGTCCTGCCGTGCCACGGGCAGCGATATCGTCTGTGTGGAGGGTTCTGCCTTCACCGAAAACATATCCTGTTATACCGGGTTTATGGGTAAACTTAAGCCCGGTCTCTCTGCGCCGGTAGTTGGTATACCGGGGGGCGCTTTGCCAGGTTGTATCATAATCTCCATAAAGCACAGTCCCTTTGGGGTGGATGAAAGACACATATAAAGGATGGGCTGATGGTGCCATATCCTTCACGATGCTGGCATCTCCCCGGCTCCATTCAGGAAACAGTTCATCTTCAGTATTACCTTTTGGATCTATGCGTGTATCCAAGCGAACAGCCAGCTTTGACTCATCGGTAATATCTGTCTCAATATAGCCGGAGGCAAAGCCGGTGATCTTAAATGGTTGTGTATGGAGGGTGAGCTCCACCAAACCGGCTGCCACCTTCAAGTTGACTTGCTCAGCTTTGCCGGTACCTGATGCACCATCCAAAGGTATGAGCGCAATATGTTCTACTGCCAACCCTTTGGGATGCAGTGTGATGAAGCGGGAAGCATGCTGCTTGCCGCTTGCACCCAAAACACCGTAACCAAAGGGCAGTGTTGTGGTGTCAATGGTGATGCTTCTTGTGCCGGGCTCTAGGCCTCCCATGGAATACAAGCCCCGGGCATCTGTCGTCACTTTATAACCGTGGTCAAACAGAATCTCCACACCTTTGACACCGGGTTCCTCAGGATCTTGTCTGCCGTTTTCGTTGTAGTCTAAGAAAACTGTTCCCACAACCGCGGCACTTGTGCCGAAGATGCGCTTTTTGAGGGTCAATCTTGCCTTGGATGGGCCGAATCGGTAGGGATAGCCGGCCTCAGATACACCATCAACGTAAGCTTCAGTGATGTTATCTGTTAGATTGGCCTTTGCGGTTACACCTACAGCAAAGTCGAGCTCAAGTTTTTGACCGGGTACAGCCCTGCCTATATCCCACCTCAATACCCTGCCATCTATGATGGGATCTAGGAAGGTCCTTCCACCGAGCTTGCTGGTCCCTGCCTGGTATTCAAAACCTTGGGGCAGGATGACCTCCAGCCAAGTTTCCTTTGAAACCATGGGTGTCTGTCCCTCGGGGTTGTTATACAGTTTGATCTTGTAGCGGACCCGATCAGAGATTTCTGCATGGGTGCGATCGGCTTTGATATCTATATCCATCTTGGGCCATGCAGCAACAGTAAACCCAGTTTCAGCCTCAAACACTGTCTCATACCCGTGCATCTTGGCGCTGACGCTGTTTACCAGCAAATCGCCCACATTGGCGTTTTCGTTTACAACGGTGCTGTAGGTCAGATGGTGTGTGCCTGGTTCTACGTCTTTCAGCACCCAGCTTAAATTGCCGTCCTTATGCACAGGTGCCGGAGTACCGCTATTTTCCACATAATCCATACCAAGGGGCAGTGTGTCTTGGATTTCAATTTGTGTGATGCTGTAGGGTGTCGCGTTGTGAAGTTTTACTGTAAACGCACTTTCTCCGCCGACATCGACGAATTTATTTTGTGCGATCTTTTCTATTTCAAGATCCTGATCACCCATGGGCATCAGCAAAATAGCTTCCATCACTGCACCGCCGGCACTAAAGCTTGCTGTAGTGAGGTTGTGGTAACCGGCAGCCGCAGCCGCAATCTGATACATTCCCGGGACGGCAAACATGCGGTAAATTCCATCGGAGTCTGCAGCAGCCGGATTGGGCTGTGCATTCCCGTTGTGAATGGGCAAAGCCACAAGCTTACCTTTACTTGGCCCACCGGAGTAAATCAGACCCACTTCTGCCTTGGGTATAGGTTTACCGGTCAGTTTATCTGTAACGAGCCCACCGCTTTCTACATATAGCTTGAAGTTAAGCAGCACATCCCCGGGTTTAAGCGGTGCTACGCTTCTTCTCGTGGTATGATCAGGCCCGATGATGCCGACAACCTGCCAATGCCCGGTACCGGCAAAGCCAAGTCCTTTGGACATGCTGCTTAGGCCCGCCGAGGCGGCATCAATTTGGAAGTTGTAGTTACCCTTGGCATCGGTTGTGGTTTCTGCAAGGAAACCACCCATCTCGTCATACAGCTGCACCTTAATATGCCCGTAGCCGTTTTCCATGCGATCCGCGATGCGCCCTTGCAGAATGCGGGGGCCAAAGTTGAGGGCATCGTCGCCTACTGCCCTGACATCGCAGCCGCAGCCGACATTATATGGATCCCCATCTTCGTCATAATAAACTACAACGATGGAATAGTTGCCCAGTTCGCCAATGTCGAAGATGTAGTAGCCGTTTTCATCGGTGAAGCCGGTATCAAAAGGCTTTCCATTCAGCATCAGCTTAACCTCTATTCCGGCCTCCGGTAATCCTGTTTGGAAGTTGAGGAGCCTGCCTGTGAGGGCACCGGGGGAGAAGACGATATCAATTTCGGCACTAACTGTACCGGCATCTTTATTTTCCGCGCTTACCCGAACAGGAATGCGGACAGGCTGTGTTGCGGTGATCAGAGGTGACTGCAGGGTCAAAGAAGCCTTGCCATCTATAACAAGAACTTCAGCCTGCCGACTGCCACTTTCGACAAACAGCCCCTCACCGGTGGTGAATGTCACGAAGCAGTCATCTTCATCGACAGGGTGCCCTAAAAGATCCCACACATAAGCCGTAATTACAGCAGTAGATTTTCCATCACCTTTGATGACATCCTTGTCACTGGTAATTTGAATGGTGCTGGGCTGTTTGTTGGATACTAATAGTTCCTTTTTGCTATCGCCTAAGTTGACACCACCGGCTTCTATGTGGAATGTGAATGTACCGGAGATATCGTCGTCCGGCACGACAAGGGGGAGATTCAGTTTTTCGTTGACATAGTAGTTGATCTCCCCCAGTTCGTCCATGATCTTTTCATAGCTCCAGCCTTCAAAGGGT
>JAAYQZ010000165.1 GCA_012519025.1 Bacillota bacterium
GCGTGATCATGGCCAAGCTCACTCCGAAGGAAGTCCTGCTCAATCCGCTGTTCAACAACAACCCGATCGCGCTGCAGATCCTCGGCATCTGTTCCGCACTGGCGGTGACGACCAACCTCAACACCGCACTGGTGATGTCGGTCGCGCTCACGCTGGTGACGGCCTTCTCCAACCTGTTCGTGTCGCTGATCCGGGCGCAGATCCCGAGCTCGATCCGCATGATCGTGCAGGTGGTGATCATCGCCTCGCTGGTGATCGTGGTCGACCAGACCCTCAAGGCCTTCGCCTACAGCCTGTCCAAGCAGCTGTCGGTGTTCGTCGGCCTGATCATCACCAACTGCATCGTGATGGGCCGCGCCGAGGGCTTCGCGATGCAGAACCCGCCCTTCCTTTCCTTCCTCGACGGTCTCGGCAACGGACTCGGCTACAGCCTGGTGCTGATCGCGGTCGGCGTGGTGCGCGAGCTGTTCGGCGCCGGCAAGCTGTTCGGCATCACCATCCTGCAGCCGGTGACCGAAGGCGGCTGGTACCAGCCCAACGGTCTGCTGCTGCTGCCGCCCTCGGCCTTCTTCCTGATCGGCCTGCTGATCTGGGGGCTGCGCGAATGGAAGCGTGAGCAGGTCGAGCACACGCAGTTCAAGATGGCGCCGCAGGTGCGCAAGGAGGCGTTCTGATGGAACACTATCTGAGCCTCTTCATCCGCGCCGTGTTCATCGAGAACATGGCGCTGGCCTTCTTCCTCGGCATGTGCACCTTCATCGCGATCTCGAAGAAGGTCGAGACCGCGATCGGCCTGGGCATCGCGGTGGTGGTGGTGCAGACCCTCGTCGTGCCGCTCAACAACCTCGTCTATCACACCTTCCTCGCCGATGGCGCGCTCGCCTGGGCGGGACTGCCCGACGTCGATCTGTCCTTCATCGGCCTGCTGTCCTTCATCGGCATCATCGCGGCGACGGTGCAGATCCTGGAGATGCTGCTCGACAAGTACGTCCCCAGCCTCTACAACGCGCTCGGCGTCTTCCTGCCGCTGATCACGGTCAACTGCGCGATCATGGGCGGCGTGCTGTTCATGGTGGAGCGAGACTACACCTTCGGCGAATCGGTGGTCTATGGCCTGGGCTCGGGCTTCTCCTGGGGCCTGGCGATCGCCCTGCTGGCGGCCATCCGCGAGAAGCTGAAGTACAGCGACGTGCCCGAGGGCCTGCAGGGTCTGGGCATCACCTTCATCACCATCGGTCTGATGTCGCTGGGCTTCATGTCCTTCTCCGGTGTGCAGCTGTAAGGAGGCAGTCAAACGATGAATACCGAAATCGTCCTGGGCATCGGCATGTTCACCGTCACCGTGGTGGTGCTGGCGGTGATCATCCTGTTCGCCCGTTCCAAGCTCGTCGCCAGCGGCGACGTTACCATCGACGTCAACGGCGAGAAGACGCTCACCGTTCCCGCCGGCGGCAAGCTGCTGCAGACGCTCGCCGAAAGCGGCCTCTTCCTGCCCTCGGCCTGCGGCGGCGGCGGCACCTGCGCGCAGTGCAAGTGCGTGGTCAAGGAGGGCGGTGGCTCGATGCTGCCCACCGAAGAGTCGCACTTCACCAAGCTCGAGGCCAAGGAAGGCTGGCGCCTGTCCTGCCAGACCCCGGTCAAGCAGGACATGAAGGTCGAGGTCCCCGAAGAGGTTTTCGGGGTGAAGAAGTGGGAATGCACGGTGGAGTCCAATCCCAACGTCGCCACCTTCATCAAGGAGC
>JAAYQZ010000163.1 GCA_012519025.1 Bacillota bacterium
AAGCAGGTAAAAGAAGATGGTCAGTACCAGTGTGAATAATGTCAGTAACGGCATCTACACCCCAGTTATCGACTAAACGATAACCACTGTTACGCCCTTCATGCTCAATCTGGTGTACTTCTTTTCCGTCAGTAAATACCGCGCGTGTTTTAAAGCGCCAAATAAGATCTTCATTATTCTCAGGCCACAGAAGTTCACGGCCAAATCGACGTTTCCCATAATTTTTTAAATTAACGTCATTTGGAGTGGCTACACTTATATCTGTTTTATAGAGTAAAGCATTTGCATAAAGCTCATGCTCAAGCATGGCGTTTTTAAAATCAGGAGTTAAAGACAAGCCAAAACGAAAATAGTTACGCTTTGCCCTATTAAGTCTCTCTTTTAACTGTTGCCAAGTTAGTGACTCAATACTATGAACCACCTCAACACGCAGCCAAATGGGAAAATTTTTAGTCCTTAAACGCCATCGTTTTAATAACTCTACCCCTTCATCCCAGCAGCTTTGAAAGCTATGACCCGTAACTATTTCTATGTGCGCCCTCTCTAAGCCATTAGAAACCACAAAAAAAAGCACATAGGGTGGATGATTTGAAGAGAACTTCTTGATAGGAGTTGTGGCAAGAACACTCTCATTCTTTATTTTCGCTTTAGACAACAATTCACTAAACGACATATTATTCTCAAAAAAAAACAATCCGTTACATTTTCAGTAAAAAAACCCACCCCTACCCAACTCCATGCACCTTCAACGCCAGCATCAGCCTGTCTGCAACCCCAAGCTTTTCGAATACGGCGCTTAAGTGCGCGCGCACTGTGCGCTCCGTTATGCCCAAGTCCTTTGCAATCAACGCATTAGGGTGTCCCAAGGCGGCGCGCTGGGCGACTTCTATTTCTCTAGGCGTTAAACCTTGCTGCCAAGCGGTAGCTGGAGCAGGAGCAGCCTCTGACAGTTTTGCTGAGACTTGGCTTAGTAGTCGGCTTAACAAACTTTGCCCTACCCAAATATTGCCCCCATGCACTTGCTGTAGCATGGTATCAATGACAGAGGTTGGGCTATAAGCATGAAAATAAGCTTTAGCCCCAGCCATGAGCATTTCTTGCCCTTCTGGATCCGAAGGTTTTAGGCTTCCTACTAAGGAGTGTACGGTTGGATGGGCTAACAGCAATTGCCAGTAAGTGCCTGAAAAATCCACCAAGGCAATATCAATCAATACTAGGCCATTAGGGTGTTTTTCTGCCCATTGACGCGCTTGTATGATTGACTGGGCTTGGTCAATTTCATACACCTCATTTTCAATATCAAGCCAATGTTGACGTAGCGCGGAGTCTCGACTCACTAATAAAACAGAGATTTTCTGCATGGTTTTCTCTAATTAACGCTCAGTAAATGCATTTTCACGTGCTCGAAGTATAGGTTTTAGCAAGTACTGCAAAACAGTACGCTTACCCGTTAGCACATGCACATCTGCAATCATGCCCGGCAAGATAGGGCGGTTATCCTCTCCCACAAAGGTATCGTCAGTGCGTACTTTAGCGATATAAAAGGAATTGCCTTTTTCATCGGTAATGGTGTCGGCACTAAGTTGTTCCAATACCCCCTCCAAACCGCCATACACCACAAAGTCATAGGCTGTAAATTTCACACTGGCGGTCTGACCTGGATGTAAGAACCCAATATCGCGAGGATTAATACGCACCTCTAACAACAATGTGTCATCAATAGGAACGATTTCTAAAATATCTTTACCCGGCTGCACCACTCCGCCTACGGTATTAGAAAACAGGGATTTCACCGTACCGCGCACGGGAGAGCGCACCTCGGCTAAACGCACACGATCTTGTAGAGCCAATTCACTTTGCTTAAGCGTAGAGAGCTTAGCTCGTACCTCGGATAACTCAGTGCGGGCCTCAGTTCTAAACTTAATTTCAGTTTCTTCTAAGCGCTCTTCAGCCTCTTGGATAGAGGATTGGATGCGATCTAACTGTGCCGCAGCTGCTTTTTGCTCACCGCAGTAACGTGCTACATCGCGCTGTAGGCGTAAGATATCCACCTCTGACACCGCCCCACTTTTTAATAATGGCCGAGTCATATTTAGCTCGCGGGAGGTCAGTGCACAGCTGGATGCCGCTTGATCACGATTAGCACGTGTCTCTCGTAACTCTTGTTGGCGCTGATGTATGAGTTCTTGTGCTACCGCTAAATTACTGCGCAACTCATTGCTGCGAGCTTCCCAAACTCGTCTTTCCATTTCTGCTAGCTCAGGGGCTTTTTCTATAATTTCTTCTGGCATTTTTAAGGGCGTACCAGAGGCAATAGCTTCCAAGCGGGCCGCCTTAGCCGTTAACGACAAGGTTTCCGCCTGACTTTCCCCTAAGGATGAGCTGTAACGCGTGGGGTCGATGCGTAAGAGCACATCCCCCATTTCTACTAGCTCCCCTGGTCGTACTAAGATTTCTTCGACC
>JAAYQZ010000159.1 GCA_012519025.1 Bacillota bacterium
ACGGGTAGTATGTTTTCCTCCCCACGAATAAATCAAGATTTGGGGACTGGAACTCTTCTTCGAATTCTTCATCCACTGCCAGTTTCCCTGCATTTTGCTGAGCCCCTTCAAAGTGTGGCGGTGTTTTAGCCAACCTTCCCAATTCCCACTAAACCCCACCAGGATCAATCCCTTCGATCACCACTTTATTCTTACCATTGTACCTTCCGTAGTGTTAAAAGAAATACATTGTGCAGGAGTTCTAAGCCTTCCATTGAAAGTGGGATAGTCGGATTCAGATCGGAATAGATCGGAAACGTGGCCCGGAAGGATGGGCGAATATGAGCAAAATCATTGAAGTTGAAGGACTTGTCAAATCATATGAAGATGTTCAAGCAGTAAGAGGCATTGATTTCTATGTGGAAACAGGGAAGCTTTTCGCTTTCTTAGGCCCCAATGGGGCAGGTAAATCAACCACAATTGATATTTTAAGCACCTCTTTGAGGGCAGATCAAGGGGAAATAGTCATTGATGGCCATCGATTGGGCAAGGCGGACAATCAGATCCGGACCTCCATAGGGATGGTCTTTCAAGAACACTTATTGGACGACTTTCTTACAGTTCGTGAAAATCTGCTTACCAGAGGTTCGTTTTATGGGCTTAAGGGAAAAGCACTGCGGGACGCCGTGGGGGAAGCCTCAAAGGCAACCGGGGTTGGGGAATTTTTGGATCGCCCTTACGGCAAATTGTCCGGGGGTCAGCGCCGCAGGGCCGATGTGGCCAGAGCCTTGGTGAACAAACCTAAGATACTTTTCTTAGATGAACCGACAACCGGTCTCGATGCGCAAACCAGAAGGACACTTTGGGAATGCGTCAACAAACTGCAGAATGACACAGGCATGACTGTGTTTTTCACAACCCATTATATGGAAGAAGCCCAAGAAGCAGACTATGTCATAGTGATCGATCATGGTCTGATCGCAGCTAAAGGCACCCCTGCCGACCTGAAGGAAAAATATGCAAGTGACTTACTTAAGCTGCGAATAGACCCAAAAGAACCCAGTATCGAGGCAGTTGAAAGGATTTTAGAGGAACTGGGTCTTGCCTGGAGCCGGCATGCATATATAATCACCGTACCAATCCCCAACACACTTGCGGCGCTGCCCATAATTGAGCTGTGTCAAAGCCACCTTTCGGGGTTTGAGGTCTTGGCCGGCACCATGGATGACGCATTCATTGGCATTACCGGAAGGGAGATGCGCGAATGATCCTGTTTGCTATGCGCAATCTCAAAATATTTTTCAGAGACCGCACAGCCGTCTTTTTCTCACTTCTTGGAGTCATCATCATCATTGCTCTATACGTCTTGTTTTTGGGTGACACTGTTGCCCAAGATATTGGGCATGTGGAAAATGCAAGATTTCTCATGGACAGCTGGATTATGGCCGGTCTTTTGGCGATAACATCTGTAACAACCACACTCGGGGGCGCAAGTGTGGTGATCGATGATAGACATCGCGGCATAGCGAAAGACTTTCATTCCTCACCACTGAGCAGGTCTTCCATTGTTGGAGGGTATGTGGTAAGCATTGTCTTGATCGGTGTAATTATGTGTGCAGCTACTTTTGTCTTGGCAGAAATCTACATACTAGCAAATGGTGGCACACTTTTGCCATTAGCCTCAGTCCTAAAGGCAGCTGGGCTCATTATACTTTCCGTACTTGCGAGCAGCTCACTCATATTTTTCTTAGTTTCATTTTTTAAGACGCAAAGTGGTTTTGCCGCAGCTAGCACTGTGA
>JAAYQZ010000160.1 GCA_012519025.1 Bacillota bacterium
CGCACCTACGTGCCACCGTATCTACCTACTTCCCTAAGCGGTGTAATCACCATAGGATTCTCTGGCAGCCGCTCTGCCACCGGCGGCAGCAGCCCCTGCTTTACCTCCTTCGCAAGCATTGGTGCTTCACTGTAAGCGAACACAGAGCTGCTCATTAAAACCACCAATAACAAAGTGCCGACCACAATCCACAATCTTCTACACATACAGTCTGCTCCTTTCTTAACCAGTCTGAACCCTTTAACGCAGCTAACTGACCTGAATTCTCTCACAGTCACTCAATAGACAAGTATCACACAACAGAGACGGTTAATTTGAGTATTCCATATAAAGAATTAATACCCTCTTAAAGATACAAATTATAATAAGATGGCTTGCCTATCCCCGGTATTTGGCTTTAAGATCAGGTGCTGGCGAAGTGCGGTTGCCTAGTAATTGAATCTGTGGCGGGGTGGGGAACGTGGGGCAGGAGCTTTGGCTCTTTACTCATCCCAACAGCTCTACCGCGGCAGTCTCCACAAAAGAGAAAGATGACACCCTTTTGGGTGTCATCCAAACTTACTGAGGGTGATTCAGCCGGTATGCATGTACTATCCTTTAATACCTGTCAAAGAAATCCCCTGGATAAATGTTCTTTGGGTAAAGAAGAACAAAATCACAATAGGCAGTGTCACTAAAGTACTAGCAGCCATGAGCCCACCCCACTCAGTTAAAAGCGCACTTCTAAATTGCTGCAGCCCCAAGGCCAAAGTATATTTTTCAGTACTTCTTAAGTAAATTAATGGGCCCAAAAAGTCGTTCCATGAACCGATAAACTGAAACAGCGCTACAACAGCCAATGCCGGCCTTGCCAACGGCAGGACGATAGCTCTATAAATAAAGAACTCGCTTGCTCCATCGATCCTAGCCGCATCAGACAATTCCAAAGGAATGGTCATGAAAAACTGCCTCAGCAAAAACACGTAAAAAGCAGGACCGAAGTATGTAGGCGCCACCAGGGGCTTAAAGGTATTGATCCACCTCAGCTTGTTAAAAACCACAAACATGGGGATCATGGTGACAGCAAAGGGAATCATCATAGTTGCAATTACCACCACAAAAATGGCATCCCGCTCCGGCCAGGCAATGCGGGAAAACCCATACGCGACCAATGATGCGGAGATTACACTGCCCAACACACTGGAAGCACAGATCAAGATCGTGTTGGATAAGTAGCGGAAGAAAGGAATGAACTGAATTGCTGTTTTGTAATGCCCCCAAAAAACTTGACTTGGAATCCACTTAGGAGGGAAGACAAAAATCTCTGTATTTGGCTTTAATGACGTTGAAATTAACCAAAATAAGGGCAGAGCAAACAAGGCGGCAAAGAAAATGAGGACCAGGTGGTTCAGCACCCGTGAAGTGGTCTTTTGATGATGCATCACCTTCACTCCTTCGGACAAAGTATCCTCCTGCAGGGAAACCCTGCAGGAGGTGATCGAAACTATCTATTGATACGGTCGAACTCTTTCATGACATCAGCTGCAGCATCCTCAAGGGCTTTCGCCGGATCTTTCTCAAGCAGTCTCGCGTAGTCATTGGCAGCCCCGATCCTGTCAAACAAGAAGGAATCCACCGGCGACTGCATGACAGCCCAGCTTTGCATATTCAGGACATCACGGAAAGCAGCAAACTGTGGGAACATGTTCAGGTACTGCACAGTTGTAGGCTCTTCCCAGATCTTCTGAGCTCGATCCAAGGGCATCCATGCGCCCCACTCAAAGATCTTGGCCCTCTGTGCTTCATAGCCATAGCCGATCCAGAACTTAATGAACTCCAGTGCAGCTTCAGGATTTTTGGAGCCCTTGGGCACAGCCAAAGCACCATAAGCTGAGCGCACCAAAGTACCGCCCTTCCTGCCTCCCGGAGGAGTTGGGGAATGGGGGGCAAGCCCGTAGGAGAAGTCATCCCCTGTGTAGTTGGCTAGGTTAATGATTACCCACTGGCCCTGCTGCTGCATGGCGATTTTGCCGGAGATAAAGGGATCCAAGGCCCCTGCTCTCTCTTCCGAGATACCGGCTTCAAAAGCCACCAATTTGGTCACATCATATTTGTGGGAATAAGATGCGATCCACTCCATAGCCTCCAACATCTTAGGATCTTTGTGGAAGCTCGGCGCGCCGCGATCATCAACTAAGTCACCACCGAAAACGGTGCCCCAGTAAGTTACACCGGCACTTGGATAGAACCCAATTACATCAATATTGCCCCTGGCATCGTAGCGTGTCAGCTTTTCAGCATGGGCATCGAGTTCATCAATGGTTAGAGGCGGTGCCTCAGGATCAAGACCGGCCTCAGAGAAGAAATGTTTGTTGTAATACAAAGTGTGGCAGTCGATATAAGGAGTTAGTGCCCAAACATGGCCTTTCCAGTCATTTACTTCCCAAACAACCGGCAGTGCCCACTCTTGGAACCGCTTCCACTCATCTTCACCCATGAGTTTATCGATGGCGTGGAACAGCCCTCTTTCTGCCATATACAAGTTGCCATCACCGGTAAGGCTGACTACATCAGGCATATCCCCGACAGCAGCCGAACTCATGAGTCTCTCCCTGAAGTTCTCTGGTACCACAACAGCTGTAACCTCGATCTCATCTTGGGACTCATTAAACATCTGGGCAATGTCTTCCAGCACCTTAGTCCACTGGCCGGTCCACTGATGCCAATAAGTGATCTTTGTCTTGGCAAATGTGGGTGCGGCTGCAAGCAAAACAATCATGATCACCGTAAGCACTAAACTACAACGTCGCTTTAACACTTAATGTAACCTCCTTATAAATGTTGTCCCTCCAGCTAAAAGTTTTCTTATCCCACCTCCCTAGACTACCGAGTTTCACCACCATAGTAGACAAAGCGGGATGATGCCTTAAACGTTAAGGCAGTCATAACGAAGATTACCAAGAACATAAGCCAGGCCATGGCAGAGGCATAGCCCATCTTAAAGAAGTTGAAGGCATTGTTGTATAGATATAAAGCGTAAAACAATGTACTATCCGCAGGTCCTCCCCCTGTCATAATGTAGGCCTGTGTAAAGTATTGGAAGGTGCCGATCAGACCCATAATTACGTTAAACAAAATTACCGGGGAGATCATGGGTACTGTGATATGGATGACTTTCTGTAGGGTAGTTGCGCCATCCAGATCAGCTGATTCATAGAGACTTTCCGGTACATCCTGCAAACTGGCAAGATAGATCAAAGCAGTTTGTCCAATCCCCCAAAGACTCATAAACACCAACGACATCTTCGACAGCTTAGGATCGGCAAACCAACCTGGCCCAGGATGGTTGAAGAACAGATAAATTAATCCATTGATGATCCCGTACTGAGGATTCAACAACCAAAGCCAAACCATGCTTGACGCTACCACCGGCACGATGCTGGGTATGTAAAACAGCGTTCTGTAAAGGGTCATGCCCCTTACCTTCAGATTAAGTAAAAGCGCCACACATATTCCCCAAATGGTACTAAGCGGTATGGCAAACACCGCGTAGTAGAACGTGTTGTACAGCGCCTTTCTCACCAAAGGATCTTCTGCCATATTGACATAGTTCTCTAAACCTATGAACTCCGGAGGTGAGATCACATCATAAGCTGTCATGCTGTAGTAGATTGAACTTATAAATGGGTACAACGTAAAGGCTAAAAACCCGATCAACCAAGGTGAAATAAACAGTAATCCTTGGATCCGTCGTTTTTTTACTGCTGCACTTGCCATGCCTAGCTACCTCCTCATATAGATAAACACAATGTTAAGGGACATGCAATTATTAGACACAATCATAAGTTCATCAAGAGATCGCAATATCCTGCATTAGTGTGAAAACACTCAACACAATTTCCTCCTGTTTAGCCAAAATCCCACCCGGGTATATCTTTAACACAACAATTTCCTAAAAAGGCTAAAGTTGTCCCCACCCCATGCCGATACTAGTATTGAAAGGCAAAATCGACAAAAGCCCACCCCAAGGATGGGAAGGGCAAGGTCAAAACATCAAGGAGGGTATATTAATTGAGAATCAATAACAACATCATGGCACTTAACGCCCATCGTCAGTTGGGTGCAAATCAGGCGAATGCCGCCAAAAGTATGGAAAGATTGTCTTCAGGCTTTAGAATTAATAGAGCCGGGGATGACGCAGCAGGCCTTGCGATCAGTGAGAAGATGAGAGGCCAGATTCGTGGCCTTAAGCAGGCTGCCAGGAATGCTCAGGATGGTATCAGCTTGATCCAGACCGCCGAGGGTGCGTTGAATGAGACCCATGCTATTCTGCAGAGAATGCGGGAGCTAGCGGTTCAGGCTTCTAATGATACCAACACCGAGATCGATAG
>JAAYQZ010000161.1 GCA_012519025.1 Bacillota bacterium
ATCAGAGATAAGGACAATCTTATCGTTCTCAAAGTCCTCAATTGTAACGCTGTTTTCCTTAGAGAAATTTAAGTCCAAATGGAGCTTCTGTGTTGTGGTAAAACAGATATTGATTGCCTGCGGGTCAACGAAAGAGAAGTTATCAACTTCACGGATAGGAACTCGCTCACCCCAAATCTCTATATTCTCTGCGAAAAGGTACTTCCCTGATGCGGGGTTAAGGAAGTTCTCTTTTGTCTTCTCTAGTATATTTGTCTGGTTGACAAAGAAAAGAAACTTACGATAGCCCTTTGTGTAGAAGTAGGGGAGGAGACCAGCCATTATGACTGTCTTACCAGAGCCAGTTGCCATATGAAATAGGGTATGGAGTTGCTCATTTTTCCTTAATCCCTCATTTCCATAGTAGGTAACGAAATACTGAAAGGCTCTTCGTTGATAATCTCGAAGAACGATGCGTTCAGAAAGGCACTGCTCGATAAAGTCGGGCATGTCTTGCAGATGACCAGCTTCCTCAAGTGATGCGATTTTTTGATATAAGAATTGCTCCGTCATAGTAACTCACATCGTGCTCCTTTCATCCATACGATAGAAGCTACGAGTAAATGCTTTGTCCGCTTCGCTGACCGCAAGTTCTTCATCATCCACATCACAGAGATTAACATAGAGCTTATTCTTGTTGAGTAGCTCCATTACAAGTCTTTTCTGCTGTTCCAAAGGCAACTCCGCGAATGCATCCATGTGAGAGCGTAATTCCTCGGGCAATACAGAAGGAATAAAAAGCCCATCATCTGTTGCTCGGCTTAAGATTGCTTGGACAGCTTCGGAGGTATCTGCTTCCTGAAGTGCTGAGGCAATAGCCTCATTCTGTTCCATTAGTTCGCAGTATACAATACTTGAAGTGGGAGCAATTGACTTCATAACCGCGACATTACGTGGTAATGTATCCGTTTCAATGTAATCCATCTGCTCGACCAATATAAACCTCCGATGGCCCCCGTCTTTGTTAATCTCCATAACGGCGTGACCAGTTGTCCCGCTACCTGCAAAGAAGTCAAGCACTAAGGCTTCCTTGTCTCCTCCAACAACAGCGGCAATACAATCAATAACGTTATAAAGCGATTTTGGATAGGTGAACTCTGTATCAGGAAGAATGCTTTTTAGCAATTGTGTTCCATTAACACTCGCATCATACTTTGGGTCCATCCAAACCGTCTTATATGTTCCATAATCTTTTCCGATTTCGATGTCAAAGCCACCCTTTATTTCCTTAACCCTCAAAATGTCCCAAATGCTTTCTACAGTCTGTCGCGCATAACGCCACTTACGTTCAACGCCTTTGCTGTCAATTGGGTAGACATAATACTGATTGCCACGCTTCACGGTTTGCTGTGGGTGATAATCGTCAGGGCAAACATCGCCAAACCCCACAATTTCATCGCCCTCAACAATAATCGGGTAAAAGCAATTCTTGGCATCAGTGCGTAACGACTCTCCACCCCAGTTTCGTAGAGGCGACCAGTCAATTTCCTCTGGCTTTAATTTTCTATTGCCGATTGTTTTCTTACCCTTTGGTGTCACAAAAATGGCATATTCATGGGTATATGAAAAGTTTGTGCCAATAGTTCCGCGTGGATTGTGTACAATCGTTATACAGTCAACATTGCTGTCAGGAAAAATTTCTTCAATCAAGATATGCAGACGAGGTTGTTCGTTCTTGTCAATAGTGACAATAAGAACGCCGTCTTTGTGAAGCAGTCGTTTAGCCATTTCCAGGCGGGTTTTCATAAATACAAGCCACGATGAACGGTTAAAAGCGTTGTTATAGGCAAACGTGTTAGCCGGACTCGTTGGATTGTACGGCGGGTCTATATAGATACATTTAATCTTTCCCTCATACCGCCTAACCAATGACGCTAATGCTAGCAGGTTATTTCCCTTGATAATTAGATTATCAGTATCTTCAATCTCGGTAGTCTCCTCGACACCATCTTTAGAGTAGCGTTTAGCATTGGTGAAGACCTTTGGATACAGCAATCTTGACACTTCATCTGGTGCAAGCGTTTCGTTGTAAAAAATCTCGTCTCGTTTTTGGTCTTCCTTGGTTTGACCGCCCTCAAGAACGCAATCTTTGTAGGGCCAAACAAGTGTCACGTCCCCTCGCTGACTGATGAGATTACCCTTTTCATCAGCTAATCCGATTTTGTTCTTGAACATAGTATAGCTGTCAGGCAAGAATTCGCGTGACTCTAGTACCCAAGCGAATTTCATCTTATCAAAGACTAAGGTTCCATTAACGTCTGCGAAGAAGTGAGATTTTAGGTTTTCATTGCTCATAAGCAACTCAAGCAATAATTCGTCCATACCCATACAGGCATCGTAAACTTTTGCCTTCAGGATTCTCCCATCTTCACCTACAAAACGCCTGTCTTGTTTTAGGGTTCTCTCCAATATGTCAAGAAATCGCATGTATGCCTCCTCCAGTATTTGCACGTCAAAAGGACGCATATGTTGTCAAGATAGTTAGGTGTTTGTCTAAATGCCCTTGCACTTCGGTCCTAATCAATTCGTTTGGCACCCTATTTCCCTGATGCGACATGATTTTAACGTGCCCAAGCCCTTTTGTGCTGTTATGTTTGCCCCTATGGCCACCTAAAAGTCTGATTAGGATAAGCTAGGGGGCTATCTATACAAATACTACCCGCTTTTAGGGATGTACGCCCTACACCTTTAAGCTCAAGAGAGCCGCCTGCACTTGCACTTAACGTACCTTGCACCCATCCATCAAGGACATCGACAATGCCTCCTCCTGCCTTTGACGTGCGCAATACCGTTCCAGCAAATCCTTGATGATTGTTAATAGAACAACTGC
>JAAYQZ010000026.1 GCA_012519025.1 Bacillota bacterium
AAGGCCCTAATTACCCTCACCCCGGCCAATTTTTCCTGTACGACTCGATTAAGCATATCGATCTTCTTCTGCATTGACCTAAATAGGGGTGATGCCTTTCTCATCAACACCGCCAAGAAAATCCCTAAAAGCGGTACTAAGGCAATAATAGAAATAGACAGTACAACATCCTGCCTCAGTGCCATAATAACGCCGCCTATTCCCATCACCGGTACAGAAATCATGACATTCAACCCCATACCCACCGCCATTTGTATTTGCTGCACATCATTGGTGGTACGAGTTATTAAAGAAGGTGTCCCCAGCATATTAACTTCCGTTTGGGACAACCCCTGTACCCTGTAAAATAGGCTTCGCCTGAGATCTTTTCCAAATCCCATCGCTGTTTTGGAGCTCAAATAGACTGTAATGAGAGCGCAAATTCCCACTAGAAATGTAACGACCAGCATCAATCCCCCGGTTCTTACGATATAACCCATGTCCCCTTGTGTAATCCCAAAGTTGATTATATCCGCATTCAGATTGGGCAGGTACAGATTGGCTATTGCCTGTACCAAAAGCAAAAAAGCCACAACAATGATCTGGCCTCGGTAAGGCTTAAGATGCTCTAATATATTTGCCATGAATCCACACCCCTTACTTTTGACTGCGCTTTGCTAAAATTCCCTTTCGTTGAAAAAGTTCATGTTCATATCGTATCCTTTCCACTGCCTAAAATCAAACACGGGAAATCCCTGTAATTATTTACCTGACGCAGGATTCTCATACCAGTTGTTTAAGTACCAAAAGTAGTGCACTATTCCATTGGCGGGAGTGGAACTTCATGGCCCTTATAGAAAAACAGTTAAATAAACGCTTCAGCTATATTGCCGGGGCCACCGCCTTGATTGCTGTATTTGCCGCTTTGTTTGTTGTTTGCAATGTAGGCTCCAATTATTATAAATATCTCAAATGGACCCAAAACACTCACACCACCTTGATTTCCGCCGCTGTTGAAAATCAACAATCTCAAAAGGAAATAACATTGAAACTCGAACTCCAAAGCCCTGATGTGGGATATGCAGCTGAAATTGAGTCTTTGGAATTTGCCATTAAAGAGCGCTCAGTAACACTGGGCTATTATCGAATTATTATATCGGATCGAGTGCCGATCGACATCAGCCCCGATGGAAACGCAAGTTTTCTTGTAAGCACAGTCCTGGTTGAAGAAGACTGGCCGCTGCTTGCTCAAAGCGTTGAGCCGCAGGTTGAAGGGCAGCTCATTGTTCGTCTTTATTTACCCGGCAAAGAGGTACCCACCAGAATTCCTGTGCATGGGGCATTAACAGTAAGAGGTGATGCACTGTGATTACCGCACTGTTTTACGGTCTAGCCGCATCCTTGGCCGATGGAGCTGCATGTGTCGCAGTCTCGATAAAATCGTTTCTGACATTTCCGCTGTGGACAGCCTTTCTTCCTGCGGCGCTGGCGTGGACAGCTGCAGGTTTTCGAGGCATGAGCCCGGAAAGGCTGATCAGCACCAACATTCTATCTTTAGTACTTGGCCCTCTCA
>JAAYQZ010000162.1 GCA_012519025.1 Bacillota bacterium
ATTCTGACAATGGCAGCCCGATGAAGGAGGCCTCATTTTTGGAAACGATATATACATTGGGTATAACCCCCTCCAGAAGCCGTCCCAGAGTTAGCAATGACAATGCCTTTGTGGAGTCGGCGTTTAAAACATACAAATACCGGCCCGGCTATCCGGCATCGGGGTTTAAGGACATTGATCACGCAAGGGTGTGGGCACTAAATTTCGTGAGGTGGTACAACAACGATCACCATCACAGCGGTCTAAACTATTGAACTCTTGAACAAAGGCACAGTAGCCGTGGTGAAGCAATTTTGGAAGGTCCGAAACAAATCTATGAGGCCGCTAAAATCCGACACCCTGAAAGGTGGTCGAGGGACATTCGGAACTGGAGCATCAACAACAAAGTGTGGTTAAACCCCCAGAACTAAAAAACAGACGTTTCTGATGGACAGCAGGTTTCTTAAAAGATGAGAAAGGGGTTCTAACGACAACTAGCTTGACAGACACCGTGGACGACTGCAGACATTTGTCTTTGTAGTCGTCATACATTTCTGGGCACCGCAACATGAACTTTAGTGCCAGACCACTTCCCATGATGCCACGGCAATTTCCTGGGTTGACCAAGGCGTTGCTAGAGACATTAAAAACTGTTTTTCTGTAACATACCAGCCCATCTTTTAGAAGGAATTAACATCAAATGGACGAAAAAATGTATGCAGGTAGTGTAGTTTAACTATCCTGACACTACCTATAGAAAACTACATAACAAGCGAAGGATCTATGCCGCCACAAGGCGGTTTTACTCTTATGGCGTAGTAGGTAAGAAACCATACTCTCAATCGTAAAACGTGAGGTGAAAACCCTTCATGCAAAGCCCCGTTTTATGTTTAATACTAACGAACCGCGCGGCTCGACACCTCGTCAATATTCTTGGAAACGATAAACGCAGCTTGAGCCGGGATGCGGCCATGGAAAAAGCAAGGACACTTCTTAGAAACCTTGTCTCAATAGGTGAGGAAAAAACCTGTTTTGTGTGTCGATTTGAACCGGCAAGTAGCAAAGATACAAGAGACATATTCGAAATTCACTTTCCCCAACGGCGTCTCAGCCTTAGGGGAGTGCCGGGGGATACACCAAAGCAATTCGTCATAATCTCCGCCGCGCTCAATCGCCGTATGGCAGCAACTCAGACGGCATGGAACCAGGAAGTCGTATTGCATTTTTATGATCAAGCCACCATGCCTTCCTTTGTCGGGGGTTTGGCAGATGACTTCTGGGAAAAGATCAAACAACTGCCCTTCCCACATGAATACCAATCTACTATTTACAACCGAGTGGAAGACTGGGAAACATATCTCAAAATCACTGAAGCATTAGCAGAACAAAAGGCCTATTCGCTGGTGTTCAACTGTTTTCACATCAGTGAAGACGGACTTACAATGCGGCTGGATCTCGATGACTGGCCCCAAGGGCTGACAGACAAACTTAAAGGCTCCCTCAACGACAGATTTGACATTGTCTTATCCGAAAACCGCGTGCCAATGGGTATTTTAATTAACTTTAATCAAAGTCGCGGCCAAATTGAATTGGAACTAGATGATGCCTTCGCCGATGCGCTGCACAGAGGCCGCTTTAAATTTCCCGATACATCCAAACTGTACTACAGCAGTTTCGGGGAAGTTGTGGAGATCAACCGCCAGAAAAATGCCATGGATCGCTTGGCAAAGGGGCAAGCCAAGAATGCAAATCTCGGCAAAATCCTTTTCGATCTGGAGAACTACTTAGGTTCTACTGAAAATGACAGACATGATCCAGGCAAATACGTTTTTCAGAATCAAAAATTAGATGACTACCAAAAAGAAGCTATCATTGGTGCGCTGAATGCAGAGGACTTCTACTTGATTAAGGGTCCCCCGGGTACCGGCAAAACCACCGTCATTGCGGAGCTGTGTGCACAAGCGGTAATGCGAGGTAAAAGGGTACTTGTATCATCTCAGGCAAATCTCGCGGTAGACAATGTTTTGGCAAAGTTCATCGGCAGCACCAACATCCGTCCCATTCGTTTTGGCAATGAGGCGTCTATAGATGGGGAAACTTTACCTCTACACCCTACTAATGTGGTCAGCCACTGGCTTGACAACATACAACGAAGGTGCAGTTCTGATTGGGATGACTACTATTCAACCGCAGACAAAATAGCTGAGCTGGACAAACATTTTGCCTTCGCCAAGCGGTACTTCAATATCCTGCAAGATGTAGAAAGTCCCAGAAGTGAGCTTAAAGAGGCCTTAGGCAAACAGGCAGCCCAAAAAAGGATCATAGAGGATCTTAAGGCAGAGAAGGCCGGGTTTGAAAGCAATCTGTCGGAAATTGGGCTCATCGGTTCATTGTTCATAGAAGGTGACTATGAAGGTTTAAGAGAGAAGCTCCAAAAGAAAGAGGCATATACACTGCCGCAAGACGATATTTCCACCTCATTCAAGCGAAAAGTTGAAGCCTTAAGCGGGGAACTCAATTCGCTTTCCTTCATAAAGGATCCCGGGTACCATCACGGCACAAACTGGTCATTACTTGTAAAGGCCTTGGATCTTCAAATCTGGTATGAGAAACACAGGCTGCCCTTGGTGACCGCACTGCGTGAATCCGAACAATTTGTGGGTAAAATCTCCGCATTCTCTGCCAAACTTGTTCAATACACCCAGGTCCAGAGTGAAGAAAAGCCCCTTGAAATAGCATTACAAAGGGCAAAAAATGGGAAGTACAGGCTGTTTGAAGAGATTCAGAGGCAAACAACAATTGTTCAGCAATTAGAGAATCTCAAGAATGATGGAATTGATTTTGCCCAGTGGCGACAGCTCTCCAAAAAGGCCCAGGGGGCTCATCGGTCAGCCCTGGCATATTTCCCCGCAATTCAACAGTTAGACAAGCCTGTTCAAGGGGAGCTGTTGGTTGAGTTGGGAAGCAAAACCAAACTCCTCATGGACAAGACAATAGAGGCAGAAATGGCGTTGTTTTGGCTGGATCAATGTCTACATTACATAAAATTCGGCGTAACCCAACTGGAACAGGGCGTGGCACGAATTGAATCCCATTTGCGGGGAAAAGCGGAGTTTCCCATACAGGGGGGCAACGAATCAAGCCTGCGGACATTTGCCGAACGTACGGGTATTGAACAGATTCGAGTGGATGCACCGGATCCTGGGGTTGTGCAGAATGTAGTGAACAGAATTACTGTCCTTGTCAAGGAATATTCAGGTGATGGTGTCGCTGCGGCCGTGGGGCAGCTGGGCCAATTAATGTTTGATTCTGCTCGTTCGTTATTTGGCGGTCCATCGGTCGCTGTAAGCCGCACCATGCGGCGAAGCACCCAACTGGCGGTGCTCCGTGCGGGCTTGGTACCAATGCAGGACCTATCAAGAAACTGGCAAAGACAACTGAATTATGAGATGGCATCCTTTAGAAAAATGGAAGCAGAGGCCACCGATGCATTTAATAGGCTGCTTGATAGAACAATAGACCGCTTGATTGCAAAACATAATAGTATACGAAGCGATTTAAGCAGGAGCCTCAACAGCCAAAATCAAAAGATTGAGGAACTTGAGTGGAAGAAGCAAAAATGGGCCGAGGCGTTCCGCAAGGTGGTAAACAAGCTTCAAAAAGAAAAGCGCCTTCTTGATGCCGTATTAGATGCAGCCCCATTCATCCAGACCCTACCAAGCTTTAGGGAATGCGCAGCAGCGTTTAAAAATTGCGAGTTTCACAAGGTTGATGATGCAATAATTAGCGACTGGCGCCTTTTATTGAATAGAAACATGGCGCTGTTGGAAGACTTCCTTGACTTTCCCGTTAAAGAGTTCCTCGATCACGTGTTGGAACACACTAGATTTAAGTTTCAGGGCCTTGTCCAAGAAATAGATGGGTCGCTGCAATCCGCCTTCAATACCGTGGAAGCTGTTGAGGTGGAGGTAAAGGTTCTTACGCGGAAGATCAAGGAATCGGAAGATAAGCTAAAGAGGCTTCGAGAAAAATGGCAATCAATGCATGCACGGCTTTATGCTTTACTTGGTTGGCCTGAGCCTGCAGCCGGGGATATCCATGCTCCCGGCTACTTACAAGTTCTGGTTCAACAGTATCCCCAAACAATGGACGAACTCCATGACATACAGAAAAACATGGCCCCGGCCGAGGATTTTGCTAAAGAGTGGTTGGATGCACTAAAGCGGCGCAGCTATTTCGAAGAAAGACAGCTTTCGGGCTTCTATTTGGAAAACAGCAATGTCGTAGGTGCCACCTGTTCCTTGACCGCCAGGGAGGATTTTTCGGATTACGGCAGCTTTGATTATGTGGTAGTTGATGAGGTAAGTAAGGCGACACCACCGGAGCTGCTGCTGCCGCTGCTACACGGCAAGAAAATTGTTTTAGTTGGTGACGATAGGCAGTTGCCTCCAATGATTGGTTATGAAGTTTTGGCAGAACTGGCTGAAGAACTCGGCACGCCACAAGATGAACTACAATACATTATGAAATCCCTATTTGCCCAGCTTTGGAATGATACGTCATCGGGATATAAGACGATGCTGAAAAAGCAGTACCGCATGCATTCATCCATCCTGGAGGTAGTCAACCAATTCTACGACTATGAGCTGGAACACGGTGATTTATCGCTTGATAAGAAACGCCACCACGGCTGTGGCGGTGAAATCTTCTCAGATTACAACAATGTGGTGTGGGTCGATGTCCCCCAGTTTAAAGATTATGAAGAAGAGAGAGTAGGAACTTCGTACGTTAATGTAACAGAGATAAAAATCTTGCAAAGGGCATTAAAGGAGTTAAACGCTTCCTGGGGTGAAGGGAACCAACCGAAGGAAGTAGGCATAATTACTTTTTATGGAGCACAGGAAAGACGCATCAGGCAGATGATTTCCCGCGGAGATTATCCCAACTTAAAAATAAAAATTGGCACAGTTGACCGTTTCCAAGGGATGGAGTATCCCATCGTAATAATCAGTATGGTTAGAAACAACTCCTTCGGGAATGTGGGGCACGCACGGGTCCCCGAGCGAGTCAACGTTGCCATGTCCCGGGCTCAGGAGCTGCTGATCTTGATCGGCTGCGGCAGCCTGTTTTGTGAATCAGCCCAGCGGGATGCCACCAAAATCTACAGCAATATAAGGACTACCATTGCCGGGCAGGGAGGTATGACTGATGTTCACAGGTTCCTCATGGATTGATGAGGATTTACATAAAAAGGCACTGCCGAAACTGAATTTAGGTGTAGGGTATCATGTGATTTTTGCACAGCCTGCACAGATCCCAGTGAAACTGACCCATTTTGAGTGTACCCTTACTTACAGCGGTGGTTTGAATTTGCTTGAACAGTTCATGCTTAAAGCTGCCGTGTCCTTTCAGCCCGATCCAAATATATTTCATAAAGTTACGGGTATTGATCTCGATCTAATTCAACCTCTTTACTGCAGCCTGAAGAACAGGGGTTTGCTAGAGGAAAACGGTGGAATCGCCGCCCCCATTACTGCCACCTGCAAGGGAAGAAAGGTGCATAAGCGGCTGAGTCAAGAAACCGAGGTTGAGAAGAACCTTGTCGTCTGTGGTGACATCCTCACAAACCAACTGCAGCTGTTCGGGCCCAACCATCCTTTCAAACAATATAATTTGGAGTACAATGAACTTCTGGTTGGAGAAGTAGAGGGCGCCCTGGGAGCGGCTTTAGACCCAAAGGTAGGTGATCTAAATCAAGGATTGAGAGACATGAATCCCGGGGATCCTTTTTACGGTTATAGACTTATAGAGGCGGTGGAGATACCCAAGAAGTCCGGGATTTTCGGACGGGATGTAGGTCTTTTCTTGATACACGATGTGGTTCATCAAGACGTTGCAGTAAGAGTGTTTGACCTTGCAAGCGAGTTGTTTCATCCTGAGCTTGAGCCGTATTTCAACCCGGAGGAAATTCTCTTAACAACGGGGCTGTTAATACAAGATCCAAAACTTGAGGATGATAGTGAACAGGATGATGATTACACTCGGGCCCACTACGAAGAATTTGTACAAAAGGTAACAGATCTGCGCCTCTCACCACCTGCCGGAAGCGAGGCAGCTCCATCCTGGGAGTTTTTGGTCGATTTTCAAATCAAACCCAGGTTCCTGGAGATCATTAAAGAGGCCAAAAGTGAACTATTGTTAGTAGCCCCGTGGGTGAGAGATTATGCAATGGGTTTTTTAATCGAACCGTTCATGGAAGCCGCAAGGAAGGGCACCAAGATCATCATTGTCTGGGGAATTGACCGGGAATTGACTGAGGAAATTCGGGAGGAAAACAGGGATTGGGTCAGACGCTTCAGCAGTGTACGACAGCCCGGTGGACTGCCCAGTGTCTCGTTTATCTGGGCAGGTAATCACCACCGCAAAGAGATAATTGCCGATGGCCGTATATTTGTTATAGGCTCATTTAACTGGCTTTCTTATGCCGGTTGCAAAACTAGGGACGGACGCATCCGTGGAGAATCCATACTGGTCTCTTCCGAAAAAAGCCTGGCATCAGAGGCCAGGGAAAATTTTATTCAACTCGTTGAACCGGCCTTAAAGCGAGACTGGAGGTATTATCAGCGGAATCCGGCGGCTCAAATGGAGCGCAATGTATCCCTGGCAGCATGGCTGCAGTTGGGAATGTATGATGAGATTCTTGCCGGGATTGAATCACTTCAGCAGCAAGGGCATTTGAAACCCGCCTTACATGCCATCTCCATGGTTGAAGAGGTATTGGAAAACTATAAGTGGAATGCAGGAGAATCAGCGTTGGTAGAGTTTGATTGGGAAATTGCCGAAAGGAAAGCTATACTGCGGGAGATGTTGATGGGATAGTATTTACCTGTAAAGCCAAACTTCTGGCAGCACTAAGTAAAGAAAGAACAACTAGCGAAATGCCAATGCTGTGGCCTGCCGTAAAGGCTCTTTTCTAAAGAAGCGCAGAAGGACCTTTTGGTTAATTAGATAAGGTTTCCATTGCATCCAGTGGGAGCATCCTCCCCATTCCATTTTCCCATCACATGGCAGCTGTATGACCCGCCTCTTTGCCCAACGCCGCTGTGAAGGATCGATTATCGTAACCGGGTGATCTGCCAGCTGTCTAGTGTTTTTATTTCGATTCAGCGGTTTCAGCATAGATTGGGGTGGTACCGGCTTCGCCAAAGTACCACCCCAATAGGTAAGTTATGGGCTTAATTGCGTTCAGCCCGGCCCCTAATAAATCAGATACTTCTCGCGTATTGATTTAAACTCTTCCAGTCCCTTCTGCCAGGATTCAATTATATCCTCCACAGTCTGGTTGTTCGTTATAGATGTTCGCAGAGTTTGGGTGCCAGATAACCGGTCAAACGACTCGGGACGGAAACTGAAATCATCTGGGTAGAGAGAGTGGATTGCTGAGACTATTTCTACTCCTGTGCGAACGGGAAGGTAAGCATCTCTATTGGTAACATGAATCTGGATACCATGTATCCATTTCTCAACATATTTCCTGCCCCACCTTGGGATAAAGCTTTGCGGTCGGAAAAAGACTCCCGGCAGTTTCCGATTTTCCAGGTAATTGGCTAGTTCATATGCATTAATATAAGGCGCACCAATCAGTTCGAAAGGCCGTGTGGTGCCCCGCCCTTCAGACACATTTGTACCTTCAAAAAGACAGGTGCCGGGATATACAGTGGCTGTATCAAGTGTGGGCATGTTGGGGGAAGGCATTATCCAGACTTTAAGGCCAGTTTCATCGTACCATTTATCCCTCGTCCAATTTTGTATGGGAACAATAGTCAGCTTTGCTCCAACATCGTATTCTTCGTTATAAAGCCTTGCCAGTTCGCCCACGGTCATTCCATGGGAAATGGGCATTGGGAAGGCTCCTACAAAGGATTCTAAGTCCCTTTCCAAAATAGGCCCCTCCACATTTATACCTCG
>JAAYQZ010000027.1 GCA_012519025.1 Bacillota bacterium
CAAATACACCCGGGCCCGCCGACCGGTGGAATTGCTCTATACGGAGACATATTCCTCAAAAAGCCAAGCTCTGAAGCGGGAACATGAGATCAAAGCAAAAAGCCGAGACGTAAAGCTGGCTTTAATCTCGGCAAACTTCGACACCTAAATTTGTTTGTGGAAGGATGGTTGGGTGCAAAAAGATATCGGAAGGCTGTACATATGTGCCACACCCATCGGCAACCTGGAGGACATTACTTTAAGGGTGCTTAGAATTTTGGATGAGGTAGAACTGATCGCTGCAGAAGATACAAGACGCACCCGCAAGCTCCTCAATCATTATGAAATTCACAAACCTTTAATAAGTTACCATGAGCATAATGAAATTTCCCGAACGCTCGAACTAATAGACAAGCTGAAGTCGGGTGTTGATATTGCTTTAGTGTCTGATGCCGGCACACCGGGGATTTCCGATCCGGGACAAGAGATTATCCGGCAAGCCATTGAAGCGGAAATCCCCGTAATTCCAATACCGGGTCCCACCGCCGTAGTTGCCGCGCTCACCGCTGCAGGGTTTCCTACTGATGCTTTTGCGTTTTGGGGGTTTGGGCCTCGAAATCGCCGCAGGAAAAGGCTGTTTATAAAGGATATATCCAAATGGCCCCATACAGCGGTTTTATATGAAGCTCCCCATAGGCTGTTAGATACCCTGCAGGTTATTTATGACATAATGCCTAAGCGCCCGTTGGCAGTATGCAGAGAACTAACTAAAATCCATGAAGAGATCATACGGGGCCTGCCGGGGGAAATAATTGATCATTTCACGGCTGATGCTCCTAGAGGAGAGTGTGTGTTGGTGCTGGCCCCCTTTACCCCAGGGTTATCATCGACCGAACAAGATATTGCCCAACAGAAGCTGACACCCTCTGCCTTGTCTGAGGCAGTGCTTGAACTTATGGGACAAGGGGTAGATAAAAGGACTGCTATCAAACAAGTGGCTGAGGCTCTTGGTATCTCCCGCAGAACTGTTTATCAAGCAGCTATTGACATACCTGCGACTGGACACAAAGAACCTTGACAGCTAAGTGAATTGTGGTATAGTTGTGGTAACGAATTCATACACGGAAAGGCGATGAACGGGAGGAGTAGTCACTCAAGTTTGGTAGATCTAGCGAGTCGGATTTGGTGCAAGCCGATTCTACCCGGTGGTGATGAAGATGGCCCGGAAGCCGCAGTTTGAACACTTCAACCTGTCCCCTGGGCATTTTGAAGTCAGTAGGATGTGCCGGGTTTCCTTTAGATAAGGGATAGATGCCCGTTACAGCATCGAGGTATAAAGATCTCATGGGTGCTTTTACCGGCGGATCGGCGTACCTGTCGAGGCCACTGCCGCGAGGTGGTGGCGAATTTGGGTGGTAAAGCGTGAGCAATCTCTCGCCCCTGGTAAACAGGTGTGGGAGATTTTTTATTTAGAACAATAATTTCAGGTATAGTTGTGCAGGATAAAAGCTTACTGTGCAAACATCAAGAGCAGACTTAGAAAGGAAGAGTTGTATGGGCAGTGATAACAAGTATTACATTACAACCCCCATCTATTATCCCAGCGATCGGCTCCATATAGGGCATGCATATACATCAACAGCCGCTGATGCAATCGCCCGGTGGCACCGGTTTAACGGTAAGGATGTCTTGTTTTTAACCGGCTCAGATGAGCACGGTCAGAAAATTGAGCGGATCGCAAAAGACCGTGGAGTTGAGCCTAAAGCCTATGTGGATGAAATTGTAGGTACTTTTAAGCAGCTTTGGGACAAATACGATATAACTTATGATGATTTCATCCGCACAACTGACACACGCCACCATAAAGTAGCCCAAGAGGTATTTCAACGGATTTACGACAAAGGCGACATCTACAAGGATACTTATGAAGGCTGGTACTGTACGCCGTGTGAAGCCTTCTGGGTAGAAACAAGGCTGGAAGACGGCAAGTGCCCAGACTGCGGCCGTCCGGTGGAACTCATCGAGGAAGAAAGCTATTTCTTTAAGCTTTCCAAGTACGCCGAACGCCTCCTCGAGCATATCAAAGAGAACCCAGACTTTATTCGACCGGCAAGCCGACGCAATGAAATGGTAAATTTCATCAAAAGCGGGCTCGAGGATCTGTGTGTATCTCGCACGACCTTCGATTGGGGTATACCGGTTCCCTTTGATGAAAAACATGTGATATATGTATGGGTGGACGCGCTTACCAACTATTTGACGGGTGCAGGTTTTTTGGATGATGAGGCTAAATTCGCCAAATACTGGCCGGCGGAACTGCACCTTGTAGGCAAAGAGATTACGCGATTCCACACTATTATTTGGCCGATCCTTTTAATGGCCTTGGATTTACCCTTACCGAAAACAGTATTTGGTCATGGTTGGCTGTTGTTTGGCGATGAGAAAATGTCCAAATCCAGGGGAAACGTAGTCGATCCCATGGAACTGGCCGATGAATTCGGTGTCGATGCCATCAGATATTTTTTGCTTAGAGAAATATCCTTTGGCCAAGATGGCAGTTTTACTCGAGAGGCTTTAATTGAGCGAATTAATGCCGATCTTGCCAATGATCTTGGCAACTTGCTCCACCGCAGTGTGGCCATGATTGATCGCTATAGAGACGGCGTCATTCCCTCAGGCGGCAGTTTTACGGAACTGGAAAAGGCTCTACAAGATAAGGCCCGGCAGACTGTTGGAAGTGTTGGCGGGCACATTGATCGGCTGGAGATCAACGCTGCCTTGGCCAGTATTTGGCGCCTGGTGGGCCGCACCAACAAATATATAGACGAAGCAGCGCCCTGGGCACTCAACAAAGCAGGCGATCATGATCGATTAGATACTGTTCTGTATCATTTAGCAGAGACTTTGCGCATATTGGCCCTTTTGGTCAAATCATTTATGCCGACAAGTGCCGCTAAAATGTGGACCCAGCTCGGGACTGGCAAAAACATTGAAACTTGTACCATTGAAGATACCACGTGGGGCGGTACCGAGCCGCAAACCAAGGTGCAAAAAGGCAATCCCATCTTCCCGCGGCTTGATCCGGATGAAGTTCACGAAGATGAGGACAGAAAGGAGAAACCAGAGGTGGAAAAAATCCAAAAGGAAGCTGAAGCGAAACCACAAGCTGACACTAAACCTATGGTGAGTATTAACGACTTTGCTAAACTGGATCTTAGAGTTGCCGAAGTTGTAGAGGCTGAACCAGTATCAGGGGCAGACCGGCTGCTGTGCCTGCAAATTAAAGTGGGTGCTGAAACAAGACAGATTGTTGCCGGTATAGCTCAGCATTATGCGCCCGAAGATCTGATCGGAAAGCGCATTGTTGTCATCGTTAACCTTAAACCGGCTAAGGTTCGGGGCGTTGTCTCAGAGGGCATGCTTTTGGCGGCCTCCGCAGCCAGTGAGCTTGGATTAGTATCAGTAGAAAACGATATACCCAGCGGTGCCCCAGTCAAATAGGGAGGTTGCTATGGAAATCGTTGAAACCCATTGCCATCTAAACAATGAACAGTACATCAGCGACTTACCGGCTGTATTGGAACGAGCCAGAACCATCGGGGTCATTCAGTTCATGAACGTAGGGTGGGATTTGCCGTCATCTGAAAAGGCGGTTCAACAGGCTGAACTTTTTCCCGATATGAAGGCGGTTATAGGTATCCATCCCCATGACGCAAGCACAGCATCAGACGAAGCACTCACACAACTAGAAGCCCTAGCTGCAAATGATAAGGTGGCGGCCTGGGGGGAAATTGGATTGGATTACTATTACGATAACTCTCCCAGGGATATACAAAGGCAAGCTTTTCGCCGACAAATGGCAATCGCCCAACAGCTTGATTTGCCGATTGTTATCCACAGTCGGGAAGCAACTCAAGACACATTGGCTGTTCTTAAGGAATTTGCACCGCTGCACGGTGTGATGCACTGCTTTTCCGGCAGCTGGGAAACAGCAGAAATATGTATAGACATGGGTTTATATATTGGATTTGCGGGCCCCATAACTTTCAAAAACGCCCGGCGGCTTCGGGAAGTAGTGACCAACGTGCCGTTGGAGCGCATCGTTGTAGAGACAGACTGCCCCTACTTGAGTCCTGAACCGGTTCGGGGCAGACGCAACGAACCCGCCAACCTATCCCATATATTGGCTAAGTTGGCGAACTTGAAACAGCGTGAGATGGAAGAAGTGGCCCAAATCACCACCGTGAATGCCAAAAACGTGTTTAGGCTTCTAAATCGACTCTAAAGCTGGAGTAAAATACCTGCAAGCCCCCCCAAAAAGATCATCAATATGGGACTTGTGTTTGTTTTGCTGATCAGAAAAAAGGTGACCACTGCTAGAATTAAGGTTTTGATGTCTGTTATGGCAGAAGGTGCCAAATACAGACCGGCAGAGGCGATTAAGACTACAACTGCAACTTTAATGCCGGCCAAAATCCTTTTTGTCAGTCGGTGGTCCTGATAGCGGCGCAGGAAGCGCACTAAACAGTAGGCAAGTATTAAAGATGGGGAAATGACTGCTAAAGTGGCAACAGCGGCCCCTATAAGCCCAAAAAGACGGTAGCCGACAAAGGTTGCTGTATTGACGGCTATGGGGCCTGGTGTCATTTCTGAAATGGCCACAACATCGAGAAACTCCTGTAAATCAAGCCAGCCGGCTGTTACCAATTCACGCTGCAGCAGCGGAATCATAGCGTAACCTCCACCGTAGGCTATGATGCCTATCTTAAAAAATACCCCATAAAGTCCAACTAAATTCATACAGACAGGCGTAAAACGCCCTTCCTCCTTTGCATGCAAAATCTAGTATTCTTTGTTAAGAATCAAGCTGAACCCGCTGGCCGCGGCAATGATGACTACCGGATGGATGTTAACTGCAAGCATCAGCACCAATCCACCTGCAGCTGTGAGCCATTTCCACCGCTTGTTTATGTTTTGGCGAGCTAGATCCATTGCAGTTGCCAAGATTAGCCCTACAATAACAGGCTGCACACCTTTAAAGAAGCTTTTTACTGCCTCAAGCTGGTGGAGGTTGTGAAAAACAGCAGCTATTAAGGATATAATAATAAATGATGGCAGTGTGACACCGAACGCGGCCACAAGCCCGCCAGCCGTCCCGCTGATTGCACTGCCGGTTACCAGCCCCATGTTAATGGCGACAGCCCCGGGAATCAATTGTGTACTTGCAAAACAATCAGCAAAGTCTTTTGCTTCAATCCATCCCTTGTTATCGACCAGTTCTCTTTTGATAAGGGAAATCATGGCATAGCCACCGCCGAAGGTAAAAGCACCAATCTTGAAAA
Organism: Bacillota bacterium; assembly: GCA_012519025.1. Classification (GTDB taxonomy): domain Bacteria; phylum Bacillota; class Limnochordia; order DTU087; family DTU087; genus JAAZMF01. The sequence goes on from JAAYQZ010000027.1 coordinate 5,322, forward strand.
ATGTCCAAAAGATGGCAAGCAAACCCGGGGGCTTCACAACGGTAATGGGAATTGCTTTTTGCTCTGTAGATATAATCTCTCCGAGGGTCTCAACCATAAACTTCACTCCTATGTTTTTCATATAAAAACACTCTTTACAGAGTAGACGACACGCGATATAATAGACCCATAAATTATCGGGTCGCATAGCTCAGTCGGTTAGAGCGCTACGCTCACATCGTAGAGGCCTCTGGTTCGAGTCCAGATGCGACCACCATTTAAAAACCCCAACGGCTCAGCCGATGGGGTCTTTTCATGAAAAAACCCCTTCCCGAATGGAAAATGCTGCAGCTTAATGAAAGGGGAACACATGGTTTTAACTTGGAGCCGGCGAGCGGAATTGAACCGCTGACCTACGCATTACGAATGCGTCGCTCTGCCGATTGAGCTACGCCGGCAAAAAAAATGGAGCGGATGACGGGATTCGAACCCGCGATCCTCGGCTTGGGAAGCCGATGCCATACCACTAGGCCACATCCGCATGCTTATTCCATTATAGCGCTATATATGTAATAAAGCAAGAGTGGTGAAGCCCGTATTTTACCAGCTCAACCGTGTATGTTTTCCTCCGATTGGTGTTATATTAGACTTGAAGGTCGGCAATATCTTACGGCCCTGATTCGAAGCCCATAACAGCTCGAGCCATCTGCTTTAAGTTGGAGGCAAATGGCAAACTCCTCGGAGTTTATCAGACCAAAAGATCAGTTGCCGGCCTTTTAGTGCGTGAATGTGGTGTTTAGTCACGGGGAAATGTTGTTTTTAAACTTAAGGCATTTTTCAATGCTTGGGAGGTACATAGCATGGGACCGGGTGTTGCAGTGGGAAGGACCTTAGTGTTTTATGCAGTGCTGTTGTTTCTATTGCGTGTCATGGGAAAACGGGAAATTGGTGCTTTGTCTCCCTTTGATTTGGTTGTGACAATCATGATCGCGGAACTGGCTGCGTTGCCCATGGAGAACCCAGAGATATCCCTTATTAATGGTCTTATACCAATTTTGACCCTCGCGGTGGCAGAAATCGGTGTTTCTTATGCCACTCTAAAGAGCGAATCACTCAGACTATTGCTTACTGGCTCCCCAAGCGTTATAATTCGGGATGGCAAACTAATTGAAAGTGAAATGCGACAAGTGCGGTATAATTTAGGTGATCTTATGCTCCAGCTGCGTCTTAAGGGTGTTATCAATATTGCGGAAGTAGAAGTGGCTATTTTAGAAACCAATGGTGAACTCAGTGTTATTTTAAAATCTGAGTACCGTCCGATGGTCCCCGCAGATCTGGATGTTGTGCCCCAGTATGATGGGCTGCCGCTGGTTTTAGTCGTGGATGGAGTCGTGAATGAATTTAATCTAAAACGCACAGGGTTTGATCGGGATTGGCTTAGGGCTCAATTGGGCAAGCAGGGTGCAGAGTCAGAAACCGATGTGCTGCTGGCCAGTCTAGACACCATGGGGAGGCTTTTTGTACAGAAGAAGAACAGTTCTAGGAGGGTGAAGCATGCGGACATTTTATGATGTTATCATTATTGGTGCCGGGCCTGCCGGCATTTTTGCTGCCATGGAACTACTCCACCACAGCAATGATTTATCCATACTGATGCTTGATAAAGGCAGGACTTTGGCCAGAAGAATCTGTCCGGCCAGAACGACTGGCATCTGTCATAACTGCGAACCATGTGCAATCACAAGCGGTTTCTCCGGTGGGGGTGCTTTTAGTGACGGAAAATTAAGTCTGGTGTCAGAAGTGGGCGGCAGACTGACAGATTATCTTTCAAAAGATACTGTACAAAGTCTGATTGACTATGCTAATGATATGTATCAATCGTTTGGGGCACCCGATATTGTCTATGGTCTTAATCAAAAAGCCGTAGATGATTTGAAATATGAGGCTTCCAAATACGACATTCAATTGATTCCATGTCCCGTGCGGCATCTGGGTACAGATGCATCAATGGTTGTTTTAGGGGCTATGTACAAGTACCTCACAGGTCATAAAAACTTCCGATTCCTTGAACTATCCACCGTGCAAGAGATTTTGGTAAACTCCGGGAAAGCTGCCGGTGTGCGGCTTCAGCGTAAAGGTGAAGCACCAATGGATGTAGGCGCACAGTATGTCATAGCAGCTGCCGGTAGAGGTGGTGCAGCCTGGTTTCTAAACGAAAGCCGCAGACTTGGTTTGAGAACAGAAAACAACGAAGTAGATATCGGTGTGCGGGTGGAGGTACCAAATGCGATCATCGATCATTTGACCAAAGATCTGTATGAGGCAAAACTGGTTTATTATTCCGATACATTTGACAATCGAGTGCGCACGTTTTGCATGAACCCCGGTGGTGTGGTTTCAGAGGAACGCTATGAAGGTGATCTCGCCGTAGTCAATGGACACAGCTACAACGATCCGGCTCTGCGCACCGATAATACCAATTTTGCACTTTTAGTGTCTACATCATTTACTGAGCCCTTTGATGAGCCGATTGAATATGGCAAATACATCGCAAGATTGGCCAATATGCTCACAGGGGACGGCGTAATGGTGCAGCGGTTGGGAGATTTACTCAAAGGACGGCGCACCGATAAAGATCGCTTAAAGAAGTCTACCACTATCCCCACACTTGCCAGCGCAGTACCGGGTGATCTAAGTTATGCCTTACCCCACAGATACCTCATGTCCATCGTCGAATGTCTTAAGGCTTTGGAGAATATTGTGCCCGGTATTTACAGCAGAAATACACTCCTTTATGGAATTGAGGTCAAGTTCTATTCGGCCAAGGTGGAGGTTAACTCCAACTTGGCTACTAAAATACAAGGTTTGTATGCTGTCGGGGATGGTGCAGGTCTAACAAGGGGTCTTATGCAGGCCTCGGCCGCCGGCATCGTGGCTGCAAGAGACATCGCAGGCATATCACTGCCGGCTCAAATACAAAAAGGCCGATCCTGTTTGTAATCTTTTCCTTTCCCCATACTAAATAGGTAAAAGCAAGTCATAATGCGGTATATCGTGTCATAAGATCAGTTAAACAAAGCAGCTTTTTGAAAACTCAGGAACCAGTGTTGAAAAAGCCGGTGGCCTCTGCTATAATATTAGGGCAATCAATAAACACGGCACGCGCCTATAGCTCAGCGGATTAGAGCACCGGCCTCCGGAGCCGGGAGCGCAGGTTCGATTCCTGCTAGGCGTACCAAAAAAAGCCACCGGTTATCCGGTGGCTTTTTGAGATATGTGGAAACTACATAATAGTTGGGAGCAATGCACCGATGGCAATCTTAGATTGGCTTCGCTATTTGACCGGGGTGGTCAATCCTACGAACCTATTTATAGTGTCCGTGCTTGAAGCCATCTTTTTTCCCCTGCCTCCGGATACCATGCTGTTGCCGTTGGTATTGTTGGATCCCGACCGGGGCATGCTATTTGCCGGCATTACCACGCTTGGTTCCATTATTGGAGCAGTGATTGGGTATTTTTTGGGAATGTGGGGAGGTAGGCCGCTCATCGAAAGATTTGTATCAAAGGAGCGGCTTGGGCAAATTGCAGTTTTGCTTGAGCGCTACGAATTTTGGGCTGTGATGATCGCTGGGTTTACTCCCATACCGTATAAGGCTTTTACTGTTTCGGCCGGTGTTTTAGGTTTGCGTCTGCACAGCTTTATCTTAGCTTCCATCTTGAGTCGGGGCGCCCGTTTTGGTCTGGAGGCCTTGCTAATTATGCTGTACGGGCGCAAGGTTATTGGATTTATAGAAAGATATTTTAACCTACTTACCCTAGGGGTAGTTGCCTTTTTGGGGGCAGTCTGGGCGGTTTGGTACTACCTGCGTCAGTATGGAAGAAATCGGGAGGAATAAGAGGCCTGTTGGCGAAGTGAAAACTAGGCATAACATGAAAGATTGAAGGAGGCTTATTTATGAAGATTGGAGTCTTAACAGTTCTATACGGGCAACTGCCTTTTACTGAAACACTGGACAAGATCAAAAGTTTTGGCGTCGATGTAGTGGAAATTGGCTGCGGCGGCTACCCTGGCAAAGCCCATTGTGATCCGGAAGTATTGCTGGCAGACGAGCAGAAACTCAAGGATTGGAAAAAGGCCCTTGACGATCGCGGCATGTCCATCAGCTGTTTGAGCGTCCACGGCAACCCCCTGCATCCCCAAAAAGATATAGCTGAAGCATATCATAAAGATTGGCGCAACGCCCTGCGTCTAGCCGAAAAACTGGGTATCGAGATTGTGACGGGGTTCTCCGGCTGTCCGGGTGATCATGAAGATGCGAAATATCCCAACTGGGTAACCTGCGCGTGGCCAACTGACTTTCTTGAGGTTCTGGAGTGGCAGTGGGAAGAAAAGCTGATCCCATACTGGAAAGAGGAAAGCAAGGTTGCAGCTGAACATGGTGTAACAAAGATAGCCTTTGAGATGCACCCCGGTTTTTCAGTGTACAACCCTCATTCCCTGATGCGCTTGCGAGACGCGGTAGGTCCCTCTATTGGTGCTAATTTTGATCCAAGTCACCTTTTCTGGCAGGGAATCGACGCTGTGAAGGCTATCCGGTATCTTGGCGAAAAAGATGCGATCTTCCATTTCCACGCCAAAGACGTTGCCATTGACAAATGGAATTCACCGATCAACGGCAACCTTGACACCATCCCATACACCGATATGGCCAAACGTTCGTGGCTCTTTAGAACTGTTGGGCATGGACACGGTTATGAAGTATGGAAAGACATGATCAGTGCCTTAAAGTTGGTAGGTTATGATTATGTCGTAAGTATCGAACATGAAGATGCCCTTACATCCATCGATGAGGGCCTAGGTAAGGCAGTCGAGTTTTTGAAGCAAGTCGTTATGGAAGAGAGTATGGCAGAGGCTTGGTGGACTGACTAACCACCGGGGTTGACCAATATGAAACCCTTGCCGATAGATATTTGTTTGTGGGGTTCAGCGGGGAGGTGACTCTCCGCTGAATTTTACTTTAAAAGCAGTTGAAATATCGGTTTTCTGTTTGGGAAGGAATTATTAGGATTTCGATGGAATTATTGAGTAATGATCATTGATGATCAAACACAGGAGGTATTGCCAAGTGGGTGCCCAGATAATTGATGGAAAAAGCATCGCTGCCGAAATTCGCAGTGATTTAAAAGTTAGAATCGATAGGCTTAAAGAGAAAGGCATAACCCCGGGTCTGACTGTAGTTTTAGTTGGTGACGATCCGGCGTCTCAAACATATGTTAGGTCAAAACAAAGAACTTCCGGAGAGATAGGCATCAATTCCAACGTAATTGAGCTGCCTGAGGACACAGCCCAGTCGGAGCTGATTGATCTAATTGAGCAATTAAACCAAGACGATACCGTCCACGGTATCTTGGTACAGCTGCCTTTGCCGCGGCATTTCGATACAGATGCGGTGATTCAAGCCGTAAGTCCTTCAAAGGATGTCGACGGGTTTCATCCTATCAATGTCGGAAATTTATGGGCCGGGCTAGCAGATAGTTTTGCCCCCTGCACCCCGGTGGGAATTATGGAGCTTTTGCGGCGCACCGGTGTCGATCCAGCGGGAATGAACGCGGTTGTGATAGGTCGCAGCAATATAGTGGGTAAACCTATGGCAGGTCTTTTGCTCAAAGCCAATGCGACAGTTACCATCTGTCATTCTCGAACAAAGGATTTAGAGGCACATGTGAAAAATGCCGACATATTAATTGTGGCGATTGGACAGCCGCGATTTGTAAAGGATTCTTGGGTAAAGCCGGGTGCTGTAATAATCGATGTGGGAATGAATCGCGTCGACGGCAAGCTGTGTGGCGATGTTGACGAAAGTGTAAAAAAGGTGGCTTCTCACATAACACCTGTTCCAGGAGGGGTTGGACCCATGACCATCGCTCAGCTTTTGGTAAACACGGTAATAGCCGCGGAACGAACGAACTTTGTAGACTAAAGCAATCGAACGTATGCTGGGTGGGTTTTGCCAGTTTTGGTCGTGGGGGGAGCAGTAGCGCTATGGAAGTTACATTTAAATGGCAGGAACAAAGCCGTGGACAGTGGCAGTCCAGGCAAAGGACAGTACTGGCAGAGGAACAAAAAACAATTCTGCAAATTGCCCAAGACGCCGGAATCCCCATCGAGGCCATGTGCGGAGGCCGTGCTCGCTGTGGGCGCTGCCGCGTTTTTCTGCGGGGGCCGGCCGGCGAACCTACCACCGATGAGCAGCAGTTGTTAAGCAAAGAGGAACTTTTGGGTAACGTAAGACTAGCTTGTTGTGTACGGCCTTTAGACGATGTTTCCGTAGATATACCAACTAGCCAAGCCGAGCTGATGCGCATCCTCACAGAGGGAATCGGGGAAGCCGTACTCCCGGAATCAGATATTACGAAAATCCATCTGACTGTGCCTAAACCGCGGCTTGGGGATACCAAAGGTGATCGGGAGCGGTTGCTGGGGGCCGCATCTGCCCATGCTGTAGATGTCTCTTTGCATGCCGCAAAAGACCTGCCTGAGGTCTTGCGTAAACAGGCCCATGAAGTGACTATTACCAGTTGGCAGCAAAAGATAATCCAGGTGGAAGACGGTAACACAGCTTCTGAGCTTTATGGTATGGCAGTAGATATCGGCACTACCACGGTTGTAGCAAGTCTTATAGACTTACACACAGGGGAGGAGATTGCCGCAGCCGCTCGACTTAACGGGCAGGCAGCCTATGGTGCCGATGTGATCAGTCGCATAGAATATGCTGCAAGCGGAAGCTCTCAACGCCTGCGTCTGCAAAAGTCGATTATCGATACACTCAATGAGATTACCGAGGAGTTGGAAGCTAAAACAGGCATTAGCAGCCGGCGGGTCATACGGGCGGTATTAGTCGGGAATACCTGTATGCAGCATTTAGCTTTGGGAATATCCCCTACTTATATCGCTCGTGCACCTTACACCCCGGGTTTCAGCCGGCGCATGGATGTTGCCGCTGCCCAGCTGGGACTGGGCATATATCCCGAAGCAGTTGTAACCTTTTTGCCCAATGTAGCCGGTTTTGTCGGTGCTGATACAGTGGGAGTTGTGCTTGCCACCGGTATGGTCAACCGACCTCATCGGGTGTTGATGATTGATGTGGGTACAAACGGGGAACTGGTCATGTCTGACAGGGGTCGCATGGTTGCCTGTTCCACAGCTGCAGGGCCGGCCTTCGAAGGAACCCAAATCACATGGGGGATGCGGGCCGGAGAAGGTGCAATTGAAGTCGTTCAGTTTGACGGTGATGTTGAACTCCAGATCATTGGCAGCACTGAGGCTAGAGGGCTGTGTGGATCAGGCATCATTGATCTTGCGGCAGAGCTTTTGCAGGTGGGCATTATAGATAATACCGGGCGCATGCTGGGTAGAGATGAAACAGAAGCCTTGCCGGACAATTTGAGCCGGCGTATTCGCGCCGGTGAAAGCGGCAATGAGTTTGTAGTTGCCTGGGCCGACGAAACAAAAGAAAAAGAAGACATCGTTCTTACACAAAAAGATATCAGAGAGCTGCAGTTGGCTAAAGGTGCAGTCCGAGCCGGTACTGACATATTACTAAAACTATTGGATTTGGATATTACTGATATAGATGAGCTGTTGCTGGCCGGTGCTTTCGGCAATTATTTGAGCAAGAAAAGTGCCGTATCCATTGGATTGCTGCCGGAAATTCCGCTGGATAAGATCCGTGCCGTTGGCAATGCGGCCCGTATCGGGGCAAGAGCATGCCTTATCTCCAAAACAAAGCTGGAAGAAGCCTGCCATTTGCCCAGTGTAATCGAATATGTGGAATTATCCGGCAGAGCAGATTTTCAAGAGGCATTTATGGATGCAATGTTGTTTCCCGTTTTTAATCATGACGCCAAAAAAGAATCCGTACATAAGGGCCCCCGCAGGATGAGGCGGGTTAGGGAAAAAACCGAGGAGGCGAATTAATGGCAATATTGCAGGACATGGCAAATGCATTGATCGCGGGTAATGCCGATGAAGTAACAAATCTGACTAACCAAGCTTTGGCAGCGGATATTGCCCCGGGAACGATTATTAAGGATGGATTTATACCGGGGATGGCAGTTATCGGAGAAAGGTTCAAAAATAACGAGATCTACGTGCCCGAGGTCTTGATCGCGGCCCGGGCCATGCATGCCGGCCTTTCTATTGTCAAACCTCTACTTAGCGAAGCAGAAGCAAAAGATCGGCTTGGTACAGTATGTATCGGAACAGTCAAAGGTGATCTCCATGATATTGGGAAAAATTTAGTGGCCATGATGCTGGAAGGCGCAGGATTTGAAGTGATCGATTTAGGTGTAGACGTTGCCCCGGAAAAGTTTATAGATGCCATCAAAGAACACAGTGCTACCCATGTTGCCCTTTCGGCACTATTAACAACAACCATGGTTACGATGAAACAGACAGTTCAGGCTTTGAAAGATGCCGGTTTAAAAGATTCAGTTAAAGTTATGGTAGGTGGTGCACCGGTTACTCAAAGCTTTGCCGATGAAATCGGAGCAGACGGCTATGCACCGGATTCGAGCACGGCTGTGGATGTTGCAAAACAGCTGATCGGCGCAGGCTAGGAAATACCACCTGCTGAGCCGCCTAATGGGTTGTGCTACAAAGCCACAGCTAATCTTTAAGATGGCTGTGGCTTTTGTTGTTTTGAGGCAGGGATTTGGACAATAGAAACGAAATAAAACAAATTAGGACCTGCTCATAGAAGCATATACTAAAAGCATTATGTTTAACCTGTAGGGCAAACAGGGGAGATTAACTTGCGAATACTATCTTTTTGGAGGGATGATCGTCCGTGGAGTATTTCCTCACTGAAGAACAGCAGATGATTAAAGAGTTGGCGGCCAGAATTGCCGAAGAAAGAGTAAAACCGGTGGCAGCCGAGCTCGATGAAAAAGAAGAATTTCCTTGGGAAATAATGAGCATCTTGGCTGAAGCCGATTTGTTCAGAGTGTGGGTGCCGGAAGAGTACGGCGGTTTGGGTGGCGGGGTCTTTGAACAAGCTTTGGTGGTGGAAGAACTATCCAAAGCCTGCAGCGGTGTAGCGGTCAGCTATGCGGCAAGCGGGTTGGGGGCCTTCCCGATTTTGCTTTATGGCTCCGAAGAACAAAAAAATCGCTATATGCCCGATATTGCCAGCGGCAAAAGGCTTGCTGCATTTGCATTGACAGAAGCAGATGCCGGCAGCGATGTGAGTGCCATTGCGACAACTGCTGTCAAAGATGGTGATGATTATGTACTAAACGGGACTAAACAGTGGATTACTAACGCAGGTGATGCGGAAATCTATGTAGTAATCGCTGTGACTGACAAATCTAAAGGTGCCCGCGGATCCAGTGCTTTCATTGTGGAGAAAGGTACACCGGGCCTCTCATTTGGCAAAAAAGAAAAGAAACTCGGTATCAGGGCCTCATCCACCAGGGAGGTTATATTGGAAAACTGCCGCATTCCAAAAGAGAACCTATTGGGGAGAGAAGGATTGGGTTTTGTTGTTGCCATGAAAACCTTTGACAAAACGAGGCCGGGGATCGGCGCACAGGCAGTCGGCATAGCCCAAGGCGCACTGGATGTGGCCGTTAATTATGCTAGAGAGCGCGTCCAATTTGACCAGCCCATCAGTTCATTTCAAGGTGTTCAGTTTATGTTAGCTGATATGGCGACTCAGACCGAGGCCGCGAGGGCGTTGGTCTATTCTGCTGCCAAAATGGCAGACAGCGGTGTTGGCAATATTTCCAAAGCAGCCGCTATGGCTAAATTATTCGCCTCCGATGTGTGCATGAAAGTCACTGTCGACGCTGTACAGGTTTTAGGTGGTTACGGATACATGCGGGAATATCCCGTGGAAAAAATGATGCGGGATGCAAAGATTACACAAATCTATGAGGGCACCAACCAAATTCAGCGCAGCATTATAGCATTGGAATTGGTCAGAGAAGCCGCGCGCAAAAGCAGAAAGTAAAAAGCAAATAGGAGAAGGTAAACGATGCATATAGTAGTTTGTATCAAACAAGTACCTGACCCCAGTCAAGCACGAATTGATCGGGAAACCGGATTAGTAATCCGGGAAGGGGTAGACAAAATCATAAACCCGTATGACCTTTATGCATTGGAGGAGAGTCTGCGTCTCAAAGAGGCCCACGACGGGCAAGTCACGGCTCTCTCCATGGGGCCGCCCTCTGCAGAAGATGTATTGAAAGATGCAGTAGCCATGGGAGTGGATCATGGGGTTTTGCTGAGTGGCCGTGATTTTGCCGGCGCAGACACCCTTGCAACTTCTTACGCGTTGGCTTTGGCCGTACAAAAACTGGAATCAGTTGATTTGATCATCTGCGGAAAACAGGCGGCTGATGGTGATACGGCACAGGTGGGCCCGGGCTTGGCGGCCAATTTGGACAGGCCCCATGTGACAGAGGTTCGCAAAATCCGCCACATCGAAGAAGATAAGATGGTGGTGGAAAGACTGACTGACACGGGTTATGAAGTGATTCGGCTCAGCCTACCGGCTGTAATTACCGTGGTGAAAGAGATCAATGAGCCTCGCATTCCCGGCTTAAGGGGTATGATGAGGGCAAAAAAGGCCCAAATTCCTGCCTGGGATGCCGAATATATTGGAGCGGATCCACAGCGGCTTGGGCTGAAGGGTTCGCCAACACGGGTGTGGCGTACCTTTGAACCAACAAGGCATGGACAAGGAGAGATGCTCCGAGGTACAGCCGGTGAGCAAGCAGTTTTGCTGTGGGAAAAACTCCGGGGCAGGCTGTAGGTTTGGTGAAGAAAGCACCGGGCAAAAATCCAGGAGGAAGAGAGTGTATGGAGATGCAGTTGGAACAAACAGAGCGAGGAGTATGGGTTTTTGTCGAGCACCGGAAAGGTGAGATAGCCGGTGTCGTTTTGGAACTTTTAAATGAGGGTAGGCGCCTGGCAAAACAGCTTGGGGAGCCGCTGGCATGCATTCTTTTGGGCAGCAGTGTGGTGCATTTATCATCTGATCTTATGGAATATGGTGCAGATGAAGTGTATGTTGCCGATGTCCCTGAATTTGACACGTATCGAGATGATCTTTATGCCGACGCGTTGGAATATTTGATAGAAACATATCGTCCAAAAATCGTGCTTATTGGCGGCACCTCTAATGGGCGCTCTTTGGCACCGCGGGTAGCGACTAAGCTCAAAACCGGTCTTACTGCCGACTGTACAGAATTCGATCTAGATGATGAGGGCAACTTGCTGCAAACACGGCCTGCCTTCGGGGGTAACCTGATGGCTACGATCCGCTGCCCAAAACACAGACCTCAAATGGCAACAGTTCGTCCGAAGGTCTTTACTGAAGCCAAAAGAGAAACCGGTCGGGCAGGTAAAGAGATTTTAGTCGAACTGCCTGAGTTGAACCCTTGGATGGAAATCTTAGAAGTGGTGGATGAAGATGCGGTGGGTCCGAACTTGGCAGAGGCTGACATTGTTGTCGCAGGAGGAAGAGGGGTTGGCGGCCCGGAAAATTTTCAACTAGTTGAGGAATTGGCCAAGGCGCTGGGCGGGGCAGTTGCTGCTTCCCGGGCAGTGGTGGATGCCGGTTGGATTAATTATTCCCATCAAGTAGGGCAAACCGGCCGTACAGTCGCGCCGAAACTTTATGTTGCCTGTGGAATCAGTGGAGCCATCCAGCACCTGGTGGGCATGCAATCTGCGGAGACCATTGTGGCAATTAACCAAGATCCTGATGCTCCAATCTTTAGTATTGCCACTTACGGCCTTGTGGGGGATGTTAAGGAGATCATTCCTGCCTTGATTAAGGCGATCAAAAGCTAGTAGAAAGTTCATCCTGCAAAAACGAGGCAAAATCATGGGCCAATGGTCCATACCTCGTGGTGGGTGAGATAACCAATGACAATTTGGGGCGCCACGGTTTCTCGGGCCAAAGCGGGAAATGAAATTGATTATGTTGGGAAGCAGTCTGTTTTGAGTAAGCTTTTTCCCAAACCAACAACAGCTGGTCGGCTAGTTCATCTGAAAGGAGCATCACATCAGGCGGCTGCCGTGCAATAAATGCCTGTTGGATAAGCAAAGGCAGATCACCGCGCTGATTTATCGCCTCTACTGCACAATTGTCTTTAGTATAACCGGCAGCCAAGGCCGCTAAAATATCTGCTTCCGAGGCGCCTGTTTGATACCAAAAAACCAGTGCAGGGACATCGCTGCCGTATTCCGATGTATTACCAAGATGCTGTACAGGCGATGGGTGTTTAAAGCGGAGTTGGCTGAGACCAGCCACAATGGGGATAAACAGGATCACAAACAGAGAAGTCCACAGCCAAAGACGGGGCTGTTTGTAGGAAGTCGGATGCGATCCGGCGGGGCAGGGTTTTTTGAAAGATAAAGCTGAAGCACTTTTTCTACCATCATTTGACTCAATCCCCCGGCGGCGCTTTTCACGTTCTATAAGGGTGGTTCGTTTGAGAGTAAGATATTGGCGGTATTCTGTTAGATAACCACCTGTTTTAACTTTAGGAATATTGTCCATGGAGCTTCCCTCCATAATGTTAGCCGGAGGCATGTTGCCCCCGGCTGCCGAAATATTCACCGAATACTTGATCACAACTTACGGCTTTACCTGTTCGCTTTACTTAGGTTTATCTGCCCTATCTTGAGTAATATGGAGTGCTTTTCTTTGTGCTTGAGGTGTTAATTGTTCACTGATCTCAAACTGAGGATTTTCCTGTTCGGCCTGCCTGGCGTGCTGATTAGGCTGTCGTCTTTGCTTGCGCTGCTTATTGCGTTTCGATCTGGCCAAATATATACGCCTCCTCTAGTAGTATGGCCGAATAAAAGGCCCAAGACTATTATTGCTAAAAGCACCCAAGGGTATACTGGGAAAGCACATACTCTATTTGGTATAATGATTTGGAGGTAAGAGATGATTATCGGAGCCCACTTGTCTATTGCCAAGGGAATGCCCAAAGCCCTGGAACACGCTTCAGCCATCGATGCCGGCGCTTTCCAGTTTTTCACAAGAAATCCCCGGGGCGGAAGGGCACGCAAGATTCCAAGTCAGGAGATCGAGATTTTTAAGCAGGAAAGGCAAAAGCACAAAGTCAGGTATACTCTGGGGCACATGCCTTACACAGTTAATCTGGCCACAAATCGAGCTGATGTCTATGAGTTCGCCAAAGATACCCTATTGGAGGATCTGGAACGTTTTGATCAAGCCGATATCAATCATCTAGTCGTACATCCCGGAAGCCACCTCGGTGATGGCATAGAAGCAGGTATTGAGCGCATTGTCGAGGCTCTTACGTATGTTTTCAATCGATACCAAGGGAAAACGCACTTGCTTTTGGAAACTATGTCAGGACATGGTACCGAGATTGGTTCAAATATAGATGAATTGGAGAAAATCCTCGCCGGTACAGGTTGGCCGGATGAACTGGGGATCGGTTTGGACAGCTGCCATCTTTTTGCAGCCGGTTACAATGTTGCATCCAAAGCAGGTCTTGACAGTCTCGCCGCAGAAATTGAACAAAAAATAGGCTGGCAAAGGGTTGGTATGATGCACCTAAACGATTCCAAAGAGGGTTTGGGGAGCGGAATTGATCGCCACGCAAAAATAGGGGAAGGCAAGATTGGTCGTGAAGGGATCAAGGCTATTATTAATCACCAGGCTTTTCGGGATTTGCCTTTTGTGTTGGAAACCCCGGTGGATGACTTTTTAGAATATGGTTCCGAGATTCGGCTGGTCAAAGAACTCCGGCAGAACTAAAGGTAAGCGCAGAATTAAAATGAAAGAGTAAGGAAGTGACGCACTTGTGCAAACGTGTAAGTTATAAATATTTACTTATCTTGGCTTTATTCGCAACTATTTTTCTCAATTACCCGACATGGGTCGCGGCCGCAGACTTCCCCTTGACCATTACTGATGGTCTGGGACGGGAGCTGGTAATCGAGCGGGTTCCACAAAAGATTGTCACCCTTGCACCAAGTGTCACTGAGAATCTGTATGCCCTTGGGGTCGGTGATCGGGTCGTGGGAGTAAGCAGTTACAGCGATTATCCATCAGAAGCACTGGCAAAACCGATAGTAGGCGATGCATTTCAAGTGAATTTCGAGCAAATCCTGCTTCTGGAACCAGATTTGATTATCGGCGATGCCCAGCTGGTAGGAACTCAAATGTCGAAGCTGGAGGAGTTGGGTTTTCCCGTTTTTTCTATAAATCCCAGCGATTTGGAGGGTGTTATGAATGCCCTCTTGCTTTTGGGTGAAGTGCTTGATACAAAATCAGAAGCAAGTCGAGTGGTGGCCGATATGCGGGAGAAAATCGACTATGTGACAGAACTGACAAAGGATATTAAAGTCCGTCCCTTGGTATTTGTTGAAGTATGGGATGAACCCCTCATGACCTGTGGGCCGGGAAGTTTCATGCAGGAACTGATTGACCTTGCCGGCGGAGAAAATCTGGCAGCCGATGCCCGGGACCCTTGGGTGGAATACAGCGTGGAACAGGTGCTTTTGCGAGACCCGGAGATCATCTTACTGACCAGGCCATATGCCGAAGAGGTACTGGCTCGCCCTGCTTGGAGCGGGGTAAAAGCAGTCAAGCAGGGTAAAATTATTGAGGTTAACGAAGATGCCTTTGTCCGGACTACACCCAGACTTACAGACGCATTAATGGAATTGGCAGAGATTTTACATCCGGAAAGTTTTTGATAAAGCGTGAATAAGCAATGACAATGCAGCTCATCGCGGATAGTATAAAATTTTCCTACGGCCTCCGGGCCGCAGTTTCCGATGTGTCTTTCAAAGCAGCCGGAGGCGAAATTCTTGGAATTATCGGGCCTAACGGGTCGGGCAAATCCACACTCATTAAGTTGATCAGTGGTGTGCTTAGGCCAACAAACGGCAATGTGCTGATTAATGGTGAGGATACCACTTTATGGTCTCCTCGCCGCCTAGCACAGACTGTAGCAGTGGTGCCTCAAGACACACAGATAGCCTTTGACTTTACTGCCGATGAAATTGTGGCAATGGGACGAAACCCTTACATAAGCCGTTTTCAATCAATCACCAATAACGATATGGATATAATCAAGGCAGCCATGACAGCTACCAACACATCGCAGTTTGCGGGGCGTTCAATTTTGGAGCTTTCGGGAGGCGAGCGACAGCGGGTCATCATCGCACGGGCCTTGGCCCAGGAACCCAAAGTGCTTTTGCTGGACGAACCAACAGCGGCTTTGGATATCAACCATGAAGTAGAAATTTTTGAGCTGGTTCGCCGGCTTACAAAGCAAAAGCAGTTGGTGACTGTGGCAGTTTTGCATGATCTTAACTTGGCAGCTGAGTACTGTCACCGGCTTCTACTTTTATCCCGGGGTACAGTAGCGGCATATGGTTCGGCGGAAACAGTGTTAGAACCGGAAAACATCAGTGCGGTATATGGTCTG
>JAAYQZ010000028.1 GCA_012519025.1 Bacillota bacterium
ATTAAGCAGTAGCTACAACCATAGGGCAGGATGGGGTCCTCCCCCATCCTGCTTTTACAAGGAGCCGAAAGATGGAGCAAATTACACCACCAACAAGCAGCAAATGTGTTTGGATCATGTCAGATACGCATTTTATCGAGCCGGAGGATCTGGAGATATTCTACAGCGCACTTGATGATATTCAGGAACTCGAGGTAAATCTCACCGGAATTTGGCTTTTAGGGGATATTGTCGGTGGACACGATATGAAGACTTTAGACAAAACCGCGGAGATTTTTGTGGAGCATTGTGAAAGTTTAGGTGTACCGATTTGTTATGTTATGGGCAACCATGAAATGGATATTAGAAGAAGTAAAGGCATCAACCGCTTCCCCATCCATGAAGCAGCATTGAAACGCCCCAATTGGCATGCAGCCTGCAATCTTACCGATTTTTATTTTTCTAAAGAATTTTTAGGCCATCGGGTGTATTTTTTCGGGGATCATGTGGCAGAAGATGCCGGTTGGTTTACCTCCCACGGTGAAGTCGTTTCCGAAGGGAATGCCAAATACCCACATTTACCGGAGGGATATGTAAGGCTCAAAGAAGAAATGGCACATGAGACACTGCCGATTATCACCGCGGCACACTATGCGTTCCCCGGTGGGCAAAGAGCCAGTGGGCTTTTGGATCATTTACTGCCTTTACCGAAACAAGTCAGAGTGCATTTGTATGGACACGGGCATATCGGGGATCCCATCTGGAATCCCATCGATACATGGGAAAGGGAACATACTGTTAAAGGTCAGGATTTAATGCAGTACAATATATCATCTTTTGAGACATACCGCACTCCCGGAAGCTTTTCCGCTTTACTGTTCGGGGGGCCGGACGAGGATTTGGATCTGTGGATCCGCTGTCATGTAGAAAAGAGGTGGGTGGCCCATTATGTGATTCCCAAGGCCGAGACTAAGGCCGTATAACCATCAGTGAGAAAGGTGGCGTTTACATGAAAAGTTTTGTCATACGGCGGCTTTTATATATGATTCCTACTATCATTGTGATTTCTATCATTTGTTTCACACTGATTCAACTGCCACCGGGGGATTACCTTAGTTCATATATTGCAAAGCTTGCGGCCTCCGGTGAAGGTGTTGACGAAGCCGTCATCGCCGGGCTCAGACACCAATATGGACTTGATCAGCCTTTTCATAAAAAATATTTCAAATGGATCTGGGGTGTTTTGCACGGCAATTTAGGCTATTCTTTTGAGTGGAACCAGCCGGTTTCCGAGCTTGTGGGAGAAAGATTGGCTTTGACTTTGATCGTCTCCACCGCTTCCTTGTTTTTCGCTTGGGTTGTGGCACTGCCCATTGGTGTGTTTTCAGCTGTAAGGCAGTATTCTGTCTTTGATTACATAGCCACTTTCTTTGGGTTTATCGGGCTTGCGACTCCCAACTTCCTTTTGGCATTGATCTTGATGTATCTCGGCAGCCGCTATTTGAACATCAGTGTAGGGGGCCTTTTCTCACCGGAGTTTGTCGATGCACCGTGGAATCTGGCCAGATTCATTGATCTTTTGAAGCATTTGTGGATCCCCATGATCGTCATCGGTATGGCCGGTACCGCGGAGCTGATCCGGGTGACCAGGGCCAATTTGCTTGATGAGCTATCCAGGCCCTACGTGGAAACAGCCCGGGTAAAGGGTTTATCTGAATTTCAATTGATATTGAAATATCCGGTGCGGGTGGCTTTAAATCCTTTTATCAGCTCGATCGGGTTTGTATTTCCTACACTCATTTCCGGTGAAACCATCACCGCGGTGGTTTTGAATCTGCCTACAACAGGGCCCCTTTTGCTTCGGGCACTGCTCAGTCAAGATATGTATTTAGCCGGTTCATTTCTGTTGATCCTTGCGGTTCTAACGGTGGTGGGCATGCTGCTTTCCGATATTTTACTGGCTCTTTTAGACCCTCGGGTCCGCTATGATTAATTTCCATGAAGGAGTGGAGTCGTGGATACCAGCATCAATACTTCTCAAATAGAAGTTGAATACAATGTGGAAGAATCAGCGCAGATAGCCACACCATGGCAGCTGATGCGGTGGAAGTTCATGAACCACCGTTTGGCAGTGTTGGGGCTTGTTGTAATCCTTTGTTTGTATCTTGTGACAGCCTTTTGTGAGTTTGTGGCGCCATATGATCCTTCATACAGAACCGGCCACCCGTTGGTAAGACCCAATTGGCCGAAATTGGTTACAGACGGCGGGTTTAAGCTGAAGGCGGTCACTTACGGGCTGACCGGCTCCCGGGATCCCGTAACTTTCCAAAGGGTGTATGTCGCCGATACTTCTAAGGAATATACTGTGAGACTGTTTGTGAGGGGTTCAAGTTATCAACTGTTTGGCCTGATTCCCTCTGATCTACATTTGTTTGGTTCACCGGATGGTGGGCCTGTCTATCTTATGGGTACCGATCGCTTGGGCAGAGACGTTTTCTCCCGGGTGGTTTACGGGGCCAGAATTTCTTTATCCATCGGGTTGATCGGGGTTTTGATCAGCCTTATGCTCGGCATACTGCTGGGAGGTGTATCCGGCTATTTCGGCGGTATTGTGGATACCATCATCCAGCGCACCATCGAGATCATCAGATCATTTCCCACTATCCCTTTATGGATGACTTTATCTGCGGCACTGCCACCCAACTGGTCCCCGATTTTAGTATATTTCGGCATCACCATTATCTTATCTTTGGTAGGCTGGACAGGGCTTGCCAGAGTCGTCCGGGGCCGGGTTTTATCCCTTCGCAATGAGGATTACGTCATGGCAGCCAGGCTTTCGGGAGCCCGGGAACTGCGTGTGATCGGAAAACACTTAACACCTTCATTTCTAAGCCATATCATCGCCTCCACTACACTGGCCATACCGGGTATGATCCTGGCTGAAACTTCTTTGAGCTTTTTGGGGATTGGATTAAAACCCCCTGTTGTCAGTTGGGGCGTGCTTTTGCAGGATGCCCAAAACGTACAGGCGGTGGCCTTGGCACCATGGTTGATGCTGCCGGGGCTTTTAGTGGTAGTGTCGGTATTGGCCTTTAACTTTGTCGGTGACGGGCTTAGGGATGCAGCTGACCCCTTCTCCACCACGGGATAGAACATGGTGGATAGATGCTGTAGGATGCAAATAGATGGTTTGAGGTGAGAAGCAATGGGAGAAAACATTCTAATGGACATTCAGGATTTACATGTCCATTTTACCACAAGGGAAGGCACATCCCGGGCGCTGAACGGTGTCAACCTGAAGATAAACCGCAATGAGACTTTAGGCCTTGTGGGAGAAAGCGGCTGCGGTAAAAGCATGACCGCCAGGGCAATTTTAGGAATTGTGCCCAAGCCCGGCCGCATTACCGACGGCAAGATCACATTCTGGCCGAAGGTAAATAAAGCAGTGGAATTGACCAGTTTGAATCCCACGGGCCCCCAGATCAGACAAATTCGGGGCAAGGAGATTTCCATGATCTTTCAAGAGCCCATGACCTCCTTAAGCCCGGTGCATACAATTGGAGATCAGATTACTGAAGCCATCAGACTGCATCAAGGGCTTGGGTTGGAGGCATGTGAGAATCTGGCAGCCGAGATGCTCAGCCTGGTGGGTATTCCTGATGCAAAAAGGCGACTTCGGACTTATTCTTTTGAACTCAGCGGCGGTATGCGGCAGAGAGTCATGATCGCAATGGCACTTTCCTGCAATCCCAAGCTGCTAATCGCAGATGAACCGACGACTGCCTTGGATGTGACTATTCAAGCCCAGATTTTAGAACTCATGCAGGATCTAAAAGAACGACTTGAAATGACCATCATGATTATTTCCCACAATCTTGGGGTTGTAGCCTCCATGGCGGAGCGGGTCGCGGTAATGTATCTCGGTCGTGTGGTGGAAGAAGGCCCCACTGAAGAGATTTTCGACAATCCGCTGCATCCTTATACACAAGGGCTTTTAAGATCGGTTCCCCAGGTCGGTGTAACCAGGCAGTCATCCCTTTGGACAATCAAAGGCAGTGTACCTGATCCCTACTCCCAAGTACATGGGTGTACATTCCACCCCCGCTGCCATAAATTTATGAAGGGGATCTGTGACAGAGGATTTGTGCCGGATATATGGATGAGTGATCAACACCGGGTTGCCTGTACGTTATATGAGTTGAACTAGAAAAGGGGTGAGCATGTGGCTGAGTTATTGCTGGAGGTTAAAGATCTAAGAAAGTACTTCCCCATTTCCGGTGGAGTGTTTCGGCGGGCGGTAGGTCATGTGAAAGCCGTTGATGATATTAGTTTTGATGTATACAAAGGTGAGACATTGGGCATTGTCGGTGAAAGCGGCTGTGGGAAAACGACTACAGGACGCTGTGTGATTCGGGCCATTGAAGCTACCGCCGGCCGGGTTTTATATCATGATGATGAGCAAGTTATCGATATTTTTGCTCTGGATAAAGAGGAACTGCGGTTGATGCGCAAGCAAATGCAGATGATCTTTCAAGATCCATATGCGTCTTTAAATCCCCGCATGACAGTGCAGGAGATCGTGGCAGAACCCCTGATTTGCTACAATATCGGCACATCCAAAGCAAGGCAGGAGCGGGTCAGAGAGCTTTTGCAGGTGGTGGGGCTTGATCCAAGGTATATGCAGCGCTATCCCCATGCGTTTTCCGGGGGTCAAAGGCAGAGGATCGGAATTGCCAGGGCCCTGGCGTTAAACCCGACTTTGGTTGTAGCCGATGAAGCAGTTTCTGCCCTTGATGTATCGGTACAAGCGCAGATCCTAAACTTATTAAAAGAACTGCAGGAAATGTTTCGCCTGACTTATTTATTCATTTCCCATGATTTGAGTGTGATCAATCACATTTGTGACCGCATCATGGTCATGTATCTCGGGGAGATTGTGGAGCTTGCCAACACAGATACTTTATTTTCTAATCCTAAACATCCTTATGTGGAGGCACTGCTTTCCGCAATCCCCCGCCCCAATCCCCGCTATACGTTAAACCGCAAAGCCCTTAGAGGTGAGGTCGGTGACCCTTCCAATAAGCCTGAGGGGTGTGTGTTTAATCCCCGCTGTCTGTATGCAACCGAGCTTTGCAGAACGTCAAAACCTGAGCTGGTAAACTCCGGTGAAAGCGGCGGGAATCCCCATTTTGTAGCCTGCCATTACGCCGGTGAACTGGGGCTTATGGGTGCCGGGTGATTACACCCGAGGCGTCCATCGAGACACCCGGCTAGCTGCAGCCTCTCCCAATCATCTTCCGGGGATATGGGAAAGACCAAAAGGAAGTGCCCATATCCCTTGACCCTCCCTTCACGAAATGGTAACATTTACATTATAGTGCAAAATAATAGAATTTCTACGGCCTTCTTTAGGTATCCCATAAAAGGAGACTAAAGGAATGGAGCCTTCGGACAGAAGAATTTTAATCTTTTTATGCCTCTTTTTGATGGTTTTCACATCATCAAAGGTGGCCTTTTCTGCTTTGCCGGATTGTGAGTATTGGGTCCATGCCTTTCAACAGCACAGTGCAGTTGCCTTTGTTTTTGATGGAAAAACCGGGGTAATTGTCCACGGCAATGAGGCGGCTTTCAGGTATTACGGTTATTCACAAGAAGAGTTTATCGGTATGGATGTACACAACATCAATGCTCTTCCTCCACTTCTATTGGAAGAAGAACGTCTTGCCGCACTGCGTGGCGAGAAAACAGATTTCATGTTCCCCCATGTCCTTGCCAATGGTGAGGTGCGGTTGGTAGAAGTTTCTGCCTCCCCTGTAGGACATGACACAAACCTGGTACTTTCCATTGTCAGGGATGTAACTGAAAGCACAGAGACTGAGGAAAGGCTGTTGAGGCAAAATGCGCAGCTGCGCCGGGCGGAAATGATCAC
>JAAYQZ010000029.1 GCA_012519025.1 Bacillota bacterium
ATATTATTACAGAGCTCTCCAACCTGGGGTATACGATTAAGGCATATGATCCGCATGTTGTAGAGTCTTTTGACCGGCGGGTAGATACGCTCGATGAAGCATTAGCTGAATCCGATCTCGTAATCCTGGTTACCGATCATAAGGAGTTTCAAAGTCTTTCTGCACAATACTTGAAAAAATTAGTGCGACAGCCTCTGATATTGGATACCAGAAACATGCTGCCGAAAGAAAAATTCCTTGATGAGGGTATAAGAATATGTACCCTAGGTGACGGGCAATGGTCCCGAGATTCGGCAGCTCGGGAAGCCGCGGCGGCAGTTGAAACAAACGATCAAACAAATTAAAGAAGATCCATGTATGAATCCGTTAGCAAGCTGTAGGTGGGAATGAGCCCATGTTTTCCAAAATGAAGTTATACTATCATACTGTCCGGTACTTACGCCCAGTTCAAATATACCATCGGGTAGTTAGGCATATTAGGCCTGGACTGACACGTCGAATCAATTATAGGACGGGTAAGTTCATTTTACCCAAAATATTTGTGCCTGAGTTGGATTTGAAAGCTGAATATTTAAAACGCTTCGATGTCGAGGAACTGCTGCACAGCAAAGTCCGCCTGTTGAGTAAAGGCCTTAGGCTGAAGCCTGGACAGTGGCATTACCCAGAGCTTTTGCCTTTTGAGAGTTTCAATCTGCACTATATGGAATATCTGATTCCATTGGCTGTGGCTTACCATAATACGGGAGAAGCCAAGTATTACAGAAAATTTAAGCAAATCGTTGTTGACTGGATGCAAACCAACACAGATTGCAAAGGTAATGGCTGGCATCCCTACACAATCTCTATGCGGATCCCAAACATTCTTATTTGTCTTGACCTGTTCCGCCCCATATTATCCGAGGACAGTAGGTTTTTAAGAGAAGTCACTGATAGTATATTTAGTCAGTACAGATACCTCTTATGTAACCAAGAACTGCATCTTTTAGGTAACCACTATTTTGAAAACCTTAAGACAATAGTACTGTGCAGCATTTCGTTCGGGGATGAAATATTATATGAAAAGTATATAAAGCGGTTGGAAAAGGAACTGCAGGAACAAATCCTGGAGGATGGGCTGCATTTCGAGCTCAGCCTCACGTACCATAAATTGGTATTAGAGGGACTAATTCGGCTAGGGGTTTGCTTGCAGCATATGCGCCCCACGGACGTTTTTTTTCTGGTTCCCACTATACAACGCATGGTCGATATACTGGCATCGCTAGAAAAAGGAATGGGGAAGACTCCCTTATTCAACGATGCCGGTGACGGTGTTGCAAAGGAGGCGAATCAACTATTGGATGCGGCTAGAGATATCTTAGACATTGAGCCCGTGTATCAAGATTATTTTCCAGTTTCAGGGTATCAAAAACTATATCATGACAATGTTGCTGTTATGTTTGACACTGGGCGGCTGGGGCCGTACTACATGACCGGTCATAGTCACTGTGATGCTTTGAGTTTTGAATTGGCCATCGATGAAAGGCCCGTATTCGTGAACTCCGGGACATATCACTACCAAACGGAACTGAGAAGCTTTTTCAGAAGTACGGA
>JAAYQZ010000003.1 GCA_012519025.1 Bacillota bacterium
ATTAAAATATCTTTCTGTGTCACCTATTTCACCTCCAGTTACCGGGTATACGGATCAGCGGCATCCCTTAGACCATCACCAAGGAAGTTCAAGGACAAAACTGCAATTACCACGGCGCCACCGGGCAACAAAAGCCACGGTGCCGTGGAAACCGCACGTATGTTTTGCGCCTCTTGCAGTAAAACCCCCCAGCTGACAACGGGTGGTCTGAGTCCCACACCGAGAAAGCTTAACGAAGTTTCCGACAGAATCATGGCAGGAATGGCTAAAGTGACACTGGCAATTATGTGGCTTAAATAAGACGGAACCATGTGATTGATGATGATTCTCATTTCGCTTGCCCCATCCAATCGGGCAGCAATGACGAAGTCCTCCGTCTTTAAAGCCAGAAACTTGCCCCGTACTTCCCTTGCCAACCCTGTCCAACCAATTAGCGATAGAATAATGGTGATCAGAAAATAGACTGTGATTGGCGGCATAGTCAAAGGAATTGCCGCAGCCAGGGCCATCCACAGCGGGATTTGCGGCATGGACCGTAAAAACTCGATTATTCTTTGCATCACCATATCCAAAGTACCACCGTAGTAACCTGATATACCACCCAGCACAACACCTAAAATAAGGCTAATGCCCACACCTAAAAGTCCGATGGTCATGGATACACGGGTCCCATAGATCATACGGCTGAAAATATCTCTGCCCATACGGTCTGCACCGAAAAGATACATAGGTGAACTGCCGTCTTTAGGACCGATCAGCCGACGTTTCATTGTTAAAACGCCCCACATCTTATATGGTTCAGATTTCACCCACAAACTCACCGGTATTATATTTTCCGGATCCGGCTCAAAAGAGCGTCTAAGTGCTATGGGATCAACTTTGGAAACATAACCATATACATGGGGCTTCAGTTTCACACCGTCATCGGTTCGCAAAACTAGGCGCAGCCTCTGCGGCGGTGCATAGGTGTGGCGGGCAGAGTGTTTATCTGCAGGGTATGGTGCTAAAAAGTCTGCACCGATGGCCACCAGATAGATTAATATTACGATAATGCCGCCGGCCATAGCCAGTTTGTGCTTCCTAAACTTCCACCACATGAGTTTCCACTGGGAAGCCATTTCCACTCTCGTTCCTTGTACTGCCCCAAGATTTTCTGCAGCAGTTCCCTGTCCCTGTTCTAGTGTTTTGGCATCTTTTACTTCCATCGTCCACACCTCCCTATTGGTATCTAATTCTTGGATCTAACCAAGCCAATAAAATATCTGAAATCAAAGTGCCTATAACTGTAAGGACACTCAGCATTAAAAGAAAACTGCCCGCAAGATACATATCCTGAGCCATAAGCGCAGTCAAAAGCAAAGGGCCGGTGGTAGGCAAACTAAGAACTATAGATACTATGGTTGAACCGGAAACAAGCTGCGGGAGCAGCCAGCCGATTCCACTGACAAAGGGATTCAGGGCTACTCGAACGGGATATTTCAAGATCAATTTCCATTCAGACAATCCTTTCGCCCGGGCTGCTACCACATACAGCCTACCGAGCTCGTCCAGCAAATTCGCCCTCATTACTCTAATTAAACCGGCAGTACCGGAGGCACCGATGACGATCATGGGTACCCAAAGGTGCTGCATCAGATCCTTCATTTTGGCAATAGACCATGGTGCATCGATATAGTCCGGAGAAAAAAGGCCACCGACACTATGGCCAAAAAATCGGAACCCTATATACATTAAGACTAACGCCAATAAGAAGTTGGGCGTGGCAAGCCCGATGAACCCCAAAAAAGTAGCAATATAATCGCCGACGGAATACTGCTTAACCGCCGAGTATATACCTATTGGGAAAGCTATGGCCCACACGAACAGCAAAGTACTTAAAGAAATAATCACTGTCAGCCCCAAGCGCTGCCATATTAGGCCGCTTACCGGACGCCGCCACTCAAAAGATTGGCCGAAATCTCCTTTTAGCAAAATCCCCTTCATCCATTTGTAATACTGAACATGTATGGGCTGATCAAGCCCATACCTTTCGGTAAGGGCTGCCAGCTGAGCGGCATCAACATCCACTCCTTGGTCCCTCAAGCCTGCCACCATTGATGTTAGGTAATCACCCGGCGGCAGCTGGATTATTATGAAAGATACGATCGATATGGCGATTAATGTAGGAACCATGTACGCCAATCTGCGCAATATAAATCGAAACATGTTAAGCCCCCCTTTTGCAGCATGAAAGTGCTAAAGATCAATGGCTAACACCTCATGATCCAAGATGGATGGTACAACAGCTTCAAGATAGCCATCCGTGATGCTATACTCCAACTCGCCTTCGGTCTTAAGAAGCTTTGCACCCCGCACCTTGCAGCCATCGGGCAGCCGAATCTTCACTGTTTGTGTCCCCAGCGGTATAAATTCTCTGATCGGCCCCTTCATCATCATAGGGTTAGTTAAATTGACCATATGAACAGTCATGGAGCTGGACTGCTTCCAAATGGTCACATCCAAGACTCCCTGCCCTTCCACCGTGACAGGCTGCGGCGCATCGGTTGCCCAAATTACTGCGTTTTTTAGCAGTCTGCCGTGATCGACACAGAGAATCTCCCAAAAGATCTGGTCAATATTCCAGGGAAAAT
>JAAYQZ010000030.1 GCA_012519025.1 Bacillota bacterium
ATGCAAAATCAACCTATTTCTCTCAGTGCCGCTCTGTAGCATAGGAACTAGACGAAATGGTATCACCCATTCCTACTGTGCTGACAGGGTTGGCCACAATGTGGGCCGGTGTCAAAAGTAGATAGTGATCATCAAACTCCAAATAGCCCTCTGTCAACAGATCACTTGCCTGGGGATGCTCACCTTTAAGCCCCTCGGCAAGGGCAGCAAGCTGCTTAAATCCTACATCAGACAAAGCCAGCTCTACTGCTTCTTGAAGCTGTGCCGTTTTCGCATAGCCGCCATATTTAGCCTTCATGGCATTGACAGCAGAAGCATACAGACAAGACTGCCGCACATCTTCCATTGACACGGGGTACGGTTTGCTTAAAATCACAACATAATAACCCAGATTGTGTAAGTGCAGGCGGTTGAGCTTCATATGCCTAAACAGGGCCAAAGCACCTTTATAAAGAGTATATGCGTTTTCGTCATCTTCAATGGCCTGCATTTGTGATTCATAACCGAATTCCCGCAGTACCCGCTTAACCTCGTTCTCATTAATGCCAAAGCTTTTGATCTCTTGGCAAATCGCTGTAAGCATCTCCGGCTCCAATTCAGGCCTTTTCATTGGCACATATTCAAAATGGAACATCAAATCCGGATTTTGCTTTTTTAGACTTTGCAACTGTTGGACACTATCTTCCACAAACTCATCAAAAGTCCGCCCACAACTGTTCATGGGCTCCGCGTAATGATAACCGGCCATAAAAGCAATATCAATATTTTCCCCAAGTTTTGGCAAATGGGGTATAGTTTTTTGGTCGAAACTCATGATGGAGCCCTGCGGCCGAGTTGCTAAAATCACTCGATTGGCCCGGGGTGTTGTGACTGTATCGTCACCAAAAGCAACAGCCTCACCTTTGGCATATTCAAAAATCCAATTGATTTTTGTTTCATCTTCTGAACGTGCCGCCTGAGACACGGGCAGGATCTCGATGTCATCACCAGTCAACACCGGTGTAGCGACACCATCTGCAAACAATTTAGCCTGCTTCGCGGATAAGAGCGGTGTATAAACTACTGAAGTGGCCCCAAGGCTGGCCATTTGATTGGCAATAATCCCGGCTTGTCCCCCCATATTTTCCCGGGCGCCGGTAAAGTATTCATCAAGCCAATCTAAGAGGGAAAGCTCTTCCAAAACTATGTGGAAGGACTTGCCACCGGCCAAGCAGTCTTTCAAAATGACTAAAAGATCCTCTTTGCTTCTGACAGCAGTAATCTCCTCCGCTTTACCGCCGGTCACTTTTTCCCAAGAGATACTTGTATCCCTTGCTTTTATGTCCTCCATCAGCGTTCCTGTAATGTGGACCACTGCATCAATATTTGTATTAAAAGCAGCAAATACTCTGGACCTTATTTGCCGCTGACATGCTTCTTGCAAGTATCCACGCCACAAATTCTTATCTACCAAAGTGCTTCCCTCCATACAGAATAATGTGGGAAACCCAGGAAACCTGACTCCCCTTCCTTCACTTTTCGACAACATTAATGTTTCCCCTGCCGAACTAGTCTATATTTGCTTTACAATCCTACATTGCCCAGGTAAACGAAATCCAGCCATTTACCGGCCAAAGCCCGCGCCCGCTTCAAAACATCTGTTGGTGTCGCAGGAATCTCCAATCGGTAGCTGGGGAAATACCTAGAAAAATGTACGGGTGTATCTGCTCCCAAATTATTATATACCCAGCGGGCAAAGCCCTCTAAACTAGCATCATCATCATTGTGATCCGGAATAACCAAATATGTCAACTCAATATGGCATTTATCTTTGGCAGCCGCCAGGTTATCCAAAACCGGTCCTAGCCTGGCTCCACACATTTTACCATAAAAGTCATCATCCCAGGCCTTTACATCCACATTAAGGGCATCAATATGCTGTATAAGCTCATCCCAGGGCAGCCGACTGAGATAACCGTTGGTAACCAAAACTGTTTTCAACCCCGCCGCCTTAAGCAGTGGTGCGGTCTCTAAGATAAACTCATACCATATTAAGGGTTCGTTATACGTAAAGGCCACCCCGACACAGCCGTCACTTTGATGGGTTTTGGCAAGATTTAAAACATCCTTGGGGACAATTGGCCTTGCTTTTCCCTGGGTTTGGGATATCTGCCAATTTTGACAAAACAAACAGCGTAAATTGCAGCCATACGAGCCTAAAGACAAAATACTGCTGCCGGGATAAAAATGAAATAAAGGCTTTTTCTCAATAGGATCTAAAGCAATAGAGCTGACAATTCCATAGCCTTCCGCAACCAGCATCCCGTCACGATTGCGCCGCATGCGACAAATCCCGCTTTTCCCGGGCAGCACCAAACATCGATGGGGACACAGCTCACAGCGAACACCATTATTCTCTTTATGGGAATACATTGCCGGTTTACCTAGCAAATGCAAAACACTTCACTCTTCCTGAAAACGCTTAACTTCAAATCTATATATGTTGGTCATGTCATGGGGTTTAATGCCGGCTTTATTTTTGGCAACGGTAAGTTGCTCTGCACCGGTTTGAATTCCTTCCAGATCCGGCAGCAGAAGACCCTCCCGGCCGCCCGATTCCACAATCACCCCGAAACGTTTGGGATCTAACTCATCAACATCAGTCACTTTTTCAGGGCATCCCAAAACATCGACTGAATAGGTTAAAGCAGCAAGCTCACCGGGGACAACCGGTTGGAACCGCGGATCCCTTGATGCCGCTTGCCCAGCAGCGTAAACCACTTCTTCCAAAATATTCGGTTGTGTCGGCCGGATAGTGCCTATACAACCCCTCAACATGCCGCATTTCTCAATAGAGACGAACACTCCCGCTCGCTTGGGCAGACCCAAGGGCAGATCGTCCAAAGTCGGCGTTGGCGGCGGCAGGTTTTTGGCTGTAGCTTCCACAGTATTGCGGGCCAGTTGGACCAGAAATTGTCCCTCTGAGTCACTTCCGGCACCCTGTGTCAACGATGACACAAGACGCTCATACACATCCCCATCAGTGGAGTATAACGCACATACACCGTAGCCTACCCCGAAAGGTCCTTCATAGGACAACGGAAGTGCTGCCAGTTTACATGACTCCCAGCACCCCAAAATCATCACAAGAGGCCGATATCCACACTCACCGGCCTCCCGAATAAACGCATCATCCAAATTAAGTAAACCTTTCACATCGGCATTTTCCAAAAGGTGCCACAGTTTTTCATCAAACAACCTACCTACAGGAGAATATCCCCCCGGTGCATCTTCGGTCAGCCGGTGGGATAAATCTCCACTGGCAATAACAACTGCTCGGCGGCGGGAATTTTCCACAGCCTGCCTAAGCAGCCGACCGAATTCATACAACTGTGGAATAGACAAAAAGCCCACACCCACCGAAAGCAGGGACGCCCTAACTCCCGCCTCTTGTAAATAATAAAGAGGAACCAATGTCGCATAATCGAGTTCAGGAGGCCAACCGCTGTTTTTGCCACCACTGCTGTTTACTTCTCTAAGTGGATAGTCTTTAGTCTTACCAATATCAAATAGGGTCTCAAAAAGTTCAAGGTCATTTGTAAAATTAAGCTTAATATGGGAGGCACCAAACTGTCCGAAATCTCCCTGTAGAACCTTTTCGGAACGCACTCCGATTCCATCCGCCAATAAAGGACCATGTGGACTCACTACTATGACAACATCAGGTTCCAGCTCTTTGACTGCACGGGCCAAACGCTGCATGGCCATAACGGTCGATTTTACTTTTGCTAAAGCCTCTTTACCTATTTCCGGAATAAGCAGCGCCGGATGAGGTGTAAGGGCCCCCATAACCACTTCTCCACAAACCTTTGTATTCACATCTTACACCTCCTGATTGCTGTTGGATTTTCTAGCCGAGAATTCGCTTTTCCACATATGGAGATGTCGTTACTCCCAGCAACCCACCGTAGTCAAGTCTAAATTCCAATAAATCGCCGGGTTTCACCGATATCTCGGCTGGGTCTACCGCTAGAACTGTATGGTCACTTGTCATACCTAAAACCTCAATTCCCGCATGCTTCGGATATAGACGCCCGGCACCCAAATCCTGTCTGCCCAAAGCCACTATAGCCCGCAAATGTGTGCCGAAATCTTTGAAAACTAGCTTGTCATCGAAAGCATTTTTCAAAACTGTGCCGGTGGGCAAACTTGGCTTGTAATTCATCTCTATGACTTCCCCAAACAGCCGAAACGCATCTTGGCTTGTCCCTGCAATTGGCTCGTTTGTCAGTACATCCTTACCCAAAAGAATGCTTTCCCCGAACCGCAAATGTGCCGGTATGGAAAGCCCCGGCCACTTCTTTTGGATAATCAACTGCAGGCAGCTGCTGTTGCCGGCGGATAATACCAAAGATCGGTTGTTCTCGAAATAATTCATAAGCATCTCTTCAAGCCGGATGATATGCTCAGATGTCGGGCTGACCCCGGCAAAACAAGCCATGTTGATGGCTAACCCTTTCACCTTCACCTCCGGCAAAGACCTGATACCGCAAAACAAAGCTTCTAATGAGTCGGGCATAACACCCTCCCGCCGGTCCCCCATTTCCACCACAGGAATGATCCCAACGGTCTTCTGTTTTCCGACGCTTCGGGCCAAAGCTTTAAGGTAAGTTAGATCAGAGCACAAAATCAGATCAGCCACCATCACTGCTTCTGCCATTTCACCGAAAATAGGGCTCCGTAGAAGCATCAATTTCGTACCAATACCGCTTTTTCTCAGTTTGACCAAATTAGCCAAACGGGAATCAGCCAAACCCACTACCCCACCGGCCAGCATGGCACGGGCTGCCCCGGGAAGACCGCATACGCCTTTGGTTACTCCAATTACATCCACATTTTCTTTACGGCAGTAATCAGCTATTGTTTTGGTATTGTGATAGATGTCCTGCAGATGGATATCCAAATAAGCCACAAACACTGCCTCCCCAGATTAATCAACCGGTTTACCGTTTCAAGATTTTCGATGATTTTGATCTATAATACCGCAAGATCCCATGATAAATCGCTTCCGCCACTCGGATTTGGTAATCGGGCTCTGCCAGCAGTTTGGCTTCTTTAGGGTTGGACAAAAAACCCACTTCTACAACGACCGCGGGCATATGTGTGTCCTTGATAACGCGATAATCTCCTGCATTGGCTTTTCGACGGTTGGGACCAAGCCTTGCTACAAGCTCGGTTTGGATGGCAGTCGCTAAAAGCTTACTTTCCTCCCGTCCCGGGTAATAAAAGACCTGGGCACCGGACCAAATTGATTGAGGAAAGCTATTGCAGTGGATGCTGATAAACAAGTCGGCTTTTGCCTGATTGGCTAAATCCACTCTTTCCAGCAGATCCTGCCGTTTTCGAGTAAGCAAAACATCTGCGGAGGAATCAGCTGAATCATCGGCCTCTCTCGTCAGTATAGTAAATACACTGGCTTGGTTGAGAAATACCTTCAGGTGTTGAGCAATATCTAATACGATATCTTTTTCCAGGGCTCCATAGATAGATACTGCACCGGGATCATATCCACCATGGCCGGGATCGATCACAATAAGCTGCCCTGAGATCATTTCTCGCAAAGCCGTTTGGGCAGGCAGTAAGTGTCTTTGATCGGCGTAAAACGCCAAAACTCCCAACAAAACCAACACTAAAATCCCTACACAAATGCGTCGGCGCGTTATGTGGATAACCACAAATCTACCTGTCATAATATCCAGCCCCCAGTCTGCAGCAAGGCACCGGACATTCAGCCGGTTCCTATCTACAGACTTATGCGGCGAACGCAAAGATATTATTCAGGACTCGATTCTTCTTTAAAGGCAGCAAACACTCGGTATCCGCCGCCTTTGTCAATTGTTTTCACCCGAGCATAATTGTCTATCAAATGTTGTTTTAGACTTTTGGCACCCTGTTTGGTGCGAATTACAACACAAAGTACACCTCCCGGCAGGAGGTGCTGTTTCGCTCGCACTAAAAGCGAATAGACAACCTGCTTACCGGCCCTGATCGGAGGATTAGCAGCTATTAACGAAAAATCGCGTTCTTTTACAACTTGGAAATCCTCACCCCAGCGAACATCGACAACTACACCGTTCAGTCGGGCGTTCTCTTTTGTTAAATCCACTGCCCGGCGATTCACATCAACCATGATGACATCAAGCTGTGGTTCTGATCCAACTGCAGCAATACCCACAGGCCCGTACCCACAACCTAAATCTAAAAACCTTCCCTGTTTAGGCAGGGGCAGAGCCTCAATAAGTAAACGGGTGCCACGATCAACGCGCAAACGAGAAAAGACTCCTGCTTCTGTAAGGAAGCGGTATTCCCTGCCCCGCAGCAGTGCCGTGATTTCGGTTTGTGCAGATGGAGAGCTGGGTTCCTTAGAAAAATAATGTTCCGGTTTAGCTTTTCTGTTCATACCGGCCCTACCTTTTTACAATTCGTTTTCGGGGAAGTCAGTCTTTTCTTGTCCTCCCATATATAAAGCCCGGCCTAATCGCTTATCGTAGTTTGTCCATGTTTGACCGGGAGCACCAGCTGCCAAGATCTCCATATATTTGCTGACCTGCCCGTCTAAGTTATCAGTATAATGCAGTATACAGGCCTCAACTGTTTGAGGTTCTTTTGGCGATCCCCAGGCCAGTTCACCATGGTGACTGAGCAGCATGTGGTAAATACGCAGGGCCTTTTCGGGCGGGAAACCAGGTAAGCTTTCTACTATTTCGCTGACCAATTTATAGCCCATGGATATATGACCCAAAAGGCGGCCTTCATCGGTGATTTCAATACCGGCGGCAAGAGCATACTCTTCAACTTTTCCCACATCATGCAAAAGGGCCCCCGTAATTAAAACATCCCGATCAACCCGTGGGTAAAGCTGTACAACAGTGTCGCAAAGCCGCGCTACATTTAAAGTGTGCTCCACCAGCCCACCCACATATGCTTGATGCATAGAGCGAGCCGCCGGAGCCTTGGCAAATTCGGTCAAAAAGTCCCCCGTGAAAACAGCCTCAAGTAAGCCGCGGCAATCGGAATCAATAATACTCTCTATAAGGTTCGAAAGCTCTGAAGTCATCTCTTCAATATTGCGAGTGCTGGTGGGCAAAAATTTATCAATGGAGTACTGACCGGGTAAAGATTTATGCACTTGGCTGCAGACTATCTGCAGGCTGTCCCGAAACACCGTCACTCTACCCTCGACTTCGATGACATCTCCAACATTCAACTCTGCCGCTAGTCTTTCCCCTTGTTCCCAAACGATGGCACGGATATCTGCTGTTTTGTCAGATAACTGCATTAGCAGAAACCGTCCCGGTTTGGAAGAAAAGGGGATCAACTCTTTGCGACTCAGCAAATAGTGCCCCCTCACATCACTGCCTGCCATCAAATCTTTAATTTCCATAAATATTGGGCCAACCAAATACATCTAAACAGATGCCGGCCCACACCTCCTAAAACTGCCGGATACATATTTTTTTACAAATCAGACACTCCCAGCTTTTCCAACCGTCGGAGTTCATCTTTAGCCTGGGTAAGACCGGGGTCCAAGTTGAGCGCCTTTTCCAAGTGCTCTTTAGCTTTAACAATTCTAAACTCCACACTGTAGGCCATGCCCAAGTGATAATGGACTGTGGCTTGATCCCAGCCGGCCGCTTCATCTCCCATGAGTGCCAATGCCTCTGTCAATTCGCCAACAGCGGCTTCATAATCACCGAGTTTAAAATACGCCCATCCCAAAGTATCTCGAAATGCACCGTTGCCCGGTGATAGTTCTACTGCTTTTTCGGCCATTTCCAACGCCTTCTGCAGATAAATGCCGCTGTCTATATAGATATAAGCCAGGTTGTTGTACCCCAGGGGATCTTTAGGCGCCAGCATGATAACTTGCTCAAACTCAGCAATCGCGCCTGCCTCATCACCGCTTTCTATATAAGCATAGCCCAGATTAGAATGCGCGGCAACATTATAGGGATCAATGGCAACAATCTTCTCAAATTCCTTAACCGCGGAATGGTAGTTCCTGGCAAGCAAAAAAGCGGTTCCCTTGGCAAAGGCGGTGCGTAAAACTTCAAATTCTTCTACATAAAATAACTCATCAGGCAAAGTAACATTGAAATCCAAGTTGGTAAACTGTTGGGCGATGGACAAACCGGCTCCTTCCACACAAACTTCCCTGGGAAACCAAACGTTGTTATCAAACCGAGCAAGATCCATTCTCATACGGGCTTCTTCGGGACCCATTTCCACCAACTCAGCAACCATACCAACAATTTGACCATAATCGTTAGCATCCAGTGAAAGAGCTTTAAACTCTATAGAAGCGAAGGGAGTACCTAAACCGGTGATCCGCAGTGGAAGATAACTGGTGGAATCAATCCAAAACACCGTATTTTGCCACAAGTCCGGGCGGTTCTCCACGGGTTCCAGCTCAACAGCATATACCATGCGCTCTAGATATTCTTCCTCACCGGCTAAGAAACCTCGACCTCCTACGGACAGCCATTCCAATGAAGACAAGACCAGATCTGTCACCAAAGGCAAACCCAACTGACCGGGATCATGTATAATGCGGGGCCGCGGTGTACCCGCTTGATAGTGGGCAACCAGCTCTCCATCGGTAATGATCGTGGAAGATGCGGCAGTGCCCGGTTCTATGTAATCGAGTCGAAAATGGTCCCCATCTTTGACCATAAGATCTCCCTGCAGCAATTTGAGATGGAGTCCATTTTCCTCAATAGAAAACGTTATCTGACCGGTCAAGTCCGTAGCCACGTTAAATTGCCCCGCCATCTTTGCCAGTACACTATCACCGTCTAAGCCCACAGTGCCGTTTTTGGCCTGGGCAAATGTCCCACCTAGGACCAGCAAAACCGCGGCACTCAGGCAAAGGGCAATCGGAAAAACGCGCCTAGATAGATAAATACCCAATCTACATCTCCCCTTACAAATCAATCAAATGACCATCAGCACATCACGGCCGACCGGGCCCGGTTATCTCATGGAAATCTGGGCAACAGAATCCAAAACATACGTCGGAACTATGTCAGATGCCTGCAGTATATCCTTATCTGTAACACCGGTCATGACCAAAGCCGTGTCCAGCCCAAATTCCTGTCCCATTAAAATGTCTGTTTCTATGCGATCGCCGACCATAAGACACTGAGATGCTTTTAGATTCAGCACATTTAAAGCTACTTCAACAGTAATGGGACTTGGCTTGCCCACAATAAGCTCAACTTTGCGGCCGGTTGTCCCTTCTACTGCCCCGATTACTCCACCGGCATCGGGTATTTCCCCACCTTCCACAGGGCATGTTCGATCACCATTGGTAGCAATTAATCGGGCTCCTTTTTTCACACACTGCAAAGCCCGATCCAACTTTCTATAGTGAAAAGTCCGATCAAAGGATAGAATAACATAATCCACTAAGTAGCCGTTCAATTCCGGTTCTAAAGTGTAGCGAATTCCGGCTTCAGCCAGATCATCCAATAAGGCCTGCTCACCTACGACATAACAAAGAGCCTGTGGGTTGTATTCCCTTAGATACTTGCCCAAAACAAAAGATGAATTGATTACACTGCGAACATCGGTAGGTATGCCGAGTCTGGTAAGTTTTGCGGCATAATCATATCTAGTTTCGATGGGCTTGTTTGATAAAAATAAGATTTGTTTGCCGGCTTCCCTAAGTCCCTCGATAACCTGTTGTGCCCCCGGCAAAAGTCTGTCCCCTAAATAAATGGTGCCATCGAGGTCAAAAATGTAGCCATCATACAACCGCATCTTCCTAAACATTTTTACGTCCCTCTCCCCGTTTTAGACCAATCCCAAAGCTCTACTCGACTGGTGGATACTGCCACGGCAGGACCGGCCAAAATTGCTTTTATTTCCTCGACTGTTTCCACGAGCCCACCTGCTATTATAGGCGGCATTGAGTCAACAGGAAGCCTTTCTTTAAGGGAAGGCAGCACCAAAGCCGGCAAAATCTCCACGGCATCAGGTTCACTTGATCTTAGAATATTTAATCCTGTCTTTACAGCCTCCGAATCCAGAGCAAACAACCGCTGGATAGCCAACAAGTCAGTATCCTTAGCTGCGCGAATGAGGTTGCTTCTTGTGGTCACAATACCGTCTAAAGGCATGCGCTTTGCCAGGTAGTTTACGGCAGCGGCGTCTTTGCCCAGACCGGGAATGAGATCTATATGTACAAATGCGGCTGTATCGTTTTCGGCTTTAATGGTCTTTATTATGCTCTCCAGTTCTAGAATGCTGCCGCCCAGAATAAAAAAAACATTCATTCCCTTAGCCAGTGCTAAGTTGACGGCGGCAGAGTCTCTAAGACCGGCGATGACCGGATTCTCAACAAGTTTCCTAAGTAAATCTCTTTTTGTATTCAACTTTAGGACAATTCCCCTTTCGGGCGTTATCATGATTTTACCTGCTGCTTGCGGTTCATCAAACTGCAACAACCTCTTTTTCCGTAATCACTAGATCAACTGGTACATCATGGGCTGCTTTGGGGAGGGTGTCCATAAGCTGTATGTGAAAACAGATGCCTATCTTGCAGGTATTGGGGACATTTGATAAAAATCGATCATAATATCCGGCACCATAACCAATGCGATTTCCCTGCCGATCAAAGGCCAACCCGGGCACCACCACAATGTCCAACACATCCGGTGAAATGGGCTGATTGTTGCGGGGAGGTTCCAGTATGTCCCAATGCCCTACCACAGCCTCTTCTTTACGGGAAATCGGGTAAATAAGCAGCTCTTTGGTGGCCGGTAAACAAACTGGAGCAGCAATTGTTTTGCCTTGCGCGACTCCGTGTTCCAAAATACACCATGTGTCAACTTCGCTGCCAAAGGCAAGAAATAGCATAATCACTGCGGCTTGCTGTGCAACCGGCAGGGAAAAAAGCTGTTCTTTGATGGCATGACTAAAAGCCTGCCTTTTGTCTTTTGGCAATTGATTGCGCAGGCTCAACAGTTTTTTGCGAATGGTCTCTTTATCTTGCATAAACTCCCCCTAGCTTGAATTTCCCTCCACCCCGCTTAGGATTGCTGAAGCCCTGCTTAAAACTTCACATAGGTATCACAGTGGAAATTGCCAAGTTATCTTCGATTAATTGGCTGTGAAGATATCCCTCTACATCATCTAAGGTAATCTCCTGCATCATATCCAAATATGAGAACAGCGAACTGCCCTTAAAGTGGATAGATATGAAATTACTCGCGATAAAATCCAATGCATTGAAAGCATACAAGAATCCGCCTATTGACTTCCTTTTTTGCTTTGTAAATTCCTCCCGTTCAATACCCTTCTCCCTTGCTTTCTGCAATCCTTTCAAAATTGATGCTGCGAATTTCTCCGGATCGTCAGTAGAGCCTCCCACTACGGCGTGTGCGAAATTCCTCTCAGCAGTATAGTGGACTCCGAAACCTAAATCAATGAGTCCGTTCTCGTAAAGATAGCTGTATAACGCTGATGTCTTGCCAAATAGGATCTGCAGGGCGAGGCTCCCTATAAGCTGGCGCTTGAGCAGTTCATTGCCGTTTTGCAGACAGTTGTCTTTAAACCCCAAATAACATAAAGGTCGTGCTACTGCCATCGCCATCTCCACACTTTGTGCCTTCACACTAAAAGGTTCTGCTTTGTGGATGCGGCGCACTACGGGAGAACTGTTTTCTTCAGCCTTCTGGGCTGCAGTTTTCCCAAGCTGTTTTTCTGCAAGCTGAAATACTTCCCCCGGCTCTACTTCCCCAACAACGAACAATACCATGTTCTTTGGATGGTAAAACGCTTGATGACAAGCATACAAAACCTCCGGAGTGATGCGGCCGATAGAGGCAGTGGTGCCGGCGATTTTTTCTCTCACATTATTGACATGATACACAGCATTCATCAGGTTGGTAAATACACGGTGTCCAGGTTCATCTTCAAACATCGTAATTTCCTGAGCAATAATGCCCCGTTCCTTTTCTACGCTTTCAGGGGTGAAATACGGTGTCATAACAAAATCTAAAAGCAAGGCCAGACACTGTAGAAAATTATCTGTAGTAGAAAAGAGATAACTTGTCAAAGTATAACCTGTATACGCGTTGACTGATGCCCCCAGCCCCGCAAATTCATCAAACACATTGCCTTTTGGATTTTCAAAAAGCTTGTGTTCTAGAAAATGCGCTACACCCGGCGGTGTGGATGCAGCACCACTTTTATCGTCAAGCATAAAATCTGTATCAATGGCTCCATAGCGAGTGGCAAACATCGCGTATTTTTCGTTATAACCTGATTTTGGCATCACATACATATCCAGCCCAGAGGAGGTTTTTGCATGGTGATATTCTTCCTGCAGAACTTCACTCTTGACAGCACCAAGTGGTTTGATTTTGGTTGAGATACCCACTAGTCCATACCCCCTTGGAATGCATTTTCTCCTTCTTCACCTTGCAGGAAATAGATGGTATCAAGTTGGAGTTGTTCTCCTATTTCTACCAAGTCTTCCACAGTTACAGCTTTGATGGCCTCTATAACATCTTCCGCCTTGCGCCGGACATCTTGAGTAGCTTCAACTATGCCGCGATCGATTATAGATATGGCACTGTCTTCCATTGTCAAGAAACTGTTCACCAAACCGCGTTTTGTTTGTTCAAGCTCCCAAGAAGTGACACTGCCCGCATCTAAAGCATCCACTTCCTGCAGGATAATCTCCAAAGCTTCATTGTATCTGGAAGGTGGAATACCAGCATTAATCATAAGAAACCCTTTGTTGCCATCAACTCTTGCAAAAACATAATAAGCAAGACTTGCTTTTTCTCTCACATTGCGAAACAGCTTTGCATGGGGAAACCCACCTAAAACACCGCTATAGACCAGCAGCTTGTAATAATCGGGGGAGCTGTACGTAATTGGAACACGATAACCTAAAAACAATATGCCTTGTCTAAGCTGTTCTTGTTCAACAACAGTCTTCAACTCCTTGGGAGTATGGGATCTTGCGTCAATCGACAGTGGCCTAAAACCATTTCTAAGCTCGCCGATTGCATTCTGCCACTGACGGTGCAAAGCACCGTGATCTATATTCCCGACAACAAAAATCTCAATGGGGTTTTGGGCCAACAAGCTGCGGTAGTGAGTCAAAAGCTCGGAATCACTAACCGTATCCAATCCTTCCAGTCTACCGTATTTGTAAATGGCAAAAGGCTCTCCTTCAAACATAATCTCGATGAATCGCTTTAAGGCGTAACTGCGTTTATTATCAATAATACTGCGAATTTGGTTGCGCAGATTGGATACTTCCTGTTCCACAAACGGCTTGTAGAATCCACTGCCCTCAACCCGGGGTTGGGTGATCAACTCTGCCAAAGCATCCATGCCCTGCCGCAGTAATTTTTCCCCATTTTGTCCCAAGTAAGATCCATCAGCAATTTCGAAGTAGTAATCAATCAGCTGGTATTCGCCAAGCTTAAGCACACCTGCACCAAACCGTGCCCCGTAAAGATCTGCAAGATGGGAGGCAATGTGCTGCATCGTCGGCAATCTTCTGCTTCCACGGGCTATTATTTGCGGTACCAGCGCGGTTTCAGTTGCTTCTGACCCAAGCTGATGTTGAATAAAAACTTTGCACGTTACAGTCTTAAATTTCCTTGTCGGCAAAACATGTAAGCGACATCCTTCAGTGAGCATTGCTGTTTGAAACAACGTCTAAACCCACCTTTTCCTACTAAGTAGTTAAAATTCGCCACCTGTCTATTCTCCCTTGCGGTTCCCTGCCGTATGCACTCACTATCTTTGACACGGTTCCTTTGATATTCCCCGGGACACATTTTGTGTCAAACAGCTTGTATAATCGACATCCCTAGTGTATACTTTAAGCCGTACAAGATTAGGTGAATTTGATTCATCATAGGGAGGTGCCCGCGATGAAAGAGCAGGTGCAGGAGGTCCTAGACCGAATCCGCCCTCAGCTGCAGGCCGACGGCGGCGATGTGGCATTAGTTGATGTGAAAGATGGCGTTGTTTCTGTTCAGCTGCAAGGGGCCTGTGTTGGCTGTCCTATGTCGACCATTACACTAAAGAACGGCATCGAGCGACTGCTTAAACAGGAAATTCCCTCTGTTAAAGAGGTCGTCAACGTACAATAGATGGGTGTGTTCTTCAAAGCGAGATGCCCTTTGGTGTCTCGCTTTTTTCTATAGAGGGATTCCGCAGGTTGGAGGGCATTCAGTGACAACTTTAAAAACAAAAATCACAGACTGTGCAAAAAGTTTAGGATTCGATTTGGTGAAGGTGACTGATGCAAAACCCTTGCCTGATGCTGAAAAACGCCTTATGGAAATACTAAACTCCGGACACGACAGCACCATGGTGAGCGGCAGCCCCGAAGAAAGGACAGCACCTCAACGGATTTTGCCCGGGGCAAAAAGCGTGGTTGTGGTCGCTATGTCATACAGCGTGAAACTCGACCGGGATACAGATGCACCCCACTCTCCCGACTGGACCAGCCGTCTCAACCTTTCCCGCTACGCGTGGGGCCAAGATTACCACCATGTCTTACGAGCCCGTTTGCTCGAATTGGCCGATTATATGAAACAGCTTGTAAGTGGTACTGAAAGTAAAGTGTTGGTAGACACCGGGCCCTTGGCAGAAAAGGCCGTGGCCTATAAAGCCGGTATCGGGGTGTATGGTTGGAATTCGTGCATGATCACAGAAAAATGGGGATCCTGGGTTTTCTTGGGCTCCATCATCACCACCCTCCACCTAGAACCTGATCTTTTTAATCCAGGAACTTGCCAGCAGTGCGGACGCTGCATTAAAGCCTGTCCAACTAATGCTATCATTGCGCCCTACATCATCGATGCTGAACGGTGTTTATCCCAAATAACCCAAGCCCGAGGCATTGTTCCTAAAGAGTTTCGCAAACCAATTGGTAAAAGACTGTTTGGATGTGACACCTGTCAAGCTGTTTGCCCCCACAATAATGAAAAAAAGATTGCATACGGGAATCATGAGGAGTTTTTCCCGCACCCTGACGTTGGTGCTGAACCAACCGCCCGGTCAGTGCTTTCCATGGATAATCATCGATTCAATGATACCTTTCGACACACAGCAGCCGGTTGGCGGGGCAGGAAAGTCCTGCAGCGCAACGCGGCAATTTGCCTGGGCAATATCGGCAGCCCGGCTGATATTCCCATTTTAATCGAAACCTTGGCAGATCCATCTGAGCCTGTAAGGGCAGCAGCAGCCTGGGCCCTTGGTGAAATCAGCAAAAACGCCGATGACGCGGCAAGGGCTTTAATCAAGGAAAAGCTTTTTTGTGCAAAAATCTCCGCCGCTCAACATAATAGTTTGCGCGCGGAGATAGATGAGGTGCTAAAATTTCTTTAGAACAGAGCCGCTATTTTCGGACTTTTAACCTGTAGCCATCGGTTTCAATATCTATTTCTTGCACAGGCAAACCGTCGATAATCGTCAGCAGCTCTTGTATGTTTTTCACCTTACCGGGGGATTCTGTACCTGGTTCTGTTTTATCGTTTGTGCTGGCAGTATGTCTTGTTTGCACATTTTGTTCTAGATTGGGGCCGGCTGTGGTTGCCTCCCAGCGTTCTGAAGTAATGCTTGCCCAACTTCGTCTTTCATCAAGAAATCGCCGCGCCACGTCGGGGAAAAGTGCGTAGCTTAAAACATCCTCCTCTGATTGGGCTAAATCTCCAACCTCGCTTTCTGCCTTCTCAAAACCACTTGAGAGCAAATCCGCCGGTCGGCACTGAATTATCTCACCACCATTGGCGAGCCTTTCTTGTAAATTGACGTCTAAAGGCACCGGTGGTCTTCCATAAAACCCTCGGGCATAAAGCCTCACTTCGTCCGGTACTACTTTATATCGTTCGCCGGTAAGCACATTCAAAACAGACTGAATGCCCACGATTTGACTTGTGGGAGTAACTAAAGGCGGATAACCCAATTCCTCCCTAACAATGGGTATCTCTGCCAACACTTCCGGCAAGCGATGAATAGCCTTTTGCTGCCGCAGTTGTCCCACTAGGTTTGTGATCATGCCGCCCGGCACTTGGTGAGAGAAAACCTGCATATCCGTGATTCTGGTGACGCCTCTTTCATAACCATGGTAGCGCCTGACTTCATCAAAGTATTCGGCTATCTCAAAAAGCAGATCTATATTAAGTTTAGGATCAAACGGTGTGCCTCGTAAAGAACCTTCCAATGTCTCAACAGCCGGTTGAGAGGAACCAAATGCCAAGGGTGCCGCGGCCGTATCCACCACATCGACCCCCGCCTCAATTGCCTTCAAATAGGACATCATGGCATGGCCACCGATGTAGTGACTGTGCAAATGAATGGGAATATCGAGCTTCTGCTTCAGGGCTTTTACTAAATCATACGCTACATAAGGCTCCAACAGCCCCGCCATGTCCTTTATACATAAAGAATCTGCACCCAAATCCT
This sequence comes from Bacillota bacterium, assembly GCA_012519025.1. Taxonomy (GTDB): domain Bacteria; phylum Bacillota; class Limnochordia; order DTU087; family DTU087; genus JAAZMF01. The sequence goes on from JAAYQZ010000030.1 coordinate 16,483, forward strand.
GCAGCTTTAAAGCTAGATCAACATACAGTTTGAGAGTATGCACAGGGCTTACCGTATAAACAACTGTCGCCTGTACATGGGCACCTGCTTGCCGAGCCACCTGCATGGGCATTTTCAGATTCTCGATATCGTTCAAAGCATCGAAAATGCGGATGATATTGATGCCGTTGGCTACTGCACTATTTACGAACCGCTTCACTATATCATCGGGATAGTGCTTGTATCCTAGAAGATTTTGACCCCTTAAAAGCATCTGAAGAGGGGTGTTTTTAACATGTTTAGCAATAGTGCGGAGCCGTTCCCACGGATCCTCATTGAGATACCTTAAACAAACGTCAAAAGTCGCCCCACCCCAAACCTCCAGCGAGTGGTAGCCCACCTTGTCTAACTTGTCTAGGATGGGAACCATATCTTCTGTCTGCATGCGGGTGGCCCAAAGTGATTGATGGGCATCTCGTAATGTAGTGTCTGTAATCCCAATCCGGCCCAACATTTTACATCATCCCTTTTCTATTTTGGCAAGGCCGAATGCCTGACTTGCTGTCTATAATGGGATAGAACAGGGAGAATGTCAAGTGTTACCAAAAAATTATACATTATACACGGCTTTTTTGCCTATCAACTCACTTTATGCCGCAGATGACTGGCAGGTTCTTTTTCCCTACATAACGCCCAAGCCCCCCATGATTCTGACCACACGGGCCCCTACAGCTCCCACCAATTGTGACCAGCTGACCGTCGGCAAATTCTTAGACTGCAGGTACAATAAGGCGGCTCCCGCTAAAGTAACTCCCAGAAAAACCGTCAGCTCCCGCCAAAGGGCACCTTTTACCAGACGGGGGACTTCATACCATGCCACAGCACTGAAGATAAGAATCACTCCCGGCAAACCCAAATTGTTCACCTGCTTTCAGGTAAATTGATCTCAACGAGTCCAATCTGACGTATCTTGGTTTTCACTTCCACCGTCACATTTAGCTTTTTGAACCCATCATCATTCCAATTGGACCTTAAGTTTTTCCAGACCTTTGGATATTTCCGATGAATGGCCTGTCCAAATCCAAAGATATCTGATCCATACTCCTCTTGGGCTTTATCGATTGCCTGATGAACTTCCTGTCTGATTGCTTCGGCGAAGCGCCGAATAATGGCCTTGGCCAACAGATTGCTGTCCTCAGTTCGGCCAACCATGTGCTGCGTTTCTCCGAAATTGGCCTCTGCTTGGATCCTTACTTTCGCAACCGGTCGATCATCTTTCATCTCCACCTCGATGCTGCTGTCAGCACCAAGAATTGCTATTGTCATATACTGTCCATCTTCCTTGGGATCCTCTATGGTAAGGACACTGCCTTTAACCCGACCTCTTACCCAGTTATAGCCCCGGGTTTCTGCTTCATCCAACCAGCCGACCAGCATCCTGTCTTTAAAGACTGCTGCACCTGAAATGCGGGGTGCAGTAGATATACAGCTTTGCTCCATCTGTCCTCTAACATCGACGTCAGGCAATCGATCTATGATCTCCACACGCACAGCGACCGGTTCAATACCTTCACTGGCCATGACTTTAAAAAACTCGTGTATATCAACATCGACCACGGTGGACAGCGCCTCACTGGCGTCATCCAAAATACCCAAATAGGCCTCTGCCCCAATGCTTTCCAGTTCTGACTCTGTCTGCAAAAAATCCGATGCCTTACCATCTTTCACAACCGCGAGTTTCGCCCCGGCTCGACTTTCAGGATCTCGTTCATAAGCATCCAATACATTGTTAATGCCGGCCCGAGCCACATCCTCCCCCAGGATCACCCATTGGCTGTGAGCGAAAAAAGCCCTTCTGGAAGATTGACGAGCGAGGTGACGAATTGCTTCAAAAATGGTGTTTCCTGTGCTGCTCACCGTCCAAACCGCCCTCTCCAAATCGCTGCCCCCCATGGCCGCGGCCGCCAACGCTTTAGGTTTTGCGATCTGAGCTGTGAGCATGATGCGATTGGGCATTTCGGCAAAATCTACCCCGCTGGCCATCACAAAAGCCAAAGTTTCTATCTCTTTACGGCTCCAACAGCCCGTTTGCAAGACCAGCAACATCACCACAACCGAGACTGCAAACAACCGCATATAATGTTGTCCGCTGATCCTAATCACGGTCAGCTCCTTTCTTTGCCGCCGAGGCGAAAGATCCCCGTATCCATCCAACAATATATATAAGAAGTGGTATGACAACCCCCATCAATATGCTCAAAATCCCGAAACTCCTTAAAGAGATAAAATTCAATTTATCTAAAGCACCATGGAAAATCCACAGCGAAAAAGCGACAATTAAAAGCCCCACAGGATAAGCCAGTGCCTGCATTTCCTTCAAATTAAAAATTTGAGCAAGCCCCAACACAACCCCCCAAAGCAAAAGTGCCTGCTTCACCCCGGTGCCCACAGTAAAGGCGATCAGAGGGATAATCTCCAATCTTTCTATAATTAGGGCAAAATCCACCAATCTGCCTAAAGAAAAGGCCGGTAAATTTACATAAGAAATCAAAGGGCCGAAAGTAACGACAACCACTATAGATAAAACAGCTATGAAAACGCCGGATACCAACGTTGCGTAAGCCACAGTGCGAGCCGCACTTTTTTGGTTCTCTAAATACGGCAGCAGCATAGTGATGATCAAATAGTCGGTATACATGGTAAATGACAAAAGTGAAGCTTTTTGCAGTTCCCGCCAGCCTTCGGCAAGCATAGGCCGCAAATAATTGAAGTCCATTTTATTTAAAGGAAGTATCAAAAGTGCTGTAAGCAATATGATGGTGACCCCAAAAACTATGGTGCCTGCCCTAGCTAAAACTTCCAACCCACCCCGCACTGCATTTGCTGACAGAAAAGTAATCATCAACACAAATACCAAAAGCGGTGTTTCAGGCATAACAGCCGTAACATACGCTGCACCACACACGCTCACTGCCCTAGCCGACTCTTGGATAAAGAAGAGAATGATCAAAAACCCCGCCAGCCGCCCCAGCCAAGGGCCCAAAACCAATTGGCTGTATTCAATGATCGTCATTCCAGGAAATTTGCCACCGATATGCACCAAAAAACACGCCCAGACAAGCACCATGGACGTGCTGATTACAGCCGCAATCCAAGCATCATGCCCGATAGAAGTGGCCGAAAAGGTTGGCGCATCCAGTAAAATTGCAATCAACCTAGTCAAAACCAGCAGTGTAAACAACTGCTTGGAATTGATCTTGCCCTTTTCTAAACCGGCCACCATATCACTCCTGTCAGACAAAGCGCTTTGAGCCGTTTGACATTTTGGGAAATGCCTTTTATCCTTCTCTATTCTTAATTCTTTGTTTAACTTTGCGGCGGTCTTGGCTTTTGTTCAGGTTCTTCCCGAATACGATCTTGTTCTGATTTTCTATTAGGTCTTACATCCATCATCCATAAAGGTGCTCTGATGCCGGCATCTTTCCATTGTGGGAAAATGACAGGCGAAAACGGTTCCAGATAAGGCACACCGAAAGTTCTCAAAGCTGACAGGTGAATCAACACAGCGGACAGCCCCATTACAACACCAAAAAGTCCCAAACTGCCGGCAAGTATCATAATGGGAAACCGCAAAAGATGCACACTCAATGTCATGCTCCAGATGGGGCTGGCAAAAGACGCGATGGCCGTAAAGGCCACTACAATTACCATGGCAGATGAAACAAGGCCTGCCTGAACCGCGGCTTCACCGAGCACCAATGCACCTACAATACTGATGGCAGGACCAACCACCTTAGGCAGCCGAATCCCCGCCTCCCGAAGCAGTTCAAAACTCAATTCCAAAAAGATGGCTTCCACGATAGCTGCGAAAGGAACCCCTTCCCGCTGAGCCGCGATGGAAAGAATCAAAGGTGTAGGGAGCATTTCTTGATGGAAAGTGGTGATTGCGATGTAAAAAGAGGGCAGTGTTAAAGAGATAAACATGGCGATTATACGCACAAGGCGCAAAAAAGAACTTGTCCACGAGCGCTCATAATAGTCTTCACTTGCCATAAGGAAACTTGCGAAAACGGCGGGGGCGATCAAGACAAAGGGAGTCCCCTCCGTTATGATCACAATTCTGCCTTCCAAAAGGGAACCTGCGGCTTTGTCAGGTCTTTCAGTACGCAAAAGGGTGGGGAAAGGAGAAAATGGAGCATCTTCAATATACTCTTCAATGTATCCGCTTTCAAACACAGCATCTACTGTAATCGATTGCAGCCGCCTGCGGGCTTCTTCGATTAAATCATTGGACGCAATACCCTTGATGTATGCTAAAGTGACTTTGGTCTTAGTCACCCCACCGATCTCTAATTCTTCAAACCAAAGCTCCGGTGCCCCGATAATCCGTCTCAACATACTCGTATTCACCCGAGGGTTTTCCACAAATCCCTGCTTAGGCCCGCGCACCGCCGACTCTGTTGTGGGTTCCTCCACCGAGCGCTCCACCCAACCCTGTACCGCATAAGCCTGCCCTTGAGCGACCCCTTCTACGAAAACAACCGCAAAACCCTTACTTAAAACCTTCAAAGCGTCCCCAAGCTCATCTACTTCCTGGAGGGCGGCACCATGGAGCAGGCTTTGTCCGAGCAAATCATAAGCCCCTTTAGGAGCAGCCGGTAATGGCAGATCAAAAGGCAGCTCACTGCCGATAGGCCCCAGAATTGCTTCAGCAAGCAGGTGCATATCAACTAGACCATCTATGTAACACACCAAAACCTCGATTTGATCGTTTGCAGCCAACCGCATCCGCCTAAAAACAAGGTCAGGACTGCCCCCGAATGCCGCCTTGATCAGTGCTTCGGTGTTTTCCAACTTACCGGTCAAGCTTTCCTGTTCTATGTATGCTTCAATCTCGTGGTAATCGGCATCAGACACTAACTGCTTCAGTGTGCGCCCTCGTCTCCGCCTGATGCCGCGCAGTACTTTAAGTAAAAATCGCATATCTTGACCACCTAGGTCTTTAGTTTCTGTTTATAGAATGTCCCTAAGCGGTAAACGATATTTATTTGCAGGCCTCATGTTCGCAAAATCTAACTCACGACTACAGGCTTTCACCGAGCAATTTTTCCAGCTCACTGATGAGATTCTTATAAGATGTAAACTCAATTGTCTGGAATCCCAAATCCGCGGCCGCCTGTAAGTTAGTGGAAATATCATCTATAAAAACACACTCTGCTGGCTCCAGTCCGTATTTTTCAATTAAAGCTTTGTAGATTTCAGGTTCAGGTTTGATGTAATTGATCGCATAGGAAATGATCATACCATCAAACAGGTCAAACCACTTATACTTAGTTCGCACGTACGCAAAAGCTTCTTTGTGGAAATTGGATAGAGCATACAGTCCTAAACCCTCAGCTTTCAGCTTAGGCAACAGCGCTGTAGTCTCTTGGATAGGATAAAGAAGTGAATACCACCGGGCAAATACCCTTTGGATGTCAGCCTTATGCTTTGGGTAACGGTTGCCCAATATTTCAACACCCTCAGCCTCATTAACAACGCCTCGGTCAAGATCAAGCCACAAACTGCTTCTAAAGATCATCTCATGATACAGCTCTACGATATCCTGATCACAAAACAGCTCTTCAAGATATTCCCGAGGTTGATAACTCAGCAAAACATTGCCGATATCAAAGATAATATTCAAAAACGCCCTCCCCTATCATGTGCAAACGCTCAACCCGTTCGCTTTATAGTTTGATACAATTTCACAAGTGCTCCCGCCAGCGGGTAATCTTTACGCAGTTCCACGGCTTGGTGGCCGCAAAGCTCATGACAGCACATACATTCGATACAAGTTGAATAGTCAATTATTTTCGTCTTTGCATCAATGGCATGCACTGGACAGCTTTCCACACACACACCGCAGTGGCGACACAACCTGGCATTGATCTTAGGCCTGGTCTTTAAAAATTTTAAAGCAAACGACACAAATCGATAGTTGGAAAGCCGCAGCCGCCCTATATATCGGGGTAGACGAAAGTTGCGAAATCTTGGGACAGACTCATAATCGCCAAGCAGCCCAATTTCATTCAGCCGCGATTGCCCAAGTCCCTCGTTCCTAGCAACAGTCAAAATTGGCACATCATCCACCACAAGGCCCATCATGGCAATTGCCACAGCATCTAAAGCCAGGGGATCTGTACTGATCAAAATTTTGTTGGCCTTATAGGGTACCCCCGCAGTTGGACCTTCACCCTGCATCGCCGAAATACCATCCATAATATGAAGCTGGACATTGGTTGCTTTATGTATACTTGCGATCACTTGGCCAAAATCAGTGGGATTTGGTGCAATTCTATGATAATCGGCTTTTTTAAGACCCGGAACCAATCCGTAAAGATTTTTCACGGCACCAGTATACACAGCACCACTGTGGGTCTTAAGCTTTGGCAAATTGATCACAAGATCAGCTTCAAAAACCGGTTTTGCCAAATGCATCTCACTTACAAAAGGGTTGTCTACGCCAACTGCCCGCACACCTTCAAGATCAAAATTCTTAATCTGTGCCCCTTCCTCTTCAGCCATCTGGGCCAATCCGGACACTATAAAACTGCGAGCCGTTGGTGCTGTTCCTGCAATTGCCCCACCCGAACTATCTCCAATCCAAACACTGCAGCCTCGCTCCCTCAAGATTTTCGTAATGGCCCGAACAAACTCAACATGGGTAATAGCAGCCGAGTCAGATCCTTTGGGAGTAATCAGGTTGACTTTCAAAAGGACTGTCATATCCGGCTTAACAAACCTTTCCCATCCCCCAATCAGCTCCAAACCGGCATCAATTTTCTCCACAAGCTGCTCTACATCATAACTACTGCATTCGTTGACTACTACCTTTGCCATGCATCCCATCCTTTGGAAGGTATTGCCGTCCTTTGCGTACAGTGGCTTTTTCAAGGTCAAATGGCCCCAATCCGGCTTTTGCCACAAGTTTTATAGTTTTGTTATACCATATTAAGTGTAAGAATAAAAGTGATGGTAACTCTTGTGTAAACAGGCCGGTTTAAGTTAAGCCTGTTTCATGGTAGACTAACATTTGCGGCATCACTTCCCACTTAAGTATAGATTTGAGGAGAAATAATGGCAAACATTGAGTTGATAGCAGCAACCACCTTTGGCCTGGAAGCCTTAGCAGCGCAGGAGCTGCGGCAGCTTGGCTATACCGATTTGACAGTAGAAAATGGGAGAATTACTTTCCCCGGGGATTTGAAAGCAATTTGCAGGACCAACCTATGGCTCCGCACAGCAGAAAGAGTCAAACTCAAAATAGGCGAATTTAAAGCAACTACCTTTGATGAGCTGTTTGATCAAACCAAAGAACTGCCTTGGGCGGATTGGCTCCCGGAAAACGCCAATTTTCCTGTTGAAGGTAGATCTGCCCGTTCCCAGCTTTTCAGTATATCCGATTGCCAGGCCATTGTGAAAAAGGCTGTCGTCGAAAGCATGAAAAAACGATACCCAAGGGATTGGTTTGAAGAAGACGGCCCTACATACACTATTGAAGTGGCACTCCTGAAAGATGTGGCCACACTAACGATTGACACAACCGGTGTAGGTCTTCATAAAAGGGGCTACCGCACTCTTGTAGGACAAGCACCCCTCAGCGAAACTCTAGCCGCAGCGATGATTATTCTATCACGCTGGTATCCAGATACAGCCTTAATCGACCCATTTTGTGGTTCCGGCACCATTCCCATTGAAGCAGCCTTAATTGGATTGAATATGGCACCGGGAATCAACCGAGACTTTGTCAGCGAAACGTGGCCAAATATATCCGGGGAGCTTTGGGATGAGGTTCGGCAAGAGGCCCGGGAAGCAGCTCGCTTTGATCGCACCCTGCAGATTATAGGTACAGACATCGATCCAGGGGCTATAAGAATAGCACGCCAAAACGCGGAAGCGGCGGGTTTGAGCGAACTGATTCACTGGCAAGCCAATGCTGTTGACTGGCTCAGTTCCAGTCGTAAGTACGGCAAGATCATATGCAACCCACCCTATGGCGAAAGAATTGGTGAACGCAAAGAAGCTGCTGCGCTGTATCGGGAGATGGGGAAAGTGTTCAGCAAATTAGACACCTGGTCTTATTATATTTTAACATCAAACCCCGATTTCGAACGACTGTTTGGTAAAGAGGCCTCACGCAAACGCAAACTTTACAACGGCAGCATCAAAGTGGATTTTTACCAATATTACGGGCCCCGCCCTCCCCAAAGCAGAAACCCCCAAATGGAAGGGCAAACGGAAATGTGAAAAATACGAGCCAAAAGGCGTCCCTCGGGGCCGCCTTTTGAAGTACTAGGGGGTCAGTGCAGACTGCTCAATCTCCTCAATAGATACAGGACGGTTCTCCCCCGCCGACATGGCAGCCGCCTTGGCGATATATAAAGCATGAAGGCCATCTTCGCCTGTAACCGGCGGCTCTTCATTTGAAGTTACAGCGGTGATAAAATCGCAAAGCTCCATGCGAAAAGAGTCCATATATCTCTCTAAGAAGAAGTATAAGGGCTTATCGGTATAAACCCCCTGTTCTGTACTGATCTCCACATCAGTTGGCTTTTTATTATAAGCTGTCGCACTTCCTTTTTGACCAAAGACTTCTACCCTCTGGTCGTATCCGTACACTGCCTTACGGCTGTTGTCAATCACACAAACTGCTTGATTGGCAAACTTCAAAACCACTACTGCACTGTCATAATCACCTACTTCAGCAATTGCAGGTTCGATTAAAACACTGCCTACCGCATATACTTCCGTTACTTCACTTCCGGCGAGATAGCGAGCCATATCAAAATCGTGAATAGTCATATCCATGAAAATACCGCCGGACGCTTTCACATAAGATATAGGTGGTGGAGCAGGATCACGGGACGTGATTTTAATAGAGTGAACTTCTCCCAGGGCACCTTCCCGAACCAAGGTGTGGATTTTTTGGAAATTGGGATCAAACCGCCGATTAAAACCAAGCTGAAGTTTAACTTTGGCTTTCCTAACAGCCGCAAGTGCCTTTTTAGTTTTAACAATGTCGTTGGCTATAGGTTTTTCACAAAATATATGCTTTCCTGCGTCAGCAGCTGCAATAATTTGCTGGGCATGCAGATCCGTCGGCGAACAAATCAGTACTGCATCGATATTTTCATCGGTAATAATCGCCATCGGATCATTGGCCACGTTGGTGATCCCGAATTTCCCGGCCCACCGCTTTGCCTCATTTACGTTAATATCCGCAACAGCTGCAACTTCTGCATTGGGCACTCCGTAACAAAGATTCTCGATATGAATTTTCCCTATACGCCCCACACCGATCACACCAACCCTTACCTTTTCGGCCATGTTTCTCTCCCCTTCCCTCTGCAGCTAGATCCCTTTATCTAATTCAACTGCGCCAAAACTTTTTCGAACAAATCTTGACCCTGATAGACTCCCTCCAAGGCCCAGATCACCGCACCTGCTACAGGCGGATGGTGAAGTACAATAAAATTCATCTCTCTGGTAGGGTTCTTCAAAATAACTTCTTCTTTAATGGCATCTACCAATGCCGGATTGCTGCCTTTAACATTAACAGAGCCTGCCAACACAACATCAATCACATCAACATCGTGGAACTCGAGCTCCCGGATGGTTCCGTTAACTGATCTACCCAGTTCCCTGCCGATGAACTGCAGTATATCTAAGGCAACTTGATCGTTTTGATTGGCCGCTTCAAAAACCATTTTAGCATACTCTGTGCGTGTACCAGGTTCGCGCAAACTCTCAGTAACCGCATCCATGTAATCGTGTTTGGATGATATTTTTAACCTTTCAAACAGCATGTCTATCATTATTGTGTAGGGGCCATCTCGAAACAAGCAGTCATAAACATCACGCACAGCGGCCGTAGAAATGTTGCCGCCCCCGCCCACATCACCAGTTAAGTGCCCCTGGCCGCCGATCTGGACCATTTCGCGTTTGGAATTAATACCTGCCACAGTGGCACCTGTCCCGTTTATAACGCATATCCCCACACCTGCGGGACAGCCGGCTTTTACTCCAAGGTACGCATCATTGGCAAGCACAAAGTTCTCAATCCCCAGCTCTGTAATCATTTCCCCGATAATCTTGTCTTGGAGCTTGGTATCAACACCTGCCATGCCAAAACCGGCAGACACGATGTTTCGAGGCGCAATCTTATGCTTACGACAAAGCGTATCTATCATTTCTCCAAGTTCTTGCTTTAGCTGTTGGAACCCCCCGGGCAAAACCTCATGATTGGTCGGTCCCCAATCCAACATATCCACTTTATTTGCTCCGACATCAAACAAAGTACATTGAGTATGGGTGCCACCGCCGTCGACCCCCAGCACAAACCGCTTCATTTTATTCCTCCTTTATGAAAACCGCGGCACAAATTCTTCATTAGCTTCCAGCATTTCATCGAGTACGGCTTTTGCTTTATGATAGTCTCCTATAAGGGGGTGAACCAAAAGAGCTGCCAATGCAGCGTGGTAATCACCATTTAACGCCGCTTTCACCGCAAGTTTTTCATAGGCTTTAACTGCCTTCATAAGGCCAATAATAAAATCGTTGTTGAAATTGCGAACCGGAACCGGTTTTGCGCCGTCTTTGCCTACCATGCACTTAACTTCCACAACATCGTCAAAATCCATAAAATCAAGAGCACCTTGGTTTTTCACATTAACCACATGATATTCGTTCCGATCATTTTCGATGGCATCAATCAGGGAAATAGCCGCTGTGGAGTATAGAGCACCACCCCGTTTTTCTAAAAGCGATGGTTTTTCTTTTAAAGACGGATCGCTGTATAGTTGGAGCAGGTCTTCTTCGATAACCTTACATTCTTCGCCCCTGGTTTTAGGCTTTGCCAAGCATCTTTCCACTTCCCGTTCTCGGAAATAAAAATAATTCAGATACCCGGCCGGTATACCTTTGGTGGCCTTAAGCAGGTCCTTATCATAAAGGGGGTCAGACAAATTTCGCATGCGGGAAAGCTTTAAATCACCTTCAATCAACTCGTTGAGAATGTCTTTGCCATCTGTTTCAATTCGGGTTATCCAGCAAAGATGGTTCAGACCCAAAAAATCATAGTCAAATGCGGCACCTTCCGGCAAGCTTTCTTGGACACTCTTTAGCATATTCACGGCAATATTGCACAAGCCCATCATTTTAATACTGCTGTGATTCAAAACAGCTTCCGCCACCATGCCGGCAGGATTGCTGAAATTAATCAACCAGGCATCAGGTGCAAGTCTTTCCATAGTCTCGGCCACATCCATAATCACAGGGATTGTACGCAGACCGTTCATAAACCCTCCGGCACCAGTGGTTTCTTGGCCTAAAAGACCGTGTTTTAAAGGAATCTTCTCATCCAATATTCGCGCATCCAACTTACCGACTCTTACCTGGCCCATAACATAGTCAGCCCCGCGGACAGCTTCATCTAGATCATCGGTCAGCACCACTTCCGTCGGCATGTTACCGGCCTCAAGCATGCGTTGGGCCAATCCACCCACTATGCTAAGCTTTCTATCGTCTATGTCCATTAGATAAATGCTTTGAATAGGCAGTTGCTCCCGCTTGTCGATGAGTCCCTCGATCAACTCCGGTGTGTATGTACTCCCCGCACCGATGATCGCCAGTTTCAATGCTCTCAAGACAAATCACCACTTTCATGAATTTTAGTGATCAAGATTCAGCAAATGACGGCAAATTCCTTTGTACACCTCTCACTGCAGACATTTTCCACAATTCGCAAAATGCTCTGTCAAGGAAAGACCGCGTCATTTGCAGAAGAGTTATAGGCGAACAATTGGTAAGAACAGCCTATGAAACCAAGGGAGGCTACTAAATGTCCCATACAGTTGAGGTTTGCTGTTATACTGTTCAAGACGTCCTCAAAGCCCACCATGCCGGCGCCCATCGGGTTGAGCTTTGTGCAGATCGAACTGCAGGAGGCACAACACCCAGTTCCGGGTTAATTGAATGGGTGATTGATCAAATCCCTATAGACCTAGCCGTCATGATTCGACCTCGGGGAGGGGATGCTGTTTATTCCCGGGAAGAACTCGCCGTCATGAAGCGAGATATAGAAATTGCCGGCCGTCTGGGGGCCCACAGTGTTGTTTTTGCTGTTTTGGATGAAACAGGTTTTTTGGATATCGGACCTATGAAGGAGCTTGTTGCTCTTGCTAAGTCTTATGAAATGGAGATTGCCTGCCACCGTGCGTTTGACAGAGCCAGAAATCCTCAAAAATTCCTTCACGAGTTAATTGGATTAGGGGTTAACCGGCTGCTCACATCGGGTCAAAAACCAACAGCCGTTGAAGGAGTTTCTCTGCTGCGGGAACTTATAGAAATTGCTGATGGGAAACTGTCTATTATGCCCGGTGGTGGGGTGCGCGGTACCAATCTGCAGCCTTTACTTGAGTTGGATATTACTGAAATTCATACAGGCAGCGCCAAAATCCAAAAAACTGATGTGAATGTCTATCAACATGAGGTTTATCTGGGCAGCCCCGTCCATGATGACAGCCAACAGCTGATAGTTGACCATCAGGATGTAGCACTAATTGTAAAGGCCATGGAAGCAAAAACAAGGTAATTTTCATCTGGCACAAACACAACTGGGGTGGTTTTAAAACCACCCCAGTTTCGAACGCAAAGTTCCTTTTTAACCGGCAGCCACCTTTTTAAAGGCCGCAGCTGCCTGCTCTATGTCACCATCTTTAATATGCCTGTGGATAACTGCCCTAAGCAGTGTTCCATCCCGACTGAGGACTTTCACCTTTAAAGCTGCAAGACCCTTCACAAATTCCGCGGCTGTAAGACCCGTTTCACCCACATCCACCAAAACGATATTTGTTTGATGTTTGCCGGCAGTGACCTGCAGACCCGGGATTTTTTCTAGGCTATCTACGAGAGTCTGTGCGCGCACGTGATCTTCCTCAAGACGCAAAACCATCTCTTCTAGAGCCACTATGCCGGCAGCAGCCAACACTCCTGCCTGACGCATCCCGCCTCCGAGAATTTTGCGGAATTTGCGGGCCTTATCAACAAATACACGATTTCCGGCTAAAATAGATCCAACCGGTGCACTCAGGCCTTTAGAAAGACAAAACATAACCGAATCCACCGGTTCAATCAACTCTCGCGCCGGCACACCTAAAGCCGCCGCCGCGTTGAAAATGCGGGCACCATCCATATGTACTTTGAGGCCGTGCCGGTGACTGACTGCGGCAACTGCCTGAATTTGTTCTTTGGTCATCACACGGCCGCCGGAGAAATTGTGACTGTTTTCAATGCACACGAGGGATGTCGGTGCAAAATGGATATTTTCATCCCGTAGAGCATTTTCTAAATCCTGCGGATGGACAACCCCATCGAAATCATCTACTAAGCGAGGTATAAGACCGCCGATGCGGGAAATGCCTCCTACTTCATAGTTGTAAATATGACTTTGGGCACCGAGTACAATTTCGTCACCGGGTGTGGTATGAGCCAAGGCGGCCACCAGATTTCCCATAGTTCCGCTGGCAACAAACAAAGCTGCTTCTTTGCCCACCATTTTGGCTGCTAGGGCTTCCAACCGGTTGACAGATGGATCTTCCCCAAACACGTCATCACCAACAGGTGCCTTTGCCATTGCCTCCCGCATTTTATCCGTTGGCAGCGTAAAAGTATCACTCCTAAGATCAACGTCCTGCATAATCTACTCTCCTCGTCCCTTAATGGTTTGCACTTCCTTACTCTTTGATGATACCACCAAACGAGCAGTTACCGGAAGATGATCTGAAGCTTTCGATGAGATTACTTCATATGACTCGGCTTTGAGATCTTGATCTGTCCAAATATAGTCGATGCGGGGTCGAGGTTTGGCAGGATCCCCATAAAATGTCCCCAGTCCCTCTAAGCCGAATGTACTTGCCACATCTTCAAGCTGTGCTTTTAGAGTTCGAATCTCTATACTACCGGCAAGAGCGTTAAAGTCCCCCATCAGCAGCGATGGCAGTGATTCTTTTTCAATAGCTTCCAGAAGCCGTTTTGCTTGTGCTTCTCTCTCCACGGCGGAAAGACCCAAATGCGTAACCCAAACTGCTGTAGGACCGATATTGGGAATATCAACAACAGCCCTGAGGGCAGTTCGAGGTTCATTGCCTAAGCGATTGGGCAAACGCAGGACCTCTGATTCCAAAATGGGATAGCGGCTGAGCAGCAAATTTCCGTAGTAGCCCACACCTCTGCCCGGGCGCAAGTGCCTTACTTTCAAAGATTCCCCGTAAACGTAATGCATACCAAGGTAATGAGCCAAAAGTTCCGGCTGATCTTGGAAATTTGACCGTTCCCCGAAATTGCGATCGACTTCCTGAAGACCCACGATATCGGCTTTGGATGCCTTTATCACCGCTGCTATTTTTTCCAAATCAAGTTCACCGGAAAGTCCTTTACCATGGTGAATGTTGTAAGTCATAACCTGCACGCCGGTCCTTCCTTTCTCATGGAGTATATCGGCAGGGAGCTGCCGAAAATCATCTGGGACTTCATTTTGTCCCATTAGTGTGTAAGGCCAAGCCACAGCCGGTGTTACCAGGCGCCAGCTGTTGTTTAGAGCCAAGATTACTGTAAAAAGTATAAGTATGCATACTGCCTTTGTTAGAAATTTCCCCATAACAGCCCATATCCCCCAAACCTTTTATAACCCATTTCTCGTCTGCCCCCGGCCGATCCTCTCCAGAAGCGGCCTGGCAAATTTTCCTTTGGGGCAGCCTATGATGGCAAGGGCAATGAAACATAACCTTGTCCTTGTTTTTCAATTAGTGCTTGGCCGCTGGTAATTTCCGTAAATGTTTCCTCAAGGTGGGGACCTTCATTGGGAGGTGCCAATAATTGGAACGTTACGGCAGCTCCATAATCGGTTTTTTCAAGAAGCCAGGGAGATTCCATGATCACATTTTCCAGCTTGCCGGCGAAAGTATAGTCCACTGTGGCAGTGTAGCGGGTGTGAAGCACTTTTCGCACAATTCCCGCTGCTAGAATACCAATCTTCGCTCCTTCAGTGTATGCTCGCACAAGACCCCCGGCACCGAGCTTAGTTCCGCCGAAGTAGCGGGTAACAACAACGATGGTATTTTTCAAATTCATATTCTTGATGACTTCCAAGACTGGCATACCGGCAGTTCCGCTGGGTTCACCATCATCGTTAAATCTCTGAATTTGATTGTGCTCACCGATCTGGTAAGCATACACATTATGTGTAGCCTGTTTGTGTTCATCTCGGACTTTCTCTAAAAATGCCAGTGCTTCTGCCTCGTCTTTACACGGAGCAGCAGCCCCAATGAATCGAGAGCGACGAATGATCACCACATCGCTGCCACTGCCTTGCACAGTTAAATATTCTTGAAGCAAGGTTATGCCTCCTATTCTTGAAAGGAAATGCCGAATACACTGTGGAAGATTATGATACAGGCTTATTTAACTAATTAAGGGAGTGAATGTTTGGTGTCTATACAGGCAATATGGAATGGCCTTTACGAAAAAGCCGTCCACAACAGTCGCACCAGCTTTGAGTCTGTGCCCGGCGTTGCCTTGGGGTTTCATTCCACCATCGATGGCTTAAAGCGGGTTGTCCCTCAAAAAATCGAAAATATCCTGGCCGAAGATCCCGCATTAGCCGAGGAGGTTCTAAACCGCCTAGGGAACGTACCCACTGAAATTTGCACCCCGGCTGATCTTCTAGTTGGGTTAATTGATTCCCTGCAAAACGGGAAAGCACTGCAGCTTATGATCAGAGAGGAAACCACCTACAACTGGATAATGGAGCATCTAGGTTACGACAACCTTCGCATGGGCGGTACTTCAGGCAATATGGCCAACTCTTTGGCACCTTTGCCTTTGCCCAAGCTACTGGTTTATGCCAATCCTTTGACTAAAGAACAGGCTGAGTTATTTGTTGACTCAGACAACCTTTTTGTCTTAAATGCTGACGGTAAACTGCAAAGCCCCCAAACCGCGTGGCGCGGCGAGGGCATCTATGCCATTCATTGGATTTTCGAATATCCGCAAGGCCTAAAACTAAATGTCGGGGATAAGGTCATACAAGCACCGAGGGCAAATCGCTTTATCGCTGCATGGAACCCCATCAACAACAAATTACAGCTGGAACCCAATTTTGTTAAGCATCTGCCCAGAATCGCCGATGACTTCAGCCATTTTATTATATCAGGGTTTCATATTTTGTCTGAGGAATATCCCGATGGAACCACTTGGGAAACCTATTTAAGACCTGTAGCGCGATTTTTGCGGGAAACAAAAAAAGAGCATCCTGATCTTCGCTTACACTACGAATTTGCCTCTATCGCAAGTCCCAGCATCCGTAAAGGCATTGTTGATCACATCTTACCCACAGTAGACAGCCTGGGCCTCAACGAAATGGAACTGGCTGCGGTTTTGCGGGATCGAGAAGAACCTGAATTAGCGGAAGAAATCGAGAAGCAAAGCTCTATGGCTGCTGTACTTCGGGGGCTGGAGAGACTTGCCGATGGTACAGGCCTGCGCCGCATTCAACTGCACGATCTCGGCTATTACCTGGCCTTGGTGGAGCAGGACTATGTAAGCGGTGAACTGTGCAGGGATGGTATGCTTTTTGGTGCAGTTCTTGCAGCCAGCCGATCTAGTATTGGCAAGGTAGGCACTTGGGACGAGATCCTGACTGGGTTGGAAGTGCCCTTAGCCAAAGGAACGGAAGCAAGGCTTCAGGCATTGTCCAAAGCACTGGAATGTGATGAGTTCGCCGGCACAGGTATAGGCCGCAAAAACGGTCGTTATATTGTATTTGTACCCACGAAAATTGTGGAGGATCCTGTTCTAACCGTGGGATTGGGAGATTTGATCTCATCATCTGCCTTTATCTTAGGCTAGAAAATCATCTTCGGGGCGTCGACAATCAGATGCCCCGCTTTAGATCCTTCGTTTTTTACTCTGCTCTGCCCGCATCTTTAAAGAGGCCATATCCAAGAATTCTTTAGCCACAGCACCATAGGGAAATCCTGACATAGAGGCCCCAAGGCGCCTGAGGTGGGGAATGGCCCTGCTGTCACCGGTTTCCAACAAACCTTGTGCTACCGCCAGCTTGTCTTCAAAACTTGCCGCTTTATCTAAAAGATTAACTAAAGCCGGGTAAACTTTAGCAGGCTGCACTTGCTCAAGCAAGGCAACTAAAGCCAAAGCCTCACCTACGCTTAAGTGCGGCTCCCGCAGACGGTTAAGCGCCGCTTCGGCGGCCTCATTTGCTTGCTGGATTAAAGCTGCCATCACTCGTCGATAAAGCAATTTATCTGGGCGCAGTCTCCCCAAAAGCCTCAAAAGAGTGGGAATGGTTCCCGAATCGCCCTGTTTTTCTAAAACCGCCATCACAT
>JAAYQZ010000031.1 GCA_012519025.1 Bacillota bacterium
GTAGATAAAATCGCAAGGAAATCAGAAAATCCCTCTATCACCAGGGATGTTTCCGGTGAGGGAGTGCAGCAGGCCCTGCTTAAAATCCTGGAAGGGACGGTAGCAAGTGTGCCGCCGCAGGGAGGACGCAAGCACCCGCATCAGGAATTTATCCAGATCGACACAACAAACGTGTTGTTTATCTGTGGTGGAGCCTTTGACGGTTTAGAAAAACTCATTGAAACCCGAACAGGCAAGAAAACCATCGGGTTCGGTGCCGAAATCCAGCCAAAAGAGGAAAAACAGATTGGCGATCTACTGCGTCAGGTTATGCCCGAGGATTTGTTGAAATACGGCCTGATCCCGGAATTCATCGGGCGGCTGCCGATAGTTGTGGCACTGGATGCCCTTGATGAAAGCGCGCTGGTTCGCATTCTGCAGGAGCCGCGCAATGCTTTGGTCAAGCAGTACCAGAAATTCTTCGATATGGATGATGTCGAACTTGTTTTCGATGACGAAGCACTGCGCGCCATTGCCCGCAAGGCCATGGACCGAAAAACCGGTGCCCGCGGACTGAGAACTATAATTGAAGATATTATGTTGGATATCATGTATGAGCTCCCTTCACAGGAGGACATTGTCAAGTGTCACATAACCTGTGAAGTAGTGGAAGATAAGGAATCACCTCAGTTGACCAGGCGGGAGCATCTAGCGGAAGAACCGGCCTAGCAACCCAAAAAGATAACATGTAGAAGGACCCGGGTTTCCCGGGTCCTTCCGGTTAAAAGCCTCGAACCCTGCACATAATAGCTAGTGCGGTTATCAAACCATAGCGGGGTAGGTGGGCCATGATGATGGGTGTGCTTGGGATCATAAACTTGTTTTTTGCCGTGGTAATCGGTATGTATTTTTGGAACCTGCTGCGGGGCCAACAAAGCAATAAAACTGCCGTTGATCGGGAATCTAAGAAAGAACTGGAAAAACTGCACCGACTTAACTCCATTTCTTTAACAGAGCCGCTGGCGGAAAAGACCCGACCGATTTCTTTTGATGAAATTATTGGACAAGATGATGGGCTAAAAGCCCTGCGGGCTGCTTTATGCGGGCCCAACCCACAGCATGTCATAGTTTACGGGCCGCCGGGGATTGGTAAAACTGCCGCCGCCCGATTGGTCTTGGAAGAGGCTAAAAACAACCCACTTTCTCCCTTTCGCCCTGCAGCTAAATTTGTGGAAGTTGACGCGACAACAGCCAGATTTGATGAACGGGGCATTGCTGATCCCCTAATGGGATCGGTTCATGACCCCATTTACCAGGGAGCCGGCCCGATGGGAGTTGCCGGTATTCCTCAGCCTAAGCCCGGGGCTGTCACCAAAGCCCATGGCGGTATACTTTTCATTGACGAGATTGGGGAACTGCACCCCGTTCAGATGAATAAGCTGTTGAAGGTTTTGGAAGACCGCAAAGTAT
Source organism: Bacillota bacterium (assembly GCA_012519025.1). Taxonomy (GTDB): domain Bacteria; phylum Bacillota; class Limnochordia; order DTU087; family DTU087; genus JAAZMF01. Next base: position 1,450 of record JAAYQZ010000031.1, read on the forward strand.
TTTTTGAAAGTGCTTATTACAGTTCGGAAAACAGCAATATCCCCTCCCACATTCACGAGATTTTTCAAAAAGGACTGCCTGCTGATTTTCGTTTGGTTGGGGCAACAACCCGCACTCCTCAGGAGTTGCCGCCGGCTATTCGCTCCCGCTGTTTAGAAGTGTTCTTTAGGGCTTTGACCCCGGAGGAAATCGAAATCATTGCTCTCAATGCAGCAGCAAAGGTGGATTTCCCCATTCCTGCCGATGGCCTTGATGTGATCAAACGCTATGCGGCCAACGGTCGAGAAGCAGTCAATATGATTCAGATCGCCGGCGGTTTGGCCTTAACCAACAACCGGCAGGAGATCAGCTGCACTGATTTGGAATGGATTGTAAACAGCGGCCAGTATGTTCCCAGAGCAGACAAAACTATACCTAAAACCCCACAAGTAGGCTTTGTAAACGGTTTGGCAGTCTGCGGCCCCAACATGGGTACCTTGATCGAAATTGAGGCAACAGCCCTGCCGGTGGCCCAGGGGCAGGGAAAATTGGTAGTTACGGGAATTATGGAAGAAGAGGAACTTGGCGGATACGGCAAGACCATGCGCAGAAAGAGCATGGCTAAAAGTTCCATTGATAATGTGCTGACTGCAATCCGACAGCACTTAGGGGTCCAACCCCAAGATTATGATATCCATGTCAACTTTCCCGGGGGTTCCCCTATCGACGGGCCTTCAGCCGGTGTGGCAATGGTGGCGGCTATCTACTCATCGATTACCGGACGGAAGGTGAGCAATGTTGTAGCCATGACCGGTGAGATTTCCATTCGGGGATTTGTTAAGCCTGTTGGAGGTGTGGCCGCCAAATTGGAGGCAGCCAGGCGGGCGGGAGTGGAGCGGGCAATTATTCCAAAAGACAATTGGCAAGCCATATTTGAGGGAGCGGATGGTATGGCTGTCTACGGTGTGGAAAAACTGGAAGAAGCCATAAAGTTGGCATTAATTGAGGAAGATAGTCCTACACATATATCCAATTCTTCCGTTTCTAGTGGGCTGTTAAGTGCTTCCGGATGATGTATACTAAACTTTGAAGCCGCACCATTCTTAAGCCACGGGAGCTGTGCTTTACCAGCTCCTTTTTTCAATTGTGCGGCTTAAATGTTTGATCCTACCTTTGGAAGGGGAAGTTATCAGTGGCAGGAGAAGGAAAACATGTTAATAAAAATGATGTAGATAGAGAAACTGGCAATGAAAATGGGGGTGAGCCCGTGAGTGAGAACGTAAATGAAACTGAAGAAAGAAGACTATACCCACTTTTACCCCTGCGAGGTATGCTCGTCTTCCCATATATGATCACTCCATTGGACGTAGGCCGGGAAAGATCGGTGGAGGCTTTAGAAGAAGCTATGGCCGACGGACGGCGTCTAGTTTTGGCAGCCCAAATGGATGCGGAGGTTGCCGAACCGAGCGAAGATGAGATTCATGAAATAGGGGTCATTGCGGAAATCAAACAGCTTTTGAAGATGCCGGAAGGGCAGATTCGCGTACTCGTTGAAGGGCTGTACCGTGTGAAAATAGAGGAGTTTTTCGATCAAGAGAACTGCCTTTATGTCGAGGTAAACAAACTTGAGGAGCAAGAAGAATCGGGGGCTGAAACTGAAGCACTTATGCGCATGGTGCAAAATCAGTTTGAGGATTATGTCAAGCTGTCCCGAAAGGTGCCCTCTGAAGTAGTTGTGGCGGTGAACTCCATTCATGAACCGGGCAGGTTAGCTGATACCGTGGGCGCCCAGCTTTTAGTCGCCGTAGAAGAAAAACAGCACCTTCTAGAACGTACGTCTACTAAAGATCGCTTGGAGCATTTGGTACTGCTTTTGACTAAAGAAGTTGAGGTTCTGCGTTTGGAGAGAAAAATCCAAGGGAGAGTCCGCAAACAGCTTGAGAAAAACCAAAAAGAGTACTATCTGAGGGAACAAATGCGCGCTATCCAAAAGGAATTGGGTGAAAAGGATGCCGCCGCCAGTGAAGTGGAAGAATTCACTGCGAAAATAGAGAAAGCGAAGATGCCCAAGGCCGCAAAAGAACAAGCACTGCACGAGCTTGGTCGGCTTGAGAAGATGCCTCCTATGGCAGCTGAGGCTGTGGTTGTGCGCACATATTTGGATTGGATGACATCTTTACCATGGTCCAAAGAAACCAAAGACCAGCTGGATATCGATGCTGCACAGACTATCTTAGATGAGGATCATTACGGGTTAAATAAAGTCAAAGATCGCATCTTGGAGTTTCTAGCTGTTCGACACCTGACAAAGAAAATGAAGGGTCCCATCTTGTGCTTGGTGGGTCCGCCCGGTGTAGGTAAGACATCATTGGCCCGTTCTATTGCCAGGGCAATGGATCGTAAATTTGCACGCTTTTCGTTAGGTGGCGTCAGGGATGAAGCAGAGATTCGCGGCCACCGCCGAACTTATATTGGAGCGATGCCCGGCAAAGTGATTCAAGCCATGAAGCAGGCTGGTTCCAGAAACCCCGTGATACTGCTTGATGAGATCGATAAAATGACCATGGACTTTAGGGGTGACCCGGCATCGGCGCTGCTGGAAGTGCTGGATCCTGAGCAAAACCACGCATTCGGGGATCATTACTTGGAAGTTACTTTCGATTTATCTAAAGTGTTCTTTATTACTACTGCTAACGTTTTGCATAATATACCAAGGCCTCTTTTAGATCGTATGGAAGTAATTGAAATCCCTGGATATACTGAAGAAGAGAAGCTTGGAATAGCCAAAGGTCACTTGTGGGAGAAAAATGTCGAGGCAAACGGCTTGAAATTAGATCAAATCATTATTTCCGACAATGCAATTCAAAAGATTATTAACGAATACACCAGAGAATCCGGTGTGCGCAATTTAGAGCGGGAGTTGGGCTCTGTATGCCGCAAAGTGGCTAAAGATATTGTATCCGGTGCGGAGCCGCCCATTCGTGTGAATGTAAACTCCATTGACACTTACTTGGGTGCCCCTAAATTCATCCGAGCGCTTTCCGAAGGTGAAAGCAAAGTGGGGGTGGCCACCGGTCTCGCCTACACGCAAGTGGGTGGAGATATTTTAGCCATTGAAGTCAGTGTTATGCCCGGTAAAGGCAAATTAACTATTACCGGCCGTTTAGGTGATGTGATGCGGGAATCAGCCCAAGCAAGCTTAAGCTATGTCCGTGCCCGAGCAGCTAACTTAGGCATTCCAGTGGATTTTTATGAAAACCATGATATTCACATCCATGTGCCGGAAGGTGGAATTCCTAAAGACGGTCCTTCCGCTGGCATCACCATCGCAACAGCGCTGGCATCTGCTTTGACCAACAGACCGGTACGAGGAGATCTGGCTATGACCGGTGAAATCACACTGCGGGGCAGAGTGCTGCCCATAGGCGGTGTTAAAGAGAAGATCCTTGCAGCACACAGGGCTGGGATCAAACGTGTTTTGCTTCCCAAGGAAAACGCCAGGGATCTAGATGAGATTCCCATGAATATTCAAAGGAAATTGAAGATCGAAACAGTAGAGCATATGGACGAAGTACTGGAGAAGGCTCTTTTGGCCCCTGTATGTAAAGTGTCCGTTTTTGATGACGAGGACATCACATCTGAAACTATGCCCTTTCTCACAACCGGGCTAGGCGCTGAAGAGCATCATCCATGGACTGGTGACGCCCATGAACCTCAGTAATGGAATTTTTGAGTTAAGTGCAGTCAACGCTTCACAGTACCCGAAAGATTTCGGGGATCTCCCCGAAGTGGCCCTAGTTGGCCGTTCCAATGTGGGAAAATCATCTTTGCTCAATTATTTGGCCAACCGCCGGGATCTGGCTCATACCAGTTCCCGGCCGGGCCGCACCCAGACCATCAACTTCTATCGATTCCCCAACTGTCGGATCATAGATTTGCCTGGGTACGGATATGCCCGCGTCTCCAAGGAGACCCGGGCCAAGTGGGGTCCCATGATTGAAGCCTACCTTGCCGAAAGGGAACAGCTCGTCGGTGTGGTTCAGATCGTCGATCTGCGCCATCCACCGTCTGACGATGATATACTTATGGCCCATTGGCTGACAAGTTTTCAAATGCCGTTTGTGGTTGTGGCCACTAAGGCGGACAAAGTTTCTCGGGGCAGATGGCATCAACACTCTAAAGTAATAAGTGAAGCCCTTGGGACGGAACCAATTGTATTTTCTATCCAGTCCGGTGCTGGTAAAAGTGCAGTGCTTGAGGCAATGTCAAAGCTTTTACAGAGTGTGCTTGTGGATGAGGGAGTGGAGTAGCAACAGATGCAGGTTCAAGAAAGAAGACGGCCGCCGATCAAAGTCAGGGACACTTTAACTATAGAAATTGAGGGGTTGGGCCATGCCGGCGAAGGTGTGGGCAGGACCAACGGTTTTGCCGTATTTGTGGCAGACGCCATTCCCGGAGATAAGGCCCTTATACGAATAGATGAGGTCAAAAAGAACTTCGGACGGGGCACTTTGATAGAACTCCTTCAGATCTCCACCCAGAGGACTGATCCCGGCTGCGAAGTCAGTAAAGACTGTGGGGGCTGCCAGCTTCGACACATGGAGTACAGTGCACAACTGAAGTGGAAACAGCAGAATATTATAGATGCCCTGACTAGAATAGGCCGATTTACCAATCCGTTGGTTGAACCGGTTATTGGTATGCAGTCCCCCAAACATTATCGCAATAAAGTTCACTACCCTGTTGGTGCATCCAAGGGTAAGTCTGCTTTAGGTTTCTATAAAAAAGGCAGCCATCAGCTGGTACCGATTAACACATGCCACAACGTTCACCCTCTTTGCAATAAAGCCCTGCAGGTTATAGGACCGCTTCTACACAAATATGACCTCTCCCCCTACAACAGTTCTGTGGGAAAGGGTTTGCTGCGGCACGTAATTTGCCGTGTCAGTACCACCAACAATGAGCTCATGGTCATATTGGTGACCAATGATGAGGTTATTCCCCACTTTGATGGTTTACTTAAAGATTTGCAGACATCTTTGCCCGAAATGGTTACTTTGGCCCAAAATATCAATCACAGCCGCAGTCGTGTGGTTTTGGGACGGAAAACCAATATCCTGTGGGGGGAGCCCTATCTGATAGAAAAGATCAACGATCTCAAATTTGCCATTTCCCCCAACTCCTTTTTCCAGGTCAACTCCCTGCAAGCTGAAGTTTTGGGCAAGCAAGTTGTGGACTATGCTGCACTTGGGGCAGATAGCCGGGCACTGGATTGTTACTCAGGTACCGGAACCCTTGCTTTGCATCTGGCTAAAGCCGGTGCAAACGTTATTGGCGTTGAGGTAGTGGCAGATGCTGTGCGTGATGCTGTGCTGAATGCCGAGCTGAATGGGTTGCATAAAACTGATTTTCGAGTGGGTCAAGTGGAAACAGTGCTCGCGGAAATACTAAAAGAAGGATCAGTTGATGCTGCCGTACTGGATCCACCGCGCAAAGGCTGTGAACCAGAGGTGCTGAAAAACGTAATCGAAGCTAAAATTCCTCGGCTGGTCTATGTAAGCTGCAACCCCAGTTCTCTTGCAAGGGATCTGGCTCTGCTTGGGGAAGGCGGTTATAAGCTGAAGGAGATACAGCCCATTGATATGTTTCCCCACACAAGTCATGTAGAAGCAGTTGCCCTTTTGACAAGAAGCAGAACTATATAGGTTGCAGCCGACAGTATCCATGCACAGAACGCCTAGGAAGGCAGTTCCATCACACAGACAGCATCTGTTCCAAAAACGTTTTGTTGCTCAACATAATGGGATCTTCTGGGCGAAAGTGCCGGGCCGCCTCGTTGTGCAGATAAGCCAGGCGATATGCGCCCAGCTTACTGTAGCAGACGCAAAGCTGTAAGTGGGGCAGCCAGGTGTATGCCGCCTGATTGGTGAAAGCCAAAAAATTATCACCGGGTTTGGCACGGGTGGCCAATGTATACCAAAACACAGCGGCAAGGTAATTGCCTGTCTCCAGAAAGTGATATCCCAAACGACAACAGAATTCAGGGCGGGGCGTGTCAAAGGCGAAGGCCCGCAGCACGCAGGCCACAGCCTTCTCCTTCTGGCCCAAGTTGTAATAACAGTCCGCCATTTTACCACAGCAGGCAATATTGTCCTCTACCCAGCCTTGATTATCCTGCAAAAACTTCTCATAAACAGGTATTGCTTCTTGGTAGAGTTTGTGGTCCACTAATTCATTGCCATAGTAGTAAAGATCCCGCGGTGTGAAATTTTGTCCGTCTTTGATCATAGTCCTGTAGATCCTAAGATTGCGATCACTTGGTGCACCTTCACCATTGTGCTTGCTTTTGTGTACAACTGCCACATCACTGTGGATGATTGTACCACTCACCTCAAGATACTCATGAACTCGTCCCCGCCATTGAAAATGCCTGCTGCGTTTAACAAGGCGGTTGCGCCGCAAAGAAAAGCTGACATTTCCGTATTCGTCAAAGGCCAGATGATAGGGCATTGTAACTACATCAACATCCTTGGCCAGTGTTTCCTTTAACTTGCGGAATTTCTGCTGATCTTCCGGTGTGAGAACATCATCGGCATCAAGCCAGAAGATGTAATCCCCTGTGGCATAACTGAAAGCCTTGTTTCGTGCTGCAGCAAAATCATCAATCCAGGGAAAATCATATATACGGCAAGAATACCCGGCCGCGATAGCCTTTGTCCCGTCGTCGGAACCTGTGTCCAGCAAAATAACTTCGTCTGCTAGATGTGCCGCGCTGTCTAGACAGCGTTCCAGTACTTCCTCTTCGTTCTTTACAATCAGGCAAAGGCTGATAGTTATCATCGGCTTCTCACCTCACTCCAAACGAATGACCATCAAAGCAGCTCCCAATGCGTTGGATAAGAGCACGGCAATGCCTGCTGCACCGAAAAGCTGCAGTGATATAGTGGAACCGGCGGACAGGGTCGTTGTGATCTCATTTTTGAAAGCGGATACGCCCAGCGCCGGTGGGATAATCGATTCTGTTACAGCACTGCCGTTAATCAGTAATTGAGTGCCCAGTAAAAGTGCTGCTGTTGCATTCAGTTGATATGAAATGCGGTAAGTGCCCGCGATTCCCACTGTGAAGACAGTGTTGGCTCCATTGGCGGTAATATCCGGTGATAGAACCTGGGCACTGGGCAGTGCAACCAAGGCCGGCCCCAGCAGTGTGCTGATGTTTGGACCAGTGGTATTGGCAACAAAGGCGGCGGTCCTGGATAGATCGGGTCCCGGTGGCCCTATGCCACCAGCTTCCCCCATCTGACCCTGCGGCCCTTCAGGGCCTGGCTCGCCGGTCGTGCCTGTGATACCGGTGGCACCGGTTGGTCCTGTGGCACCTGCCGGCCCCCTGCTACCCAGGGGCCCCGGTTCACCTTCGGGACCTGTTGCCCCGGAAGGTCCCTGTGTTCCGGTAGGGCCAGTTGGTCCTGTGGCTCCTACCGCCCCCGGTGCACCCTGGGCACCTCTGGGGCCCACAGTACCCTGCGGGCCGGCGGCTCCTTGAGCACCGGTAGCCCCGGTGGGACCAGGTAAACCCGGTGTACCGACAGGGCCGGTATTGCCTGGTGCTCCCGGGGCGCCCTGGGCAGGACCGGTGGGTCCTGTAGGTCCTGTCGCGCCGACAGCACCTAAAACTGCGGGGGCATCAACGGCCATCTGTAATTTCGACTGTAAAAACATTTGACTTTGAGCAGCATTTGCAAGCACATCTTGTATACTCTCGTTTATCTCCAGAATTTGGTCAAGTGTAGGCGTTTCACCGATCGGTTCGGACGATGTGCCCAAAACATACTGGAGTTTCTCCCCCTCCGCATTGATGACATGGCTGTAGCCCAGCTGCTCCATAGCGATGGAAGTGATGATGAGATTAAGCACATCATCTCGTGAAAGGGGTGGTGTCGCAACAGGAAAACTCGGTTGTGTCATTAGACTGACATCCTTTACTAGTTGATTGGATTTAGCTCAAGCGTACAATCATCAAACCTGCACCTGCGGCTGAAGGCAAGAAAGTGACATCACCGGCTAAGCCGAAAAGCTGCAGGCTTACGGTAGAGTTTGCGGGAACATCAATGATGAACTCCGCGAAAAAGGAAGATAGATTCAAAATGGGTGCTATTGTCGATTGAACCACGGGATTGCCGTTTAGAAGGATGCGGCTGCTCATAAGCAGAGCCACAGTTGTATTGACTTGGTAGGAAATGCGGTAAATCCCGGCATCGTTAATGGTGAAAATGGTGTTGGTTGGATCGACAGCGATATTTGAAGGCAGGACTTGACCGTCCGGCAGCGGTAATAGGGTCCCTCCTAAGGCTACAGTAAGTGTGGACCCGCTGGTATTGGCAGCAAAAGCCGAGGTTGCGGTGACATTGATACCGGTAGGACCTGTGGGTCCGGTTGGTCCTGTAGGGCCAGTTGCACCAGTTGCACCAAGTGCACCGGTACTGCCTTGGGGTCCCTGGGCTCCCGTTGGACCTGCAGGGCCTGTATCACCGGTCGGGCCTGTTGCACCCGTGGCGCCGGTGGCACCAGTGACGCCGGCAGCGCCTGCCGCCCCTGTGGGCCCAATACTGCCCATTGGACCCGGAACACCTGTTTCACCGGTTGGCCCGGTCGGTCCCGTTGGTCCGGTGGCCCCTGTTGCTCCTGTGGGTCCGGTTGCGCCCGGTGCACCAACTGCCCCAGCCGGCCCTGTGGCACCTGTGGCACCTTGGGGGCCTGTAGGGCCTCCGGCCGGTCCTGCAGGTCCGGTGGGTCCGGCAGGTCCCGTCGGCCCCTGCATCACTGAAGAACTTAAGGCGTTTTGCATTTTCGCATTCAGCAGCATCTGATACTGTGTTACACCGCCCAGTACTTTTTGAGTGCTTTCATTGACGGCCAAAACATCTTCAATAGTGCTCGGTGGGCTCGTGACCCCGGGGATAGTACCTAAAGCGAATTGGATTTTCTCCCCTTCGGCATTAATGAGATGGCTCAGACCCAGCTCTTCCATGGCAATGGAAGTGAGAATCATTGATATGGCGTCTTCGCGATCGATGGGTTCCGGAAGAATTGGAAAACTTGGCTGTGACATGTGATTATCTCCTCACTTTTAATACTGTCTTCTATGCAGTCTATGAATAGTTAGGGCATGCGTTCTCATCCTTTTCTCTCTTTTGCACCATTTTCCTCAAGGATCATAGAATGGAGAAAAAGGAGGAAACTATCATGTCACAACCGGGAATCCCCGACATCTCGCCGACAATCACTATTGAACGTGATCAAGTATTGACACTACTTTTGGCCTCTATAGCTGTAGAGGAGATGGGATTGGCTCATATTCTGAACGCGGAAGGAGAGAAAATGCAGCTGGCTTTTGCCAAAAGCCAAGATGAAGGGATCTGCCTAAACCAAATCATCGAAGTTAATACCGGTGTGGAGCGGGTGATTAGATCAATCACAAGGCTGCAGCTGCTTTTAGCGGAAAAACTGGAAAATGTGGTCACCCTTATAGGCTCCACACCCTGTTCACTACCGGCTCCCAGCCCACCCGTGCCTGGGTTGCATTGCTTCTATTGCGGTAAAGGCAGCGGAACAATTAGCCGCACCGATAGTGACTTTGCCGGTGCCGAAGCCACGCTTTTGTTCTGCGATGAGACCTGTTTTCAATATACTTTATTTAGAAAGGGCAAACGAGGAATTATGTCAGCAAAGCTGGTGCCGTTGAAACAAGAGCTGAAAATTCGGTGCTTGGAAGGGGAACCCTGTCTGGGTATGGAAAAAGGCAACAGTCTCTTAGTAGCGGGAATAGGTGTCATGTGCATCAAAATGCCGTGTTCCAAAGCACAGCACAGTACAGTGAATTTCGAACTTAAAGTATGCAGTTGTGGCCGCCACTCCAAATTTGAAGTTGTGACTTGGCAAAAAGATGACGATCTATTTAACCATGAAAGCGGCGCAGTGCAAGTCAGCAGCGGCGAATTACAGGTGTATGTAAAAAAAGGGGAGCAAGGTTCCTGCCAGTCGGATCCTAATTCCTAAATGAACTCGCTCTTACGGGCAGTCATCGGTTAGATTGTGAAATGATCTACATTCGTTTGGCCATCGATTGCCAGATGCTCGCTTACTTTGAAGCGGGCTCTTTTATTAATATGTGTACTACGTTCTTCTGACAAAGGATATTTACATTTTTTGCTCAAATATTAAGCAGGCAGAAACATTAATTATGGAGGGACATTATGATACAGACGAAATTTAATGACGGCTGGAAGTTTTGGGTGGAAACAAGATCATTTGCACTTGTGTGGGATATCCCGGCACATGCAAGGGACGTCACATTGCCCCATGATGCCATGATCGAAAACGCACCAAGGGAAGACAGCCCCAACAGGACAAATACAGGATTTCGAGATGGCGGCATTTACCATTACGTTAAAATGATGCATGTCCCTTGGGAATATCGCGACAAGACGGTTGTACTTAAGTTCGAAGGCGTCTATATGAATGCATTTGTCTATATTAATGGTCAACTGGCAGCGAAATCCCCGTTTGGATATTCGAATATTTTTGTGCCCATGAACGACTTTCTAAAATATGGGGAAGACAACGAGATTCGCGTCATCGTTCGAAATGGAGCCATGACCAACAGCCGCTGGTACTCTGGCGGCGGTATTTACAGGGATGTCTACTTAATGGTGTCTGACTTAGTCCACATTACAGAAGAGGGCGTGCAGATTACCACAGAGTCTGTTTCAGACGATTATGCGGTTATTAATGTCGCCACAGAATTAAAAAACAGATCCCATGCTGCAGAGGAATTGATTTTACAGACAAATATACTAGATGATACGGGAAATACTGTCGCCACGGAGAAAAGCCGGCTGGTTTTGTTCCAGAATGAAAAACGGGTACTTCAACAAAGAATTCTAGTCGACCGGGCAAAATTGTGGTCTGCAGAAACACCTCATCTGTACAAATGTGCAAGCAGATTATCTAAGGTGAATGAAGACGGTTCCACCCTCGATGAAAGCCGCACTACATTCGGCATTCGCACATTAGAACTTGATGCCAAACAAGGTCTAAGAGTGAACGGAAAAACCGTAAAACTGCGCGGTGCATGCATTCACCATGACAGCGGTTTGCTGGGCGCAGCAACATTTGAAGATGCCCAATACAGGCAGATCAGTATGCTAAAAAAAGCTGGTTTCAATGCCGTCAGAATGGCACATCACCCCATGGCACCCGCCATGCTGCGTGTATGTGATGAGATAGGTATGTATGTAATGGACGAGACGTTTGACATATGGGTGCGGGCAAAATCAGGCTATGATTACAGTCTCAATTTTCATGAGTGGTGGGAAAAAGACGTGACTGCTATGGTGAAAAAAGACTACAACCATCCATCTGTTGTTATGTACTCGGTAGGAAATGAGATCCCGGAGATTGCTACAAAACAGGGTTCTCAAATATGTCACATGATCTCAGAAAAAATCAAATCCCTTGATCCTACCCGGTTTACTCTTGCCTCCATTAACGGGCCATTTACACTGGGAGACGCTGTCGAAAAGGTTATAAAGGATGTTGTCTCCGATCTAACAAAGCAGGGCAAAATCGACGGCAGTGTAAACGATCTAATGACCCTGATGCGGGCCCATATGGATGATATTGTCAAACATGAGGAAATTACTAAACGGCTTGAACTTGCCTGTGCTCCAACAGACATTGCCGGTTACAACTACATGACGGCAAGACACGAAGCAGATGGCAGAACCTACCCCAACCGCGTGATTGTCGGAGCCGAGACCTTCCCACCGCAGATTGCAGAAAACTGGGATATAGTGAAGCGATGCGGCCATGTGATTGGCGATTTTACATGGACAGGATGGGATTATATCGGAGAAGCCGGTGTTGGTGTACCGGCCTACAGTCCCGATAAAGGCGGGTTTCAGGCGGGTTACCCCTGTCAGCTGGCTTATGTGGGTGATATTGATATCACGGGCTTTAGACGGCCGCTTTCCTATTTCAGAGAGATTGTGTTCGGTCTCAGAAAAGATCCTTATATTGCTGTACAAAATCCCTATAAAGATCCAAAGCGTTATCTGAGGACACCGTGGCTGATGAGTGATACAGTTTCCAGCTGGACCTATGATGAGATCGAAGGGAAACCGGTAGTAGTTGAAGTATATTCCCCAGGAGATGAAGTGGAACTTATCCTAAACGGGGAATCTCTTGGAAGAAAGGCTGCCGGAAAAGAGGTTGGATTTGTGACCAAATTTGAAGTACCTTACCAACCCGGTGTTTTGACAGCAGTAGCTTTCCAGGAAGGTAATGAAATAGGCAAAGTGGAACTAGCCACAGCAGGTGAAAATAGGAAGATAGTATTGTCTGCCGAGGATTTAGAAACTAAAGCACTCATCTATCTTCCCATTGAAATTCATGATGACAAAGGCACACTTGCTGCAGATAAGGTTGTTAAGCTGGAGATATCAGTGGAAGGATCTGCAGCGCTTGTGGGATTTGGATCCGCCAATCCAAAATCTCGCTACAACTACAATGGATGTGTCACTGAAACCTTCAACGGTCGCGCACAGGCCATTTTAAAGAAAAAAGGTCAAGGAGACGTTTCTGTAAGCGTATGCTCCAATGATGGGAAAAAAGCAGAACTCAACTTTAGAATCTAGTCGTGAATCCAATTAGAACGGTATACCGGTCAAGGCGGCAGTCACTGCCGCCGACCGCTGTTTGAGACGAATTAGGCAAAATCCTAGAAATGGAGGCCCCTTGATGGAGAAGTTTGAATATAAGTGTATCGGGATTTTAGGTGGTGGCCGAAGGACCACCAGGATTTTGAACGAATACGGTCGTGATGGCTGGGAACTAGTATCCACCTGGTCAATCTGGCACTATTTTAAACGCAAGCTTTCTGTTTAGAGGTGATGTAAGTGTCTAGAACACCGCAAAACTTCACTGGGAATCGGGAGTGAATATGAAAACCATCTACAGGCAGGCCACCCCTGCCGATCTTGACACCGTTACAACACTGCTTTGCAGACTTTACGGGGAAAACCAAGCGAAAGAGAAGCTCCTTTTAGAGCACAAAGCCATTCTTGAAAATGCAAAGCAGGCGGTTTTTTTCGGCAGTGGCGGTATTCCACCGCAGCATGAAATTGAACTTGAAATGAGGTTGTGAATAGATGGAAATCATCGATGCACATGTCCACACTTTGGAATGTGGGATCATGTGCGGTGGGGATGTAAATGTTGAATTTGCTGAAGTAAACAGCGGGCTAAAAGACCGAGGGATTGAGCGGGCTTTGTTAATGCCTATCAACGACACTTCCTGGCAGCCAGTCAAGAAAATGAACGATTACCTAGTGGATATCGTCAGCAGAAACAAGGAGTATGTCGGCTTTATTGATATTGATATATCGAAAGCACATTTTTACGGAGGTATAAAAGAGCTGGAAAGCGAGATTGTCCACTACTACAATCAAGGCTTAAAGGGAATCAAAGTTCATCTGCAGAACTTGGGGGTTTATGCAGATGACTGGAGGCTGCTCCCAGTCTATAGGCTTGCCGGTGAATTGGATCTCCCTATTACAATTCACTGCCATCCAGGCTCACCGCCGGGGCTTAGCGATCACTCCAATCCCATAGCCATTGAGAAGATAGTGCGGGTATTTCACAAAACGGAATTCATCATCGCCCACTTTGGCGGAATCAAGTACTTCTATGATATGCTGCATCTAAATCATAACAACGTATACTTTGAAACATCCGGTATTATGCCGGTGCTGGTCCAATACGTTGATAAGAAAACTATCGCTCGGGTATTTCAGGAAATTGGGTATGAGAAGATAATGTTTGGCTCCGACTTTCCTACAGCAGATATCGATCATACCATCACTATCCTTCGGGAATTAATACCCGAAGAAAATTTGGCTGATGTGATGTCCAAAAACATACTGACCTTTGGCCAAAAATACGATTGGTGGTAAAGACAGAACCGGACCTTTATTTTGCACTGATTCCAGTATCCAAGTAGAGGGCAGTGCGTTTTTGTAACATATGGGCGATACCCAAAAACAGGCTGGTGTACGCAAGGCTGAACAAGAATATGCCGACAAATGCCGAGACACTTATGTGGCTCACTATACTCTGCAGCCCCGGCAGACCAACTGAAAAAGTCAACAGGGCTATTCCGGAGGTAAGCAGCACAGCGGGGAACAGCAGCCTTTGCCATAAAGGCATATCTGATGCCGCAAAAAAAGCCACTGACACACCCAAAGGCCCGGTCGCCAATAGGAAAATCACAGCTTCCTCCAAACTTGCAATGAACAAAAGTGCCCCTGATGTTAAAAACATCGGCAGTGCCATTTCTCTAAACAACAAAGTACCAACAATGATTGGAATGCTGCTCAGCGGGGAAAGGGCCATTCCAACGCCGGGCAAATAAACAGGTGCTGCCTGCAAAATGGCCGCCGATGCTGCTAGAAGGCTTGCCACTGCCAGCCCCCGGTTTTGGGAATGCCGCTCTATAGGTGTAGCTCGGTTGGTGCGAGTCAACACCGCGAAAATGTAACCCAAAAGACCAAGATATGTCCCGAAAATTAAAACTGTACCCATAAACACACCTCCGTACGATTTGTATTTAGTCTATTCTTCGCTTATTGCATTATGAACGGGATTTACCTGCAATTTAATCTACCCTCAGAATGGGGTGTCCTGGGAAATGATTACATATAAAAAGGCCGATAGATTCCATGTATGCCCAGCACTTGAGCTGGCCTGGGAAGTTTTTTTGGAATTTGATGCGGGGGAATGCGAGCCGGAGGCAGTTGCAAAGTTTAGAGCCGATATAGTTAATAACAAGGCTGCAATATCCAATTGGATGTCCGGCAAAACCTCTATGTATATTGCCTGTGATGGTGAGCAAATTGTGGGTGTGATCGGGGAAAAATGGAACAATGGACATATTAATATTCTGTTTGTCAAGGGTTCATATCATAGGCGAGGTATTGCAACCCAACTGATGAACCATATGGTTTGTGATTTGAAACAGCGGGGCTTTGACAAGATAACAGTTTTCTCTTCGGGGTTTGCCTTACCGTTCTATAGGCAGTATGGGTTTGCGGCTACAGATAGTGAGCACCATGAAGACGGCTTTGTTTTTACTCCTATGGAATACACTCCAAATGAGATTTGGGATATTCTTGATGAACACGGCCGCAAAACCGGGCGGTTGATCGAGCGCGGCAGGGCAATGGTGATGGGGGATTATCATTTGGTTGTTCATGTATGGAAGCACAACCGTAGAGGCCAGTGGCTGATCAACAAGCGATCGAACAGGGGCAATGCTGAGATTGATGGTAAATGGGAAACTACAGGAGGATCAGCTCTCGCCGGTGAAGATAGTTTGGCCGCTGCCTTGCGGGAAACAAAGGAAGAATTGGGTGTGGATTTGGGCCTCCACCAAGGGGCTCTTTTCCGCAGAAACAGAAAACGTGAAAATGGGCGCACATGGTTTCAAGATGTCTGGGTGTTTGAGGCTGATGTCCCCATTGATGCTGTTTGTTTGCAAGCGGAAGAAACCTGTGATGCAAAGTGGGCAAGCACGGAAGAAATACGAGAGATGATGGCAGCAGGTGAGTTTTTAGATGGGGTGTTTTACCCGTATTTCGAGGAAATGGTGCAGTGGCTTAGAAAGGGCAGCTGATACTGCTGTTTAAACTTCTCAAGCACTCTCGGCACAAAAGTGGGGATTAAAGCAAACCATCCGCGGTAAGCCATTCCCGGGCTACAAGTAAGGGATCCCGCTTTTTGGAATCCACCTCATAATTGAGACTGCGCATGGCTGCATCATCCAGCCGATTCGCAAGCAGGCGTAAGACGCTTTTTAATTCCGGGTACTTTTTTAATACGTCCGCACGAAACAGCGGTGCGCCATGGTAGGCAGGGAAGTAGTGTTTGTCGTCTTTCAACGGGTGCAGGTCAAACGCTTGGATGCGCCCGTCAGTAGCAAACGCATCGATCACATCTACTTTTCCGACTGCCGCCGCCTGGTAGGTCAACCCGGGATCCAGTGCCCGGGTTTTTCCGAAAGCAAAACCATAATGCCGGGTTAGACCGGGATACCCATCTGCACGCTCCAAAAACTCATGGGTGGCACCCAAAGTCAGCTCTGCGGCGAAGGGCTCCAGTTCGGAAAACTTAGTTACACCCAGCTCTTTCGCCTGCTTGGAATTGATAGTCATTACATATGTATTGTTAAACCCAAGAGCATCCAGCCACTCAAGATCCCACAGAGTTTTGAACTCGGTTTCAACAACAAGACGGACCTCATCCGGATCAGATAGGGGCTCACGCTCTAAAAGAACAGTCAATCCGGTTCCCGTGTATTCAATATATCCGTCCAGACTCCCCTGGCGAAGGGCTTGAAAGGTTACCAATGTACCACCAAGAAATGGGCGCTGTCTTACTTTAAGACCAGTGTGAGACTCAATCAAGTCGCTGACCATGTGTACAAGTATTACCTGTTCTGTATAATTTTTGCCCCCTATGGTCAGATCCGCTTTTCCGAAAAATAAGCTGGCAACCATGAGACCCAAAAGGAGAATGACAAAAATCCCAATGACGCGATAGCCTTCAAAAATCATTCGGGCTCAGCTCCTGTGGGCATGAGTTTATGTTCAAGTTTGCTTAACAGAAAGTCTGTGACAACGGCTAAAAATGCTGCAGGAACGGCCCCGCGAAAATTAGCTTGTTGTTGGCCATGCTGATGCCGCCAAAAATGAGGTCACCTAATCCACCTGCTCCGATCAGCGATGCCAATGCGGCCACCCCAATAATAGTGACCGCCGCGGTACGAATGCCGGCCATAATCACAGGCAGTGCCAAAGGCAGTTCTACCATGAACAACAGCTGAGATGCGGTCATACCCATCCCTATCCCGGCCTCAATTAAGGAGTCGTTTACACCTTGGATACCTGTATATGTGTTGCGCAGAATCGGCAGCAGTGAATATAAGAACAAAGCGACTATCGCCGGGCCTACCCCGATTCCGATCAGCGGGATCATGAAACCTAAAAGCGCCAGGCTTGGAATTGTTTGGACAACACTGGCCATGCCAATGACAAGACCGGCCAGTTTTGGGGAGCGGGTGAGAGCTATCCCAACCAGCATCCCCACCGCTACGGCCGTGAGGAGGGCGACAATTGACAGCTGAATGTGTTCCCAGATAGCTAAAGACAATTGGGCCCTGCGGGATAAAATAAAGGATAAAAGGCCCATCACGATTCCCCCCACTCCTCTGCAATTACATTGACAAGGCTTGCCCTGGTGACCAAACCCTGCAGTCGATTGTTTTGATCCACTACAGGCAAGTAACCGACTTGCTCTGAAGTCATGATCCGAAGCACTTCAGGTACCGGAGTATCAGTTTCTATCTTGATCACGTCCTTTGACATGATTTTTTCTATAGTGCTCTTTTCGCCCATGTGTCTGTGAAGATCTTTCGCGGTTACGATGCCTAATAATTCCCGTTTGGTGTTGGTGACCAAAAGGCTGTCAACCCGTCTGCGTCTCATCACCCGCAGGGCCTCTGCAAGTCCGCGGTTGGGGTCAATGACAACCGGGTTATCAATTGTAATCTGAGCAAGGGAAATATCTGCTGGCCTCCCCGGCCGCTCAGCCCCTATAAAATCCCTGACAAATTCACTGGCCGGTTCCCTCAAAATATCGTCAACTGATGCCTGCTGTTCAACTTTTCCATCTCTCATAAGGACGACTACATCCGCAAGTTTCAATGCTTCATCCATGTCATGGGTGACAAAAACAACAGTTTTCCTGAGTTTTGCCTGCAGTAAAAGCAGTTCGTCTTGAAGTTGTTCCCGGCTGATGGGATCAAGGGCGCTGAAGGGTTCATCCATGAGAATTATGGGGGGATCAGCCGCTAGGGCTCGGATGACTCCAACCCTTTGCTGTTGTCCGCCGGAAAGCTGATTGGGATAGCGATTGCGGTAAAGTGCAGGCTCTAAATCCACCATAGATAATAGATCATCAACACGTCTTTGGGAATAGGCGGGGTTTTCACCCCGCAATCTGGGAACAAGAGAAATGTTTTCGGCGATTGTCATATGGGGAAACAAGCCCACCTCTTGAATCACGTAACCTATATTCCGTCTCAGTTCTACAGCCGGAATCTTTGTATGGTTTTTCCCATCTATATAAATGAAACCGGATGTAGGTTCAATTAGACGGTTGATCATTTTCATGGTTGTTGTTTTCCCTGAGCCTGAGGGACCGATCAATACCGCAAGATGCCCTTTGGCAATCCTGAAATTTACTTCAGAAACGGCATCAAGGCCGTCTTCGAAAGTTTTGCTTACTTCTTGGAATATAATCAAAAGCCCACCCCTAACACAAGGTAGTGTTTCCAATTTCCACGACAATTTAGTCAAACTTTGCAATGTTGAGCTGGTGTCAAGGGTAAGTGGTCGGGAACATTCGATTAACATCCCGCGTAAAGGGCATAATAGTGCTGTTGTACGGCGTTTTTGAGCAAGCAAACACAAAGGTGGAAAGGCATGGCAGCAGATAAGGAAATTGTATATTGGTCACTGTTGGACAACGGTACATGGCGTTTGCATATGGCGGCAACTGATAAGGGTCTATGTTATGTTGGTTCCCAGGGTGCACCCTGGGAAGAGCTTGGCGAATGGGTGAGAAAACGGATTCCCAACCATGAGGTTGTGGAAGATGAGCATGTGATGGAACCTTATAAAAATGAGCTTTTGGAGTACTTGGAAGGCAGACGCAGGGAGTTTTCCATACCTTTGGATTTAAGGGGTACCGAGTTCCAGCACCTGGTGTGGGATGAATTGCTGAAGGTGCCTTTTGGTGAATCGGCCACATACACAGATATTGCCGAAAGGATTCAAAGACCGGATGCTGTTCGGGCTGTGGGCACAGCCATTGGTGCCAACCCCGTTTTAATTCCTGTCCCATGTCACCGCATGTTTGGCAAACACGGTGAATGGCGGGGCTATCGAGGTGGTTTGAAAATGAAAAAACAGCTGTTGGAACTGGAAAAGTAAAACCCTTAGCATGCTCGCACATCCCTTCTCATCCTCTCATACTCTAGGACTAATGGCCCGTGTATGTGACAGAAAGGGCAAAAGGAGAGTTGATGATGAGGAAGGGATGTTTTTTATTGCTTTGTGTGGTTTTGTTGGTTGGGTGTTTACAGATCCCGGTCTCGGCGGCACCCGTGGAAAAGATTAAGATTGCCGGCCAATTTGGATTGGTCTATGCTCCCTTGATGGTAGCAAAATCCCAAGGAATATTTCAAAAGTACGGATTGGAGCCGGTTTGGAAGGAGTACGGCTCAGGAGGTGCCGTAAGAGAAGCACTGATCTCTGGGGAGGCCGATGTGGGCTTCATGGAGATTCCACCGTTTTTGATCGGTTGGGATAAAGGCTGTCCCTGGAAAGTAGCTGTCGGTTTTGTAGTTGTACCTATCGGGCTTGTCACATATGACCCTGAAATAAAAAGTCTCAAGGATTTCCGCCCGGAAGATAAGATCGCGGTACCCTCTCCGGGCAGCATCCAGCACATTCTTTTAGCAATGGCAGCGGAAAAGGAACTCGGTTCGCCCAATGCCTTAGACAACAACATTGTCGCACTGCCTCATCCGGATGCATGTGCTGCCTTAATCTCTAAAAAAGGCATCAAAGCCCATTTTACTACTCCACCCTATCTATTTGAGGAACTCTCTGAACCTGGATTTCACTTAATAGTTGATGATATTGCTATCTTTGGCCACCCGTTTAGTTTCAATGTGGGGGTTGCCTCAGAAGCATTTCACGAAAAGCAACCGGTTGTTTACAGCATTTTTGTCAATGCTATCGCCGAAGCAATGGCATGGATTAATAACAACAAAACAGCAGCCGCAGAGCTTCTGGCGCCGGAGTTTAAACTGAGCGCAGAAAAGACCCTCCAATATTTGGAGTGGGAAGGGATGAACTACACAACAGCCCCCTACGGTTTGATGGGATTTGCTGAGTTCATGCAAGAAGCCGGTTATATTAACCGCGTACCGAACAGCCTTGCGGATATTGCCTTTGAAAATATCTTAGCCTTTGTGGGCAGCAGAGCCGGTACACCATCAGATATTGAAAACTTACAGGAGAAATGATTTACAACGGCAGTTGTGGGGGGACCTTTTATGAAAATGAGAAAACGAAAAAATAAAACTTACGATCAGAGTCTGTTTGTTGTCAGTATTATGGTTTGCTGGGAACTATTAGCCCGCACTAAATGGTTCCCCCCACTTCTCTTTCCTCGTTTGACGACTGTTCTATACCAGTTGTTTGCCGATGTCAAAAGTGGTGAGATTTTAGGTAGACTTTACTTCTCACTGTACCTGATTGCCGTGGGATTGGGGCTTGCTATTGTAACCGCGGTGATTGCCACGATCTTAGCCCTGTGCTCTCCTTTGATTTCCAATTGGGTGCAGGCGGTGATGACGATACTTCACCCCCTACCGGGTATCTCTATCCTGCCCGTTATTATCCTTTGGCTGGGAACAGGACCTCAATCAATCATTGCAGTGATCTGGTTTTCATCAGTATGGCCGTTAATAACTAATCTGCACACAGGATTGCGTTCAGTGCCGGTCACCCAAATTGAGGTGGGGAGAAATCTTGGAATAAAAGGAGTGGGGTTGATCCGCAAAGTGCTGCTGCCTGGTGCTTCTCCTTATGTACTGACCGGCTTAAGGGTAGCCTGGGCCAGAGCCTGGCAGGCTTCAGTAGCAGCTGAAATGGTTTTTGGTGCTTCAGGAGGCGAAGGTGGGTTAGGTTGGTTCATTTACAAAAAGCGATTTTTCATGGATATCCCCAGTGTCTTCGGTGGCATGATTGTGATCATAATTGTGGGTCTTATCGTCGAGAGACTGGGTTTTGAGTGGGTGGAAGTGCGCACAGTCAGACGCTGGGGCATGACGCAAGAATAAGGGGTGTGGAGAACGAATGCCTAACGAAAAGGATTTGATTATAGAAAACCTAAGCAAGACTTTCCATGTAGGAAACCACCAAATCGACGCCTTAAAGCAGATCAATTTGACAGTCAGTCCCGGTGAATTCATCAATATAATCGGTCCTTCCGGCTGTGGTAAATCCACACTGCTGCGCTGTATTGCCAATTTCGAAAAACCTTCTGCCGGACGTTTGATGCTTAAGGGCAAAGAGCTTAAAAGAACCGGGGATAGATCGGATGATGGTTTTTCAGAATTTTGAACAGCTGTTTCCCTGGTATACAGTCAGAAGGAACATTACCTTTGCTTTGGATATCGCCTCCAAGTTCAGCAACAGCAAAACCAGGTCAAAAACAGCAGATTATTATCTGGAGCTTGTGGGGCTGAAGGGATTTGAGGATCTTTACCCACATCAACTGTCCGGAGGGATGCAGCAGCGCGTGGCAATCGCTCGGGCACTTTCGGTTCGCCCGGAGATACTTTTAATGGATGAGCCTTTTGGTAGTTTAGATGCGATTACCCGAGCTTCGCTGCAAAAGGAATTGATCCGGATTTGGGAAGAAACTAATGTAACGATTATTTTTGTGACTCACAATATAGAAGAAGCCATCATACTGGGAGATAAAATTTTAGTACTTCAGGCCAATCCGGGCAAAATTAAACAGATAGTCCACAACCCTTTAAAACGACCCCGACTTCCGGATACAAAAGAGTTTAACGCGATTTGGGAAAACATCCATTCGCTTTTGACTCCCGCCGGCAGTGGTAAAACCGAGGAAGAACCGAGGGTGAGGGGCTCTTTTCAACAAAAGCCGTTTCCGGTGGGTGCTTACTTTTTTGAAGTGGGGGCCGCAAAAGAGGGTTACCATCGGGAAAACAGCTGACCAGGATTTGCAGTCTGCCCGCGTTGGGTGCATGGGATGAATGGTTATGGATATAGGTTGTGCAGCCTGTTTAGATGTCTACTATTGTGAAGATTCGGCAAAAGCGTGTGCTGTGGTATTCCAGCTCACAGCCAAACAAGAGGTTGTCTCAACCTACTGCAGCACAGTCCGATCAATAGAAGCATACAAACCGGGCCAATTTTACAAACGGGAGCTGCCCTGTCTGATGTCTGTTTACGAAACCATTGAGGAGGGCATTGGATTATTAATTGTAGATGGATATGTCCATTTAGGCCGCGGTCGGGGATTGGGCTTGCACTTGTTTGAGGCATTGAACGGACAGATCCCTGTCATCGGAGTGGCAAAAACGCAATTCAAATATGCGGGAAAGCATATGCAGGTGCTGCGCGGCAAAAGCAAAAAGCCCCTTTATATAAGCAGTATCGGACTTGACCTTTACCAAGCCGCAGACATAGTTAGGAACTTGCAGGGAGACGCTAGAATTCCCCATGTACTCAAACAAGTAGATAAGTTAACCCGGGCCAGAGATGAAAGCCCGGCCCAAACCCGTTCATAGGAAATTACCATATTAAGCTAATAAGGCCTTCTGATCGGGAAACTCTTCACCACTTGCTTGATCAAAAAGATTGAGTAAGTATTCCACAGAGAGCCTTCTTTTGGCTTCTCCTTTGACGTCTAAGATAATCGTTCCATCATACATCATGACCAACCGATTGCCGTATCTAATGGCATCACGCATATTGTGGGTGACCATAAGTGTAGTCAGTTGCCTGTCTTGGACTATGCGATCGGTCAGCTCCAACACTCTGACAGCTGTTTTGGGATCCAAAGCAGCTGTATGTTCATCCAACAGCAGAACTTTCGGCTCTCTCAAAATGGACATTAATAAAGTAAGGGCTTGGCGCTGACCGCCGGACAGCAGGCCAACTTGGGTGTCCAATCGATGCTCAAGGCCTAGTTCCAATATTTTTAAGCGTTCTTGGAAAAGAGTTTTTTCTTTGGGAGCGATGCCGCGGCTCAACGTGCGCCTCATACCCCGCCTCAAGGCGAGGGCCAAGTTTTCCTCAATGGTCATTTGCGCAGAAGTACCCACCATCGCATCCTGAAAAACCCTTCCAAACACTTTGGCGCGTTTATGCTCACTGCAGCCGGTCAAATCCTGGCTATCAACAATTATGTGACCCTGATCAACATTGAAAACTCCTGCAATGCAGTTAAGTAACGTCGATTTGCCGGAGCCGTTACCTCCAATTAAGGTGACATAATCTCCCTGTTTTACATGGAGGCTGAGATTGCGCAAAGCAGCGGTTTCGTTAGCGGTACCCTGATTGAATGTTTTAGAAACATCTTTAACTTGTAACATCAACACGCCTCCTTATGCTGTTTTTGATTGGTTCCCAATGCGATTTAAACACCGGTAGTGCCAATGCAATGGCCACTGTGATGGCTGTAAAGAGCTTTAGATCCGAAGCCGGCATGCCCAGTTCCAATACTAATGCGATAATAAGGCGGTATGTGATTGCACCTAGAACCACCGCCACCAAGCGACTTAAAAAACTTCGCCTGGCATACAACACTTCACCAATAATCACAGATGCGAGCCCAATGACAATCGAACCGGTTCCCATCTGTACGTCGGCATAAGCCTGTTGTTGAGCAATTAGGGCCCCACTGAAAGCCACAAGCCCGTTGCTGATCATAAGGCCCAGGATAATCATGCTGTTCGTATTGATGCCTTGGGATCTCGACATTCTGGGGTTATCTCCCGTAGAGCGAAGTGAGTATCCGATTTCTGTCCCAAAAAACCAGCGCAGCACAAAGATGGTTATCGCAACGCAAAGCACTGCCACGGCAAGTATAGGCAGTGTTTGACCAAGGCCTAATTGAGTAGAAAATCTGTCTTTGCCGATGCCTAAATCTCCAAATACGGTGTAGATTGTTTTCAACCTAAGCAGTGACTGGTTTGCTTTGCCCAAAACGCGAAGGTTAATTGAATAAAGTCCTATCATAGTTAAAATCCCGGAAAGTAAGGGGGGGATTCGCAGTTTTGTATGCAATAGACCGGTGGCAAGACCTGCAAGTACCCCACCAATGATGGCAAGTATGGTTGCTTTAAAGGGATCCATACCACTGTATATTGCTCTGGCAGCAATTGCAGCTCCCATGGCAATACTTCCTTCAACAGTTAAATCCGCGATATTGAGGATTTTATAAGTGATATATACACCGATGGTAGTCAAGGCCCACAAAAGGCCCAAAATTACGGCTCCCATGGCTATTTGCAGCATGATGCGTACCTCCCCTTACTCAA
Source organism: Bacillota bacterium (assembly GCA_012519025.1). Taxonomy (GTDB): domain Bacteria; phylum Bacillota; class Limnochordia; order DTU087; family DTU087; genus JAAZMF01. Next base: position 25,694 of record JAAYQZ010000031.1, read on the forward strand.
GCACTCTGGCTTAACGGTTAGAATCTAGTCGATAAAAAACTCCTGCAGATGGGCGGGGATTTCCAGCCCTATGTCTTCGGCAACCTGTCGATTGATCGCGTAGTCGAAGGTGCTTGCGCCTTCAATGGCCATGGTGGCCGGTGCGGCCCCTTCCTGAATAATGCGGACTGCCATCAAACCGGTTTGGTGGCCTAAATTGAAGTAATTTATGCCCAATGTGGCCAAAGCCCCGGACACTACCTGGCCTTCTTCGCCACCGATCATTGGAGTTTTGGACTGAACTGCTACTCCATGAATTACCGGTATGGCTGAAGCAATTATATTGTCTGTAGGTGTGTAAAGAGCATCTATACGTTTGACGATGGCCTGGGCAGCTTGCTGAACTTCGTTGGAATTTGACACAGTCATTTCCACATATTCAAGACCAAGATCCTGGATTGCCTGTTTGGCGATTTGGGCTTGCAGTACCGAATTGTCTTCACTTGAAGTGTACAAGATACCGATTGTCTTCACGTCAGGCACTAAGGTGGTGATCAGCTCAATTTGTTCTTTGATGGGATTCATATCCGTAGTACCGGTGACATTGCCCCCTGGCACTTCATTGGAATCGACAAGTCTGGCAACAACATAATCAGTGATCGCGGTACCTAAGATCGGAATATCCGCGGTTTTGCTGGCAATGGATTGAGCGGCGGGAGTGGCGATAGCCAACACCAAATCCACCTTTTTGCCGACAAAGCGATCACTGATCGTTGACAGATTGGACGCGTCTCCCTGGGCGTTTTGGTAGTCAATCTCAAAATCTTGTCCCAGGTGAAGGCCGCTTTCCTCCAAAGCCGCCAAAAAGCCCTCGCGAGCAGCGTCAAGTGCCGGGTGTTCCACGTACTGAATAATACCGATGGTTACTGGGCTACCGGCCCAAGCTCCCTCTACTGATAAAACTACCAAGGCAACCAGCACCAACAAACTTAAAACCCGATTTCTTTGCATTTTTTGCCCCCCTAATTTTTCTTATAAAAAAACTCGCCACCTGTAACAGGGGCGAGTATTCGTCGCGGTACCACCTTGTCTTCGTTGTAAATAATTTACAACCTCAGCAAGCAACCATCATTGCTTCTCCAATGTAACGGTTGGATCCCGGCACAGCCTACAGGGTAAATATACCTTTCGGTATGCAGCTCTTAGGATGTATTCACAGCACTCGGACCTGCCTTTTTTCACCAAATCAAAGGCTCTCTGAAGGTTTTATGGCACTGCTACTAGTTCCCAGTCATGGCTTTTAAACTATGTTAAACCAAGCATACGCCTTGGGATAAAGTTTGTCAAGTCCATTTTGTCCTGCCAATCCCGGACCGGGTGATCCAAAAGAGGCACCATATATCATGGGGAAAAGCAGGGCTTAGTTGATTTGCATGAAATATATACCAAAGAAAGGGGAATTTCCCCTCCGGAGGCCGCAAGTCATCTAATTGCAAGGGGGTTTTCTAATGACACCAAGACCAAAAAGCATGATGACGCCGGTTTCAATGACCCAAGTGAACATAAAAGACAATTTCTGGTCACCCCGTATAAGGACAAATCGCAATGAAACTATACCCCACGCATACCGGCAGTGCAAGGAAACCGGTCGTATTGACGCTTTTGATTTGAAATGGGAACCCGGGGATGAGCCGGTTCCCCACTACTTCTGGGATTCAGATGTGGCAAAATGGATCGAGGCTGCTAGCTATTCTTTGGCCGCCCATCCGGATCCGAAACTGGATGCATTATTGGATGAGGTGATAGAAAAAATTGCCGGGGCACAGCAGCCTAATGGATATTTAAATGTATATTTTACCGTCGTGAAACCGGAAGCTCGGTGGCATAATCTTGGTATGTGGCATGAGCTTTATTGTGCCGGGCATTTAATCGAAGCTGCCGCAGCCCACTATGGAGCAACGGGCAAAAGACAACTTTTGGATGTCGTGTGCCGATATGCCGATCATATTGATTCCGTTTTTGGGCCCGCGCCTAATCAAAGAAGCGGTGCACCGGGACACCAAGGAATAGAACTTGCGCTTGTCAAATTGTACAAAATCACGGGCAACCAGCGCTATCTCAATCTCAGCAAATTCTTTTTGGAGCAAAGGGGACAAAACCCGTCTGTGTTTCAGCTGGAGCTGGAAAACCTCTCTTCCGAGGATGCGGAATTGAATCGTCATTTCTTCCAAAAAAAAGCTGGGTTTGACACCAGATATTGCCAGGATCACTTACCTGTTAAAGAACAAACCGAAGTTGTAGGTCACGCGGTGAGAGCCATGTATATGTACTGCGGTATGGTGGATGTGGCAGTCGAAACAGAAGATGATGGGCTTCTAGAAGCATGTCGACGACTTTGGGAGAATGTGTGTCAAAAACGAATGTATGTGACCGGCGGTATTGGCCCGTCAAGAGATAATGAAGGTTTTACTGAGGATTATGATTTACCAAACGAAACTGCTTACGCGGAAACATGTGCGGCGGTGGGCTTAATTTTTTGGAATCACAGACTGCTCCATGCAGAAGGTCGTGCACGCTATGCAGATATTATGGAAAAGGCGTTATACAACGGAGCATTGGCAGGTATTTCCTTGAACGGCAGAGAGTTTTTTTATGTCAATCCCCTGGCCAGCAGTGGTGCTCACCACCGCCAAGAATGGTTTGGCTGTGCCTGCTGTCCGCCGAATATTGCCAGATTGATTGCTTCACTCGGTGGCTATATATACTCTGAAAGTGACAGTGATGCTTACATCCACCTATATATTTCCGGGCAGGGGATGTTGAGGACTGCTGGTACGCAGGTCTTGATCTCCCAAACCAGCAGTTACCCCTGGGATGGTTTGATTGATATCACAATCCAACCCAAGCGACCGGCAGTTTTCAGCCTGAACTTGCGCATTCCCGGATGGTGCCGCAAGGCAGCGCTGTGGGTAAATGGGGACAAGATGAATCTTGATGGTTGTATTAAGCATGGGTATGCACGTGTCTACCGCAAATGGCTGCCCGGGGATGAAGTGAGGCTTGAGCTAGATATGCCGGTTGAGCGGGTTAGGGCCCATCCCAACGTGAAGCAGAACCAAGGCTGTGTGGCTTTGGCTCGGGGCCCAATCATCTTCTGCTTGGAGGAGGCAGACAATCCTGCCCCCCTGCATCGGCTTATCCTGCCGAAGAGGGCGAAATTCAAAACCATATATAACGGGGACACACTGGGTGGTATTGTTAAGCTTCAAACAGAAGCACTCTTTACAGAAGATACTGATTGGAGTGAGGGGTTATATCGGTTCCAACCACCTAAAACACACCCTTGTTTGCTGACCGCCATACCTTATTATGCCTGGGATCACCGCGCACCGGGTGAGATGCAGGTTTGGATTAGAGAAGGTGGTGAATAGAGTTGATGATCACAACAGTAGTGGAAAATACATCGATTACCGATCAGCTCGGCAGCGAACACGGTCTCAGCCTTTATATAGAAACAAATGGTCATAAATTGCTATTTGATGTGGGAGCCAGTCATCTGTTTTTGGACAATGCTCAAAAACTCGGCATTGACATCGCCCAGATGGAATTCCTGATTATATCCCACGGTCATTACGATCACGGTGGGGGGCTTGGGATGTTTTTGCAGGAGAATAAGGCTGCCCAAGTGTTCGCACATTACCTGGCTTTCCATGATTACTATGCCTTTCGGCCCAATGGTGATTGGGAATTTGTTGGCCTCGATAAACATCTGAAAAAGCATAAGCAGATTAAGCTGACAGCAGATGAGATGATCGTTTGCGGCGGGGTCGAACTTTTTGCCGGTGTTGCACATAAATCTCCCCTACCGTCTTCGAACAACAATCTTTATATGGGGAAAATCGAGGATATGAATCTGCAAAAAGATAATTTTGCCCATGAACAGAACCTGATCATTCGTGAGGACGGACTTTCACTTCTTGTGACAGGTTGTGCCCACAATGGTATCGTTAATATTCTGGAACATTTTTATCAAATGAAGGGTTATATGCCGGATTACGTGATCGGGGGACTGCACCTTTATAACCGCACGACCAAGGAAAGCGAGGATCCCAAGATCATAGACTCTCTTGGGGAGTATTTGCTCAGTACGAAAGCGAAATACTACACCTGCCATTGTACGGGCAAAGAACCGTATCAAAGACTAAAGTCGATCATGGGTGAACGCATAGATTATATATCAACAGGAAGTAAAGTTGTGATCGGCAGCAGCAAACAGTAACAAGGATTTTCAAGGCCCATAAAGAAATTATAGAGAATTCCAATGTCCCGGCAGCCGAATATGGACTGGAAAAAGGTTTAAGTACCGTTTTGCCCGGGAAACTATTGGATGAAAAAAATCGGAAGGATGATCATTATGGAAACAGCAGGCAAGGTATTGGAAGCATTAAAAGGTGCCGGCAAACCTCTTAGAAACGCTGAAATAGCAAAAGAAACCGGATTGGATTCTAAAGAAATCACCAAAGCCATCAAAGAGCTCAGAAAACAAGGTGTGGTTGACTCACCAAAACGCTGCTATTATGCGCCGGTAGAATAGGAATCCAGGGTATAATTAACACTTCATAGAATGCTTTTCGGCAGCCGTGCATCTTAGGCTGCCGAAGTTATTTGTGAAATAGTTTTCCTGTCAAGTTTCACCGACAGGATACAAGGGTATATAGTGATAGAAGTCACAACCCGCTAAAAACACTGGCCTGCCGGTGTTCACCGGTCATCGGAGGTGATGGAACTCGACCGACAAAGATCCTACTGAAGCAGTGTATGAGGATGGGATAGGCGTCCATTTTTTGAAAATAGCATTAAGGCGATTGAAAGACTATTTCTAAGTGATATACTTATATTTGTGTTCGCTTCATGCGAACCAAACAAATAGATTCAAGGAGGTTTTACTGTGGGTATGTTTTGCTACCAGTGCCAGGAAGCATCCAAAGGAATAGGATGTGATGTTCGGGGGGTATGCGGCAAAAACGAAGAAGTTGCTAAACTGCAGGATTTACTAATTTATGCCCTTAAGGGGATTTCTCATATAGTAACTGAAGGGAAGCTCGATGTTGAGGCCCTCGGCGATGTGAACGGTGAAGTGCTGACCGGGCTTTTTATGACTATAACTAACGCAAATTTTGATGATGATGCCATTGAACGGCATATAAAAAAGGTGCTCGGTCTAAGAGATGAATTGAGAGCCCAGGCTGAAGCAGAATTTGTGCATGATGCCGCCACATTCCAGGTGGAAAATCGCGAGGAAATGCTGGACAAAGCCGCTTTGGTAGGGGTGTTGTCTACAGAAAACGAGGATATTCGCTCTTTGAGAGAAATGATCATTTACGGTCTCAAGGGCCTTGCAGCCTATGCTGAACATGCTTTAAACATTGGAAAAGAAAATCCCGAGCTGTATGATTTCATATATCGGGCTTTGGCGGCTGCTTTAAACGATGATCTCAGTGTCGATGATCTTGTGGCATTGACATTGGAGACCGGCAAATACGGTGTGGATGTCATGGCTTTACTCGATAATGCAAATACTTCTAAATATGGGAATCCCGAGATTACTGAGGTCAATATCGGTGTAAGAGACAATCCTGCTGTACTAATTTCGGGGCATGACTTGGTTGACCTTGAGCAGCTTTTGGAGCAGACAAGGGGCACCGGAGTGGATGTGTATACCCACGGTGAAATGCTGCCGGCCCATTATTATCCCGCGTTTAAAAAATACGATCATTTCATCGGAAATTACGGCAATGCATGGTGGCAGCAGACCCAGGAATTTGCTACTTTTAATGGCCCTATCCTCTTTACCACCAACTGCATCGTGCCGCCGCGCAGCGAGGAAATCAAAAATAGGATTTTCACTACCGGTTCCACCGGATACCCAGGATGCAAACACATTGAACCCGATGCCGACGGACGTAAGGATTTTTCTGAGATTATTGAAATGGCCAAGAATCTTAAAGCACCGGAGGAAATCGAAAGCGGTACCATTGTCGGTGGTTTTGCCCACCACCAAGTACTGGCTTTAGCTGATCAAGTAGTGGAAGCTGTGAAAACCGGGGCGATTAAGAAATTCTTTGTTATGGCCGGTTGTGATGGCCGCATGAGATCAAGGGAGTATTACACGGAATTTGCTAAAAATCTGCCTGAAGATACTGTGATTATGACTGCCGGTTGTGCCAAGTATCGGTATAACAAACTGCCGTTGGGGGATATCAATGGAATTCCCCGAGTGCTTGACGCCGGTCAGTGCAACGACTCCTACTCACTGGCAGTGATTGCGTTAAAACTAAAAGAAGTTTTCGAACTGGACGATATTAACGATCTGCCTATTGCTTTCAATATAGCATGGTATGAGCAAAAAGCGGTCATCGTCCTGTTGGCACTGCTTTATCTTGGCGTTAAAAACATCCACTTGGGTCCGACTTTGCCTGCATTTTTGTCACCCAATGTGGCAAATGTTTTAGTTGAGCAATTTGGTATAGGCGGTATCAGCACAGTTGAAGAAGATATAGCCATGTTCATGGGTGAGTAAGTTGATTTATTGACCATAAATGCCAAAGGCCCGGGATCTAAATCCTGGGCCTTTGGCATTTATAAGCCGTGTCAGTATCTGCAGCTAAAAGCCATCAACTTGGATTATTGTGATGGTGGCTGTTGGCGAAAATCTGCATGGCATCTCGCATAAATACTGCCAGTCCTTCCCCGAATTTGTCGATGTTTTTGGTAAATCGAGGATCGTCGACATACATTTGCCCAAGGTTTTTAAAAATCTCAGGGGTATAATAGTCCCCGAAGTTTTGGTTGAGAAAATCATACCATTCCTTGATGGCCATTTGTGCTGCTTCAGATGCAGGTGGTTTATGGCGAAGAGTCGCAAGCTTGGCATAGATCGTGTCCATGCTTTCGGGCAGGTTTGCCCGCTCTTTTTCGGAAAGCTCGTTAAGCTTTGCGTTTGCTTTATCAACAGCTGCGTCTCCCCAGCGCTTTCTAGCTTCTGCTTCATAGGGATTATCCCGATGATTAAAGCCCTCAAATCTTTCCTTGTTTGTCATGGCTCGTTTTCCTTTCCGATGTTGAATAGTCTTATCTAGATTCTCCAGCATTTTATCAAGGCGGCACCGTTTTTCCATGAGCATCTTGCGGTGCATTAAAAGGGCTTCCTCTTCATTGAAATGTGGACTTTGTACTATGTCCTTGATGGTGTTTAAAGGCAGCCCCATTTCTTTAAAGAAAAGAATCTGCTGCAGTTCCCGCAGATTAGCACTGGAATACAAACGGTAGCCTGCTTTTGAGACTCCGTCCGGAATCAACAGTCCAATTGCATGGTAATGATGCAGTGTGCGTACACTGATGCCGACCATATCGGCTACTTCCTTAACCTTTAAGCCCATACTGTGCCTCCCTTCACATCCTACTATAAAGTATCACGCGGCGTAAGAGTCAAGGGGCGCTACATGGGTGCCATATCCTTCACAAGGACTATTCTATAGTCGCGGCAGCCTCACTTAGGCCACTTTGATGTTTATCAGCCAACATGAAACTGAATTTTGTGTGGTTGGAGCAGGTTTCAACAGATAGGGTGCCCCCCAGTTCAGTTGCTATCTGCCTGCATAAGGGCAACCCCCAATCTCCATCAGATTCGTCCAAGCAGTTTACACAGTTGTTCCCAAACGCTTCCATCAACTTAGCGCGGGAAGCCTTTGAACGATTGTCTTCTACAGTAAGAAGCCTGCCGTTTGCAGTCCTCTTCCAGGTGAACTTTACTTTAGGTGCACTTTCCCGACCGGCGGCATCAAAAGCGTTATCTAAAAGCAATGCCGCGAGTTTCGGTAGTAGACGTTGTTCATATAAATCTGTGGGATAGCCGGTCTCCTCATGGATCTGCAGGTCAATCCCCAGAAAGAATGCTTCTTCTTGTTTGCAGCTGAGCATTGACAGCCATGCCTGATCCGGCAGGTCACTGTAATTGTACTCATCCGCCAATCTCACCGATAGATAATTAATCGCCTGTTGAGCTGCGGCAACCATACCCATTTGCATGTATGACGAAATAGTCGCTAGATCATTCAAAACCTCATGGCGCTGTTCCCTCAGTGCCTTGATAGCCCGTTTTTGCAGCTTCGCCCGCTCTGCCTGACAACTTTGCACAAATGTTGCCTTTTTCAGTGCGGACCTCCTGGTTACGTATACAAAAGTGGCTAAGACAATCACAACGACACCCGAGATAAAGTTGGTAAGGTTAAAGGCAATCGATGGCATATCTATCCATCCAATCAATTGAATTTATTACGTATTTCCACTTATAAGTAAACAGCACCTTCACAGAAATTTGTATTTTTTATTAGGAAACTATCTTATTACCCAGAAGAGGCTTGAATCCCCGTGAAATCAGCACCATCAAACAGACAGGATTCTAGAGGCTTTTAGATTATTTATCGCGGTGAAATATAACAACATAGTAAAAGGGATCTGAACATTGGCGCAGAAGTATCAAGTTAAGCGACAAGATCAGAAAAGGGGGTCTTTGAGCTACAATTGTGGTGTGAAGGGAAAACATAGCAGAAGTTGGAGGTGGTGAGGTGGGGAAGGGCTCACCGACAACCCGCAGAAATCGCCGTTTAGGTCTTTTGTTTACCGCGCCTTGGCTGATAGGTTTTGCGATTTTCACGATTTATCCGTTTGCAGCCTCAATTGGCCTCAGTTTTACACAGTACAGTGTTTTAAGTCCGCCTAAATTTATTGGATTTGGCAATTACCTGGATCTATTTAATGATCCCCTATTTTGGACTTCACTCTACAACACTTTTTACTTCAGTGTCTTTTCCGTTCCTTTAGGCACAATAATTGGAGTTTTACTCGCCCTGTTGCTGAACCAAGATGTGCGGGGTCTGCCCATATACCGCACGATATATTACCTGCCCTCAATTGTACCGGTAGTGGCCTCAGCCATAATTTGGATGTGGTTGCTCAACCCTTATTATGGCATCATCAATGCCATTTTGGAGTCAGTTGGTATTTCCGGTCCCGGTTGGATTGCCGATCCTGCCTGGTCAAAACCGGCGTTGATAATCATGAGTCTTTGGGGGGTTGGAAACGCCACTTTGATTTATCTTGCCAGTTTGCAGGATGTCCCGGTTTCTTTATACGAATCAGCGGATCTCGACGGAGCTACTGCATGGCACCGCACTCGGCACATTACCATTCCCATGATCACGCCGACAATTTTGTTCAATGTGGTAATGGGTCTAATTAATACTTTTCAGTACTTCACACAAGCATACATAATGACAAACGGCGGTCCTGCGGATTCAACGCTGTTTTACTCTTTGTATTTGTACAACAATTCCTTTAGATATTTCAAGATGGGATATGCATCAGCCCAGGCCTGGCTGTTGTTTGTTGTGATTATGTTTTTTACGCTGCTTTTACTGCGCAGTGCACGTCATTGGGTGTTTTACGCCGGTGAGAGCTAAAACCGTCAAAGGAGGTCGGTATTGAACCGATAGTCAGTCGCGGTGGGTAATTGAAGGATGGTTAACAAGGAGGTAAGCTTAATGAAAAGGCGTGTATTACTGCTTTGTGCGGCGGCTTTGCTCATCGTATCTTTGCAGGGTGCAGTAGCTGCCCAAGAGCCGGTGACCATTACGCTTTGGCACGGATGGACCGGTGCATGGACACAAACGATAAATGAAATAGTCGAGATGTTTGAAGCAAGTCATCCCCATATCAAAGTCAACCCGCTGGTGGTGCCTTATGATGAGCGGGATACGAAACTGATGGCCGCCATCGCAGCCGGCGATCCCCCGGATATCATCTTTACTATGACAAATATCGTCTCCTATGCTGCTAGAGATGCCATCGTACCAGTAGATAAACTCATGCCCCCAGATCAGCTTCAAGAATACCTTGACTACCAATATCCTTTCTACGAAGGCAACAGATACAAAGGGCACATATGGTCGTTCCATGGGTTTGTGGATGCCATTGCTTTGTATTACAACAAAAACCATTTCCGGGAAGTGGGTCTTGATCCTAATGCCCCTCCCAAAGATATCGCTACATTGGATGCGTATGCCGAAAAACTGACTAAAGTAACCAGTGGTGGTCAAATTGATCGAGCCGGTTTCCTACCGGATGATCTTTATCGCTGGGCTGATGTTTTTGGAGGCAGTTGGCTGGATGGTGACAAAATCACTGCCACTCATCCCAAAAATATCGAGGCGGCGAAATGGATGGCTTCCTACTCCGAGAAGTATGATGTGCGCAGAATTACTGCTTTCAACGCCGGCCTGGCCACAGAAAGGGCCCAGGCTTTAGATCCATTTGTCTCAGAGAGATTTGCCATGCAGAATATGGGGCAGTGGAAGATTCTTGATATCGATCGCTATGCACCTGAAGGTTTCGATTACGGAGTTGTGCCCCTACCGGCACCACCGGAAGGCCGGCAAAACTCCATGATTATCCCTTCCGGATATGGCTTGATTCCCAAAAATGCTAAACATCCTGAAGCCGCCTTGGAGTATCTCTTGTATTGGGTAGGCAAAGGACATGAAGCCGATCGGGCCAAGATATTCACGCTCGGTGGATGGTTCCCACTTGCTGATGCAGTTACTGAAGAACCTGTTTACCAGGAGTACATTAGAAGGTACCCGGAATTCCAGGTATTTAGTGATTTGCTGCGCTCCAGTGATCCCACGGGATTCGCCACCCCTGTGGAGCTTTATTATCTTGACAGAATTAACAATGCCAGGGACCGCATCCGACTGCTGCAGGGTGATCCTGCCCAGGTTTTAGAGCAGGTGCAAAAAGAGGTTCAGGCTGAGTTGGATAAGCTGGAAATATAAAGTCGGCAGAAAAACAGTTGGGCGGGTCTTTTGCCTGCCCAACTAATATTGTTCGCTTTGGGAGGTATTCAGGCATGGCAGATAATAAACTAGGCATGAAACGGCGCAAACAAGCTGCTCAGTTGGTGAGTCACCTGATTTTGGTCTTTTTTGGTCTTATGTTTATCTTGCCCTTGGTGACCATGTTGACCACAGCCGTAAAACCCGATCGGCAGATCTTCGCGTGGCCACCGGTTTGGATTCCGCATCCCAGGGTGTGGGGGAACTTTCCCAGGGCATTGACTTTTGTGCCCATGCTGCTTTATGCAAAAAACACTATTATTATCACCGCGTTAAATGTAGTGGGTGTGCTGATATCGAGTCCTCTTGTGGCATATGGGCTTGCCCGTATTGACTGGCAGGGACGCAATATACTTTTCCTGCTGATAGTGTCCACGATGATGGTGCCTTATCAAGTTACCATGATTCCGGTTTATTTGCTGTTCAATTCATTGGGCTGGATCAATACATACTTGCCTTTGGTTGTGCCTAGTTTCTTTGGGAACGCGTTTTTCATCTTCCTTCTACGTCAATTTTTCATGACGATACCTGGTGAGCTCTCTGATGCGGCTCGCATTGATGGGTGTTCTGAGCTTGGGATCTACCGCAGGATTATTTTACCTTTGGCAAAACCATCTTTAGCAGTGGTTGCTTTGTTTCAGTTTATTTGGGTTTGGAACGACTTTTTAGGTCCCTTGATCTATCTCAAAGATCAAACCCGCTACACTTTATCCCTGGGGCTGCAGCAGTTTCAAAGCGGATACCAAACAGAGTGGGCTTTACTGATGGCATCGGCAACCATGATGACCATGCCTATTATCATTTTGTTTTTCTTTACACAGCGAACTTTTATTCAAGGAATTACGTTGACCGGTATCAAGGGCTAGGCAACCCAGCGCAGGGAATTTCCTCCTTCCAATGAATTAGTACTTAAGAGGTTTCACAGCAGGAACAACCGAAGGAGGAAATTTGTGATGTCTTATCCTGTGTTTGATCGTTCACAGCTTCAGGTTAAGCCGCTGGCTGAAAGACAGCATGATATGCATCTAGAGGATGTTTTGCCTTTGGATGTGGCGATACCCGAGTTCTTTGATCCTGCCCTTGAAATGACGGCACAGCGCATCATTAACGCGCGTTCTCGAGGAGCCGCCGTGATCGTGATGATGGGCGCTCATGTGATTAAACAAGGCATGAGCCGCTTTGTGATTGAGCTGCTTAAAGAAAACTATGTGACACATTTTGCCTTAAATGGTGCAGGTGCCATTCATGACTATGAATTGGCTTTGGTTGGGGGAACAACCGAAAGTGTGGCCCGCTACATCAGTGACGGCCAGTTTGGACTTTGGGAGGAAACCGGGCAAATCAATGAC
>JAAYQZ010000004.1 GCA_012519025.1 Bacillota bacterium
GACCGCTGGACTCCCAATCGGAAGCGGCAAACCCACCTTTCTCCAACCGCCTCAGTGTCCGATAAAGTGTCCCCACATTCAAGGACTCATCTGTGAACCCAAATTCAGCCAATCGATCTACTAAACTGTAGCCGTGGTCCGCCTTTTCTCCGATTAAAAACAACAGACATGTCTCCAAAAAATGCTCCATATGGGAACATACTTGTGGTGGCCCCAAAGCCTTTCTGTTAACCAGCGGCATTACCCCCTTAATGTGACACGATCACACATCAGTTAAGTACCTGCATAGTGCATATACCTATCAACGTAATAGTACCACTGCTGCCGGAATTAATCAACTATTGCCCGCGCGATCGGCTCATAACTTTCCTTGGCAGTGACAGCCTAAGTGTGCCGCGGTGAAAAAGCACCTTAAACCAAAGTATCAGCTGAAATTTGATCTTGATCATTTTTTCTACGGGGCTGTCGTGCTAAGATGTGCATGTGAAAAAAATGCATGGCAGCTTAGGAAAGGAGATACATCATGACATTATTTGACCAAGTAAAAGAGGCTCATTTGGATAAGCTCAAGCTTTTTGTCCCGGTTGTCGATCGTGTACATGGAAACAGTCATCCGGAATTCCACGATGTACGTAAAATATTTGAGGTTATCGATGACAAGATCAAAGCAGCTGGTGTCGATCAACCGGATTTGTCCTCGGAATTTGCAAGACTCCGGGAAATAACCGATCACTATACAGTACCCAATGATGTGTGCGAAAGCTATGCAGCTGTCTACAATATGCTCAAAGAGCTGGATGCGGCACATCAAGGCTAAAGCCCACCTTTTGGAGGCTTCATGAGAGGGTGAAAAACATGCAGCGCCGTATTTTAAGAAATAAAAACAGCATAGCACTAATCAGCGGCATCCTGATTACAGGCGGTTTTCTAAGCAAGTGGCTCATGGGCAGTATGGCTTTTTTCCAGTGGACACTGATCACAGCTTCTATACTGGGAATTGCTCCAATCGCCATTCAAGCCTACCAGGCTTTAACGGTAAAAGTCGTAAGTATTGACGTTTTAGTCACCATCGCCGTAGGGGGAGCGTTTTTAATCAGGAACTTCGAAGAGTCAGCGATTGTGACATTTCTGTTTTTGTTCGGTGCTTTCTTGGAGCAGCGCACATTGGAGAAGACCCGCTCCGCGATCAAGGAATTAACGGAAATGGCCCCGGAAAGTGCTCTTAAGCAGATGGAGAACGGCGAATTTCGGGAAGTGGAAGTAGATGAAGTAGATGTTGGGGATATTTTGCTTGTCAAAACCGGTGCTAAGGTGCCTGTTGATGGTACGGTAATATCGGGAGAAGGCAGCATCAATGAAGCCAGCATCACAGGAGAATCATTTCCCGTTGAAAAAGAAGAAGGCTCAGGAGTTTACGCCGGGACAATTTTAGATAACGGTACCATCCAAATTGTGGCCAATCGCGTCGGGGAAGATACTACATTTGGCAAGATCATTGAGCTTGTGGAAGAAGCCCAGGACTCAAAATCTGAGGCAGAGCGCTTTATAGATCGCTTTTCGAAATACTATACTCCGGCAGTCTTGGTTTTGGCATTTATAGTCTGGCTGTTTTCTAAAAATGTTGAACTGGCTATCACAATTTTAGTCCTGGGATGCCCCGGTGCCCTGGTCATTGGTGTACCTGTTTCCAATGTGGCAGGTATCGGCAACGGCGCCCGTCATGGGGTTTTACTAAAAGGCAGCGAAGTTATCAGGGATTTCAGCAGACTTGATACCATGGTCTTCGATAAAACCGGTACACTCACCATGGGGGATCCGACTGTTGCGGAAGTTGAGCACTATGGAGATCACATAGAGGAAGCCTTAGGCTATCTTGCCAGTGTGGAGCGGGAGTCGGACCATCCTCTAGCCAAAGCAGTACTGCAAGAGATTGGGGACACAACTTTTTGGCCGGTTGAAAACACAGTGGTAGTAAAAGGCGCGGGGATTGTGGCTGTAGTAAACGGCCGCAAAGTGGCGGTTGGCAACACGGCCTTAATGGAAAGAGAAAACATTGTGCTCGATGATCAAGCAAAAGCCGATGTGGCGGCTTTTGAAAAAAACGGCAGCTCCCTTGTGTTGACTGCGGTAGATGGCGAGCTTAAGCTCCTTATGGGTGTAAGAGATCAAGTGCGCCCGGGAGTTAAAGAGGACCTACAAAGGCTGAAAAGACTCGGTGTAAAGCATCTCATCATGCTGTCCGGAGACAATCAAGGCACTGTAGATGTCGTCAGCCGAAGCCTTGGTTTGACTGCAGCCCACGGCAATATGCTGCCAGAAGATAAAGCGGCTTATGTCAAAGATTTGATTGAAAACCAAAACCGCATCGTTGCCTTTGTGGGCGATGGTGTCAATGACAGCCCTTCATTGGCTCTGGCCAATATCGGAATAGCCATGGGCGGTGGTACAGATGTAGCCATTGAAACATCTGATGTGGTTTTGATGAACTCCGACTTCAGTCGTTTGCCCCATGCACTTGGACTTACAAAAGCCACAGCAGGCAACATGAGACAAAATATGGTGATTGCAGTAGGAGTTGTATTGGTCTTGCTCTACAGCGTACTTTTCAGCGACTGGGTGAACATGTCCATCGGTATGCTGGTGCATGAGGGCAGCATCTTAGCAGTTATTTTAAATGGTATGCGATTACTCCGCTACCGGTTAAGCGGCTGATGGCGTATAAATTGATTTAGATCAAGGTTTTCTAAGGATAAGGGAAATATAATTGAGACAGCCCAAGGTGGGCAAGATATGATAGGAGGAGACAACATGAAAACAGCAACTATTCAATTGGAGACTTTAACATGTCCATCATGCCTGCAGAAAATAGAAGGTGCCATGAAAGGTCTCGGTGGAGTCGATCAAGATACAGTCAAGGTGCTGTTTAACTCCAGTAAGTTAAAGCTGAACTATCGGGAAGATGAGATCTCCATCGGAGAAATTGAGGCTGCCATCAACAATGTGGGGTATGAGGTAAAAAAATCAAATGTTAAGCCTGCCTAAAGGCGGGAAGTACAAGTGAATTAGGGATCTTATACATGGGTGCGCTTCTTTTGAAGTGCACCTTTTTGTGATTGTTTGCATTTTATGGTTGCCAAAGCAGTACAAGCCCTATAAACTAAACTGAGAGACGTTATCAAGATAGGGAAAGTGTGGGTGAGTGCCATGGAGGCGGGGTTCGGGAAAACATGGGTCAACAAGGCTTTTCCCGGGGTATTAAAAGATCGGATTCGAGCAGTATACAAGAACTACAATAGTGTTTTAGATGACTGCACCTACATGAATATGAACCGGATTTTTTATCTTTCAGCAGTCGGTGCTCCCATGAGGCTTCTTGATATTGTACTATTGGCCAATGCCTTAGGCATTGCTGAGCCCTGGGGAAAGGCACTTATGATCTGCCACAGTGTTTTGTTTTTATTTTACACTGCAGTCTTGATCATTACCGCGCGGGTAAGAAAAAGTCCCAAGATAAACCTCACCATGCGTATTTTGGAGTATGCCGTACCGGTTGTTGTGTTGATTTCAGGTGTGATTGTGACCGCGATTGACCAGATAACAACTACCAGCATTCTGCCTTTCCTGATTGTTTGTGTGGTTTTCGGTGCCATCTTCCTGATTAGGCCGCTTGTGTCTACCATCACCTTGCTTGGTTCCTATTTCATCTATTACCATCTAATTGCCCTAACCGTTGCAGATTATAGGATACTTCTGTCCAACAGAATCAATGGTGCCACTGTGGCGGCTTTGGGCATTTTGATCAGTGTGATGAATTGGCATTACAACTACGTAAATATCACGCAAAAGCGGCGCATCGGACGCCAACAAAAGCAATTGGAAGAAATGGCTTACCACGACCCTTTAACTAATCTTTACACTAGGCACTTTTTTAATGAGACTATTAAAAATGAGCTGTTTGCCATCGAGCGGTATGGTCATGAATCTGTGATCATTTTGTTAGATATAGATGATTTTAAAGATATTAACGATAAGTACGGCCATATGGCAGGTGATGAAGTACTTGTGCAGTTGGCTAAGCTCGTCACAGACAATGTAAGAAAGTCCGATATAGTCTGCAGGTTTGGTGGAGATGAATTCGTGATCTTAGCACCGAACAACTCTATCCAAGCTGGGGTAGGCCTTGCGGAAAAGCTGCGGGGATTGATCAACAAAAACGTGTTTACAGTTGAACAAACAACAGTGCGGACAACAGCAAGTTTCGGTGTCTCACTGCTGGATGTGGACCAAGGTCACGGCAATTATTTCTCTAAAGCAGATCAAGCCCTGCATACAGCAAAAAACAGCGGAAAAAACAGAGTGGATAAAATCGCAAACTGTGTTTAAGTAGATACATTACACTTCGGTACTTTCCCGAGGTGTTTTTGTTATTTCAGACAGGTTAGAGGTTTACTGCATATAGTGCGGAAATGTTAGGTAACAACCATGGGAGGATGGGATCATTTGAACAACTTAGCATTGATGTGCTATACGGAGTACCTGCTGGTGGGAATTTCCAATACAATCATTCCGACTCTAATGCCGCTTTTAATCAGCGACTTTGGTCTTGATCTCAAATCTGCCAGTGTGATTTTTCCCGCACGTTCCATTGGAGCATTGGTGGTGGGCCTGATTGCCGGTTTGTGGCTTGATGCCGCAGGCTACAAGATGCTTGCAGTGTTGGGTGGGCTTTTATCAGGTGTGGGACTGTTTTTGGTGGCAGGTTCGCCCAGTTGGGCTGTTTTCGTGTTGGGTTTTGTAGTCATTGGTATTGCCCAATCGGGGTTGTCTACTGCCATCAATACTTTGACAGCTGATCTTGGGGCAGAATTTCGGGCAAAAAGGCTTAACTTTCTCCACGGGGCCTTCAGCTTGGGTGCCTTATTTGGACCTTTTTTGTTTGCTTCAGCTTGGGACTGGCGGCTTGCTGTTAGACTGACCGCTGTTTTATGGTGTGGGTTTGGCATTTGGGCTTTAGTACAGACATATCCCCAAAGACAAAAACAACAGGCAGCTAAAGCCTGGCACGATTTAAGGATCATCAAAGAACGGGCCATGCTGTATTGCCTTGTGATTGCTTTTACATACAATGGCATTGCCAACGGACTGTTGGGGTGGGTTACTACATATTTTCAAGAAACCGGCCGCATCGTGGTTTTCCTCTCATTTGGAGCGGTTTCTTTGCATTATGCCGGTGTTTCCGCGGGACGCTTCACTTGCGGGTTCTTGTCTTCCCGCTTTAAACCCGGCCAAATCATCATGATGTGCGGTCTTGGGGGGCTTGTAGGCTATACGCTGGTTTTAACCGGCACCAGTACTGCTTTTTTAGTGGCGGGTCTTTTAATAGGTGGGCTCTCTTTGGCAGGGCTTTATCCTACTGCTTTGGCCCATGCCCACAGTATGGGATCGGGACCGCGGGGGACTGTCACCGCCTTCATGCGGATTGCCATGAGTTTAGGCTCCATGCTGCCGCCCCTTTGGACGGGATTGATCGCTGCCCAGTGGGGACTTAAAGCAGGTATGGCAGTAAACGGGCTGCTGTTTGTACCATTACTGTTAGTGGGTTATCAGTGGCTGCCAAAGGGTAAACAAACTGCGGGGGAGATGTCGGTGTGAGGGATGGATGACCCCGGGAAATCCATGAAGACGATTCCCCGGGAGGTGGGCGAACCACAGGTGTTTTCATCACCCTTTGATCCCGGTAACGGTTATACCCTGAACAAAATATTTCTGTCCCAAAAAGAAAAATACCAATATAGGCAGGACCGCAATCAGCGCCACAGCCATCATCAGATGGAGTTTGGTATCTCCTTGGGCACTTTTGAAATACTGCAGGCCGATGGCAAGGGTGTACTTTACATCTGAGTCCAGGTAAATCAAAGGGTTAAAGAAATCGTTCCAATGATAAACTATGGAAAACACCGATACTGTGGCCAAGGCGGGTTTTGCCAAAGGCAGCATGATCCTGACGAAGATATCTAAAGAACTGCAGCCATCGATGCGGGCGGCATCATCAAGATCCCTGGGGACGGTTTTGAAAAACTGCCTCAGTAAAAAGATATTGTAAGCTCCGCCGCCAAACCAAGAAGGCACAATTAAAGGTTTAAAGCTGTCTAGCCAGCCCAAACGGCTGAATAGTATGTAGGTGGGGATAGTAGTGATTTGACTGGGCAGCATCATAGTACTGACAAGCACAGCAAATAGAAAGCTGCTGCTTGGGGCACGAAAGCGGGCAAACCCATAAGCCACCAAGGCCGCGGACATAACGGCACCTAGGGTTGCCAAGGAGGTAATGATCACAGTATTTAAAATAAACTTGTTAAATGGGGCAGATGTCCAGCCCTTGATAAAATTGTCCACCACCGGGGGTGAAGGTATCCACTGGGGTGGAATCAAATAGATCTGCCAAGGCTGCTTAAAGGCTGTAGATACCATCCACAAGAAAGGCAAGGCGAACACAAGGCCTAAAACACAAAGCAGTAAATAACCCAAAAAACTCTTCATTCCCCTGGGAATATGATGAACACGGAAGTTTGCCAATTTAGTAACCTCCCTCTCCGGCATAAAACACCCAGCGGCGGGAAGTACCCATGACGATTAGGGAAAGCACCAGGATAATGCCGAACAATACCCATGCTAAGGCAGAGCCATAGGCCATACGGCCGTATCTAAAGGCATTGTTGTAAAGATGCAGCAGGTAGACATATGTTGCATCCATGGGTCCGCCGCCTGTCAGCACATAGGCTTGGGTAAACACCTGGAACGCTCCAATCAGTCCCATGATTAAATTGAAAAACAGCGTCGGGGTCATCAAAGGCACAGTGATCCTCATGGTGCGGGTCCACCAACCTGCGCCATCTATAGAGGCACTTTCATACAGACTTTCCGGGATATCCTGCAGGCCGGCCAGGAAAATGATCATGCCCGGACCTACATTCCAAAGATTCATCAAGATTATGGCGGGCATCGCCCAGCGGGGGTCGCTTAGCCAAGCCGGCCCCTGGATGCTGAAAATACTCAATACATAATTCAAAAGCCCGAAACTCGGGTTTAAAATCCACCCCCACAGCAAAATTACTGCCACACCGGAGGTCACTGAAGGCAGATAAAAAATGGTGCGGAAAAACGCCATGCCCCTAAGCTTCATATTCAATAGGACCGCCAGGAAAAATGCTACCAACAGCCCTAAAGGCACACTGACAAACGCATAGTAAGCAGTGTTGGCAAGGCTCTTCCAAAACAAAGGGTCGTTTGCAAACATCTCTTTGTAGTTGCCAAGACCGATGAAGTTCCATTCCCCATACATCTGAGCATCGGTGAATGTAAGGATTAAGGAATAGATTAAAGGTCCAAGCATGAAGATCATAAACCCCAAAAGCCACGGCAGAATATATAGGTGAAATTCTATGCTTTCTCTTCGAAAATACCGCCTCTTGCGTGGAGAACGTGCCATCATTTTCCCCCTTTTAAAGAGAGGGACAGCATCTTTAAGATGCCGCCCCTTATGCCTACTTCTATTTGAGTTCCTCCAAAATAACTGCGGCTTTCTCACTGAATTCCTTCATGCCGGTCTCCGCATCGGTGCGATCTAAGTTGATGGCATCCCATGCCCGATTGTACTCATCATTGACCTTGGCAAAATAGCCTCCCAAAGGGTTAATGGTGCCAAAGGCAAAAGAGTCGACAAAAGCCTGCATGTTGATGGGTACCCAGCCTGCCCGAGCGGCCTCTATAAAGGTGGTTTCTGCAACCTCTAGTACTGAAGGCAGCGCCACTTCAGAGGCAATCTCGGAAGCCTCATTGGAAGTGCTGACAAATTTAATAAACTCCCAAGCTTCGTCTTTGACCTTTGACTGGGAATTCATGGCATAACCTGTTGTCCACAAAAGCGTCATATGCTGGCCGGTATCGGGATCAGCCGGCATGATCACTGTATCCCAGGCAAAGCGGTTGGCAATGCTTTCTTGAAATGAGGGTACATCCCATGTAGGCAGCATAATCATGGCTGCTTTTTCAGAAAAGAAGCGCTGTACAGATGGCATGCCTTGAGCGGCATTTACATCGGGCATAACTTCATACTTTTTCATCAGATCCATGAAATACTCTATGCCTCGCACTACTTTAGGATCATCGGCCAAGACTTCTGTTTCATCTTCATTAAACATGCGGCCGCCGAAAATATGGGGGGCCAGGGATGCAACTCCCCAGTGATCAGCGATCCCGTAGGTCTTGTTGATACCGGTGCCGTCGGTCAGCTTTACAGCATAATCTTTTAGATCATCCCAGGTCCAATCGGGATTGGGGTAGGTAAGTCCTGCCTGATCAAACATATCTTTGTTGTAGGCAATGACCATGGATGAACCTGAGATGGGAAGCCCATGGCGCATGCCATCGGGGAGTTTGTAGCCTTTGGCAATACCCGGAGTTAAAATAGAGTCAAGATCTAAGTTATCCCGTTCGATGTAGGGACCAAGATCGGAAAACACACCTCTTCTGGCTCTGTTGCCGTGCCAGTCATCAGACATCATAATTACGTCTGCGGCTGTGCCGGCAGCCCAAGTTGCATCCAATTTTCGATCATATTCGTCTGTAGGCAGTACTTGGATATCTACTTTGATGTGGGGGAAGGCTTTCTCAAAAGCCGCCACCTGTGCCTTGCGGTTGTTTATTTCATCAGTGGAACCCCAAGAAAGCACAGTCAGTTTCGTTTGTGCGGCCAGAACTGGGCCTGCCAAGACTCCTAAAGCCAGCAACAAAACAGTCGAGAGTACTACCAGCCTTTTAAATCTAAGCAAAGTAAAACACACCTCTCTTTTAAGTATTTTGTTCAAGACGACCTCCCACAAAATGCCTTGGTTTAGCTGCTCCTCCTTTCAGCGTTTCTCTATTGCTTGATGAGTAGTCTTTCTAACTACAAGCTCTGTACCTAGAACCACCCGCTTGGATTTTGGCTTACCATTTTCTAAAAGCATTCTTACTGCTGTTCTGCCCATCTGCTGAGCCGGTTGGCGTACAGTAGTCAATGGTGTCAACAGGTGTCTTGCCGGGGCCACATCGTCAAATCCAATTACAGATAATTCCTCCGGGATCTTGATCCCCAGTTCATTGGCGGCTGACATGACTCCCATGGCCATCCAATCATTCGCGGCAAAAACTGCGGTGGGGCGCCGGCGGCAAGATAACATCTTTTTCCCTTGGGTGTAGCCGCTGGAGCGGGTGTAGTCGCCTTCCCACATATCAGGTACTAAATCGTTTTCCTCCACAGCTTGTTTGTATCCATCCAGCCTCTCCCCGGCGTCAATACTGATCAGAGGCCCGGCTAAAAAGGCTATGTGTTTATGTCCAAGTTCTATTAAATGCTTTGCTGCATCATAGGCACCGCTTCGGTGGTCACAGTCTATGAATGGGTATGGTGAATCCTCCAAGGCATTGCCTATAAAAACCACCGGCCATTTATTGGGTTCAAGCTTTCCGATAATACCTTCAAAGTCATCGGTCCACGCGATGATCAGGCCGTCAACCCGCCGCTCTGCCATCAATCTGACTGCCTCCAGCTCAAAGCGCATATCTGCCCTGGTACTGCAGAGAATGAGGGAGTAGTCGAATTCCGCTGCTTTATGCTCCACCCCTCTAATGACCGGCAGGAAAAACTCATTTGTAATGTTGGGTATGGCAAGTCCGATGGTAAAGGTCCGGCCCTGTGCTAAAACTCTACCTCTAATATCCAGTGAGTAGCCCAGATCCTCAGCCACCTGCCGGATCTTTTCCGTCGTCTTCGGTGAAATTCTCGGGTCATTGTTTAAAGCCCGGGATACAGTTGAATGGGATACCCCGGCCATTTTTGCTATGTCTCGCATTGTAACCACTGCTGCCACTCCTATATGCACACGGTTGCATGAATTGGTATAAAGAAAAGGGAGTGTCAAAAGATACCAAAGTCCCTCTAGTAGAATCTATTCGGTGAGTGGGGAATTATCCCTTTTTTGCAAGGGGGCGTAAAGGGAGTTTCTGTGGTTAAGTTTTGTGGTTTTGTTCGGTGGCTGTCATTGGTTAGAAATA
>JAAYQZ010000032.1 GCA_012519025.1 Bacillota bacterium
CTGTGTAAGACGCTGTGATTGTACGTAGACCTACAGGGATGTCGTACAAAGTGAAGTCACCATATTTGTCAGTAGTAGCAGCTTTACGGGTGTTATCTGCAGTTACACTAGCGCCTTTTAACGGAATATAGTCGTGGTCTTGTGTGTCAGGTGGTCCAATTATCAGCTTGCTATTTTTTATATCTCCCTTTGGTGCAACGACCTTTCCCCTAACCCCTCCCGTCGGTACAGACCCACCTCCCCCAAAACAACCTCCCAGCGCCGTCATCATCCCCAAAATGACAATAAACAGGCTCCACTTACCCCACTGACTGTTCTTCATTTCCCGCCCCCCTAGTTTTCGTCTTGCCAACATGTCCATATGGGATTTTTATGTGATGATTCCTAATTCTATGCAGGGAGGTAATCACCTTGCATGTTTTAGTCGATGGTGGAGCTGATCGTTGATGGTGCAAAGAGCCCGATGATATCCGTTGGGATGGTATACAGTGAGTAAGTGCAGACATAGGATAAATTTAGCACGTAGAGAATGTATGTTTTAAGAGGTGGGGGAAATGTCGAGAACTGTGCGGTTTTTGCATACTGCGGATATACATTTGGGAATCCCGGTGCAGGGGTTTTCCGGTGCGGCAAAGCATGTTGAGGACATGCTGCGGGAAGCCAGTTTCCTTGCATGGGAGCGAATCTGTGATGCTGCCATAACTTGTGATGTGGATTTTGTGCTAGTTGCCGGGGACTTGTACCATGAAGAAGCCCGTACAGTGAGAGCAGTGCGATTTTTTAAAGAGCAAGTAGAGCGTTTAGCTGAGGTCGGTATTAATGTATATGCGGTATATGGTAACCACGATCCCGTCGGCAAAGAGCAAAGTATATTGGATATGCCGGAAAACTTCTATGCATTCCCCGCTTCCCATGGGGAGTGCATAGAAGTTCATGATAGCAGCGGTACAGCGCTTGCCAGAGTACTAGGTGTGTCTTATCAAAGGCGTTGGGACTCCCGACGATTACACAGCATGTTGCGACCGGAAGATGGTGCTTTGCCTAATATTGCTCTACTGCACACAGCCCTAGAGCCAGGCAATTCCAGATATGCCCCCTGTAGTGTTGAGGATCTGACTGATCAGGAATATGTGCATTACTGGGCTTTGGGCCATGTGCATGAACCCCGTGTTGTTAGGGATAAAATGCCGGTTATTGCCTACCCCGGTACACCCCAGGGGCGCCATATTCGTGAAGGCGGTGTTGGCGGCTGCTTTTTGGTGGAACTGGGACTCAATAAGACTCCAAATATGCGATTTATTCCGATTGGGCCTTTAGTATGGCAAGAAATTGAACTATCCACAGCGGAAGGTGATGCTCACACCCTTATTTACAATATAAGTGATGTAGAAAGGCTGCTGGAAGGCAAGGCGGAAGCATTTTTAGAAAACCCTATGATAAACACACCGGTGCCTTTAGCCGATTATGATTGGAATCCGGATGGGTATTTGATCCGTTGGGTGTTGACGGGAAGAAGTCCGGTACATGAGCATTTGATCGGAAACAGTGATGATCTTGACCTAGCAAGGTGTTTGGATGAGTTTCAGTATAGAGAACCGTTTTTGTGGACAGAATCCATTCGCATTGAAACCGGAAGAATTCTGCCGGGGTGGGAGAAAATGCTGGAAACTTGGCCTTTAGCCCAAAAACTTGAATCGATTGCCGATGCCCTTTTAAATGATGACAGTCTCAGGGACAAGCTTCAGGAGAGTCTTGGTGAGATTTGGGATCTTAATTACGATCCGGAACATCCCAAAGATACTGTACTGCCCGGCAATAGGGAGGCAGTTGAGACCATTATAAAGCAGGCCAAGTATTTGGTCTATGAGAAGCTGCTGGAGGGGGGAGGCGGCCCGTGAAGATCCTCAGACTTCATATAGGCGATTTCGGCATTATCAGGAACCAGACCCTGGCTCCCCTAGGTGAGGGCCTTGTGGTGATCGGGGGGGCCAATCGCGCGGGAAAAACTACTTTCATGCAAGTTTTGCGCTATTTGGGTTATGGATTGCCCAAAAGAGATGATCTGCCGCCACCGACACATGAATACAACGTAGAGGCATCCATTGGATTGGGACAAGATATTTGGGAGCTGCGCCTACAGGGGCATGCGGATCCTAAGGCAGCAGGCCCCGAAGGTCAGGTAGTTGACGGTTCGGTCCTTTTTGGCGATCTTGACATGTTTTCCTATCATCAGCTGTTTACCATCAGCCTTGATGAATTGAGACTTTTGCCTGTAGGTGTTAAACCCAGCGAAAGCAGCAGACTGCAGTCGATACTTTTAGGGGCCGGTCTCAGCGACATTGCCCGCGTTCCAGAGATTATCAAGGGGCTGGATGGAAAAGCCCGTGCCATCGGTGCAGGATATGGAAGGCCCAATGTGGCCCAATTTAAACCCTACTATAATACTATTGCGGAATGTGTAAGCCAAAAGGAGCAGGCCCTAGCCAAACAGGGAGAGTATAGAAGCTTACAAGAAGAGTTTGCCCATACGAAAACAGTGTTGGCGAAAGCGCGCCGCAAACTTGCCTTGGCTGAACGTGATAAAATTCTTAAAGAGATCCTTTTGCACAATTATAATGATTACACCAGTTGGATGGACCTGGATGTCAGACTGTCCGATAATTATGTCTCGAACATCTTAGCATACTGGCCTGAAGGGCTTTTAAATAAAGCAAAACTGTTGGAAGATGCGTATTTGGCGGCACTTGATGGGTACAACGAAGAGTTTGCCTTTTTGGAGCAAGCTACCGTTCATTTGAACTTAAGGCAGCAATCCGTAAAGCAGTGGCAAACAGCAATTTTACATAAAGCCCAAGATGTGGAATATGCTTTTAGGCGGCTTTCGGGCGTGGAGACCTCTATTGGCATAATTGAACGCGCTAATTTGGAGATTGATGCTGAAAAGCGCCGATTAGAAGTTGATATAGATGACATAAATGTGGACTGGCAGGGGGATTTTGATTGTGTTAGTGAAGCAATCAAGCAAGTTGATCAAGAAAACTTGATAAAGCTAATAAAAGACAGCCGGGTGATTACAGAAGCACGCAATATTTGTCAGGAGCTGACCCACATGGCAAGCCGCCAAGGTCCTGCGGGGTTGCGGTTTTATTGGGTTATGGCCTTTTTGACTGCAATATCCGGATTAATAATCGGTTATTTCCAACCTCTGTTGGGAACAGGGGTAATGGTGATCGGGGCGGTGGGGCTGGGGGTTTATGCTGTCTACACGAAAGCCGCCTTTTCGGGCAACAGCACGGCACAGCAGGGGCTGTACCGCCGCTTGGTGGAGTGCAACAGCGAACTGGGTTTAAGCTTGGGTGATTTGGACGCGGCCCGCAGCTTGGCCGTGATTGCAGAAAAAGAACAGGAAGTTAAAACACAGTTGGACACATACCGGATGTTTTTGGGTTTGGGGGAGGCGGCAGAGTTAGATACATATACAGCCAGGTACGAAGGTATCAAAAGGCTGTATGAACGCATACGAGCTTTATCCCGGCAACAGGAGAAGCTGGACTCGGATCTTGCTGCACTTCAGCCGATATTGACGGATATGCACGGCTTGGTTTTTGATCTTGGATGGAGGCTGCCCTCACCGCAGGCTGCTTTAAATTATTTCCACCAATTGGCTGCCCTAATTGAGCAGGCCCACAGTAATTTGAAAAGGGCACAGGCTATAGATCAAGCTGAGCATAAAATAGGAGACATCGAAGCAGAGATAACCGCTTTAGTCGCAAAATGTGAAAACCTTTGCAGCGCCTTGCCCGGGTTTAAGGAATCCAATTTGGCTCTGTGGTTGGAAAAGGCCATTGAGACTGGGAAACAACATCAGCAATATGTGGAACTTGCAAAACAAAAAGAGGCACTTGAAAAACGCATACTGCATTCACTGGGAGAAAGAGGTCTTGATGCCCTAGAGTCGTATGCCAAAGGCGGAGCTGCAGAGATTCAACCGGATCACGTGATTGACAGGCTGGAACTGCTGAGAGGGCTTTATGGCACCTATTTATCTAGAGATGACTTAGAAGAAGCCAGGATGAAAACTCAACAAGAAATAGATGCATTGGTGGGGGAAATCGAGCAATTGACGACAAGGCGTGATCATTTAGCCCGCACTTTAAAAACGCTTGATACCGATGAAAGCCTTGAAAGGGCGCAGTATCGAATTGATGATGCACGGCGGTCTCTTGAAACACTGGCATTCGAATACAGTATCAACCGCACAGCTATACTCATGCTCGAAATGCTTCGGACTGAATTCATTCGGGAAGTGCAGGACGATCTTTTAGCAAAATCCAGTGAAATATTCCGGGAAATGACCGGTGGCGATTATAAGGTAATCTCTCCTCCCGGTGAAATTACTGAAGCAGGTTTTCAGGTGGCGGCAGCAGGGGAGTGCGGAGTTTTACCGAAAATGCTGAGTCGGGCAACTGCCGAACAGCTGTTTCTATCGGTTCGTTTGGGTCGAATTCAAGAAATAGAGCCCCCTTTGCCGATCATTTTAGATGATTGTTTGGTAAATTTTGATCCCCGTCATGCTTATCAGGCTGTGCATACGTTGACAGAACTTGCCCGGCGTCATCAGGTATTTGTTTTGACATGTCACCCTGAGTTGGTGGCTATGGTTTGTGAAACCGGGGGAGAAGATGCAGACTATTGGCAGCTGGAAGAAGGTGTGTTTTCCAGAAGCGATGGGCAAAAACTGGTGGATTATCTAAGCAGAAGATCATGAAATCGAAAAGTTTGTTAGGGGGTTTTCTTTGATGGGCAAACAGATTAAGCCTTGCAGACCTAAGTGGGCGGGGATGATGACTGATCGCGAGCGGTTTAACAATCAGATGTTTTACAAACCAGTAGACAGATCATTTAATATGGAGTTTGGTTATTGGGATGAAAACTTCCAGCTTTGGGATATATTTGTGGAAAACGGCATCACCACTAACGAAGAAGCCGACATTTTCTTCAACTTTGATCAGTTCAAAGTACTCAGTGGGAATGTGTGGATGAGCCCGCCTTTTTCAGAAACTGTTGTCCAAGAAACAGCAAACACAAAGATTTTGATCAACGAAGATGGGCTGCTGGCAGAGGTTCCAAAGGATGCCCATGACACTATTCCCCGCTATATAGAATCTTCCATTGTTACACCGGCAGATTGGCGGGAGGTCAAAGCCCGGCGTTTTCAGCGAGATGACCCGGCTCGCATAGTCGATTTTGACTCCCTAAAGGCAGCACATGGGCCTGGGCGAAATTATCCACTTGGGGTTGATTGCGGGTCTATGATCGGCCGCATCCGCAATATGCTTACATTTGAAGGGTTGGCTTATGCCATGTACGATTACCCTGATATGGTTGAAGACATGGTGGAAACCTGCTGTGTATTGGTGGAAGATTGGTTGGATCAGATACTGCCCCATATAGAATTTGATTTTGCCACCGGTTGGGAGGATATTTGTTTTAAAGGCGGGCCCATTGTGTCGGTGGATTTTTTCAAAAACGTTGTAACTCCTCGTTATAAGCGCATCAATGAGAAACTCAAATCCCATGGAATAGAGCTTTGGTATACAGATTGTGATGGCGATGTAAGGCCGCTTTTGCCGCATTTTCTTGAAGGTGGGATCAACTGTCTTTTTCCCTATGAGGTAAACAGCTGTTCCCATCCGGCTGAACTGTTGGCGGAATATGGCAATGAGCTTAGGATCATGGGCGGAGTAGACAAGTTAGAACTGGGTAAAGGGCCTGACGCAATTCGCGCATACCTTGAGACACTGGTTCCTTTGGTGGAGCGAGGGGGTTATATTCCTTTTTGCGATCATCGCTGTCCACCCAATGTGACCCCGACAGATTATTTGTTTTATCTTGATCTAAAAGAAAAGATGTTTGGGTTGTCATGAAAGGCGCGTCTAAACAGCTTGTTGGGCTTGTCATCTACAGTGTAGTAATATTCATTTTGGCTGTTATACCACCAGTGGGTGTAAGTGTTCAGCGGGGAAATATGGTCTTTAAACTGCATCATATTGCAGCTTTTATGTTCCATGTGATCTTTGTCTGGATGCATTTGAACGATAGTTTTCCCACACATCGTTATTTAGCTTTTGGTATTTCATTTGTTTTTGGAGTGCTGATTGAGTTTGTGCAGGTTTTCTTGCCCTATCGAACCGGAAGTATACAGGATTTAGTGCAAAACGCACTTGGTATAGTTATTGGGTTGGGAGTGGTTTATTTAGGCCAAAAAGCCGGTGTGTTTTATCGGGCAAGGCGGGACTTTTGACGCGGATTGGGTTACCTATTAGCAATTAGAACTGCAAAGGAGATGACTGATGAAACTTGTTGCCTTAGATCTAGATGGGACCTTACTTGATTTTGGCGGCGGTATCGCCAATCGGACGCTTCAGGAGATGCGGCGCTTATATGGAAACGGGGTATGTATGGCCATTGCTACAGGCAGGCCATATAGAACCACATTAGAGATACTCGGTGAAAATGGTCTAGAGCTAAGTGATGGATTTCCGCAGATGCTTATATGTGATGAGCGGGAAGCATATTTTCTTGAAGACGGCCGCTACAGGTCATGGACTCCTTGGAATAATGATGCTTACCGGTTTGAATTGGCTTTGCTTCCCATAAGTCAGAAAATAGTTGATGAAATGGCACAGGAGCACAGCAGCGAATTTCTGGTAAATAATATCTTTGCACAGCAAACACGGGGTTTTATAGAGGTTTTCTACGGTTCCAAAGCAGAAGCAGAATCCGCATTTCCCTTTTTCGTTGAAAAGCTTCAAAACACGCCCATTAAACCTGTACGCAACAATCGGTTAATCGCTTTTCGTTGGCGGGAGGTGGGTAAGGAACTGATTTTGTCCAAAGTTGCAGACAGATTTGGGATTCCGTCCCACAGAATTTTAGCGGTGGGGGATTCCTACAACGATATAGGTATGCTGACTCGGTTTAATGCTGCCACCACTGAAAATGCCGATGAGGAAGTCAAAGCTGTCGTTAGAAAAAAGGGCGGGTTTGTAGCGTCTAGTTCATACAGCCTGGGAGTAGCTGAATTGCTGGCCGATATATAGGCTTTTAGGCCTGAGATTGGGTTCAGACGGGTTATTTAGCCTATTGGTACCTTTTGCCATTTGGCCCGATTAATGGTAATATAAGAGCGTCTGCAGAATTTGTAAGTAGGAGAGTATGCCAATACAATACAGCAGGTAGAGAATATTCGTGCAAACAAAAGACAATAAATTCATGACATGGCTTTATCAAAAGCTAAATACACTTAACAGGCAGCGACATCTCTACTCTATTCGCACCGCCTTTATAGCCACCATGCCCATCATGATCGTTGGGGCTTACGCCGTTGTGTTCAACCAGCTTCCTATAGCGGCTTACCAAGAGTTTATGGTCGGTGTGTTTGGTGAGCGCTGGCACATCTTTGGTGAACTGGCCTTCAATGCCACCACCCAAATTGCAACACTGATGGTGGCTTTTTTGTTACCCTGCAATTTAGCGCGGTGGTATAACTCCAATAGAGCTGTACAAGCTCATGAAGGTATATGCGGCACAGTGGCTTTGGCTTCTTATATGGCTGTTTCTTTGCCAGTGGAGGGAGCAAATGCCCTGTGCTTCGGCATTGTGGGTGTTAACGGACTGTTTGTGGCCATTGTAGTTTCCCTTATTGCGGGCGAAGCCATGATCCGCCTTGCCTGCTCTCGGAGGAACACAGAGCTGCTTTCCGATGATCCGAATATGGCAGTTCCACAATCGTTTGCTTCGATCTTGCCGGCTGTTCTTGTGATTGGCAGCTTTGTACTTTTGCGAACTGTTGTTGTAAAGTTGGGGATTCCCGATGGATTCACCGACATTTTAAACAATTTTTGGCGGCTGCCATATCGTGGGGATTCGGCGGGGACCGCGATTTTATATAATGTTTCCACCCATTTTATGTGGTTGTTCGGGATTCACGGCAACAATGTATTAGATGAAGTTGCACAAACCGTTTTTGTGCCGGCGATGGAGGCCAATGTTGCAGCCGCGGCAGCCGGTATGCCGGCCCCCAATCTTGTCACAAAAACTCTTTTTGACACTTTCGTGTATATGGGTGGCAGCGGTACGACGCTCGCGCTTTTAGTTGCCCTTTTGTTGTTTGGACGAGGCCGCAACCAGCGCACCATGATGAAGTACGCTTTGCCCAACTCCATGCTAAATATTAATGAGCCGGTTATTTTTGGGATACCGATCGCCCTCAATCCCTTTTATGCCATTCCTTTTGTGCTTACTCCGGTTGTTATGTTTTTTACTACAACTGCCGCCATGAAACTTGGTTTTGTTCCCTATACAATTGCAGATGTGCCTTGGTCAACACCGATTTTTATCAGTGGTTATACAGCCACCGGTTCAATTGCCGGTATCGTGATGCAGTTTATTAACCTAATCATTGCAGTGATGATCTATACCCCCTTTGTACGGCTATCGGAGAAAATGGCGCAGATGACTTTTTCCCAAGCATTCCAAGAATTGACCCAGTTGGTCACAGGCAGATACGATACTCCGGCCCTGCAGCTGACTACCAGGGTCGATGGAATTGGTGCAGTTGCTCGCAACCTGGCGAATCAGTTGGATACTGCTATGGCAAAAGGGGACATATTCTTAAACTACCAGCCTATCGTTGATGTCCAAAACCGTAAGATAAACAGTGTGGAGGCTTTGCTTCGCTGGCGGCATCCTGAATTTGGAGCGGTCAACCCCATGGTCGCAGTTACACTAGCTGAAGAAACAGAACTTATCTCCACTTTGGGTATGTATATTTTCGAGCAAGCGATCAGCCAGCGAGCTGAATGGACGAAACAGGGGCTGGGGGATTTTCATGTATCTGTGAATATTTCCACAAGACAGCTCAACGATCCCCAATTTTATCAGAAGGTGCTCGATATCCTTGCGCGGTTTGATGTTCCCGCCCATCAGCTGCAGGTGGAGATCACCGAAGCTGCTGCTTTAGTGGAGAATGTTACAACCAACAATAATTTACAACAGCTCCATGACGCCGGTGCCACTATTGCCATGGACGACTTCGGAGTAGGGCATTCATCGCTGTTGTATTTGCGCACCCAGCCTATTACAACTCTAAAGATAGATGGTTCTTTAAGTCGCGATGTCGTAGAGAATCCGGCTAATCTAGATATAATAGCCACTATTTATGATTTGAGTCGGTTGTTAAAGCTGGAAACTGTAGTGGAGTTTGTGGAAACAGAGGCACAGCTTGATAAGTTGATGACAGTCGGTTCTTTTTTGGTTCAAGGATATTTTTACTCACCTCCCTTGGCCGGCGACAAAATACCGGAGTTTTTCAGTGACTTTGATAAAAAGCTGATGAGCGAAGGGAAGTGTCCTGCATCAACGGAGTAATCGCCCGGGTGGTTGAGCCTAATACCAAAAGCCGCAATACAAAAAAAGATTCAGCAACACCGAACTGCGGGAATTGATCGTGCCCTTTTTGTAGAACAGCTTCTGGTTATGCTGGTGGGTATTGTGGACACTGCACTTACCTTTTCACAGCCCTTGCTTCCGGGGTAGCCCAAAGTTTTTGATCTTTAGCAGCCCTTGTCGGTGTATCCATGGGGCCTGCCTTTATTACTGTAATAGGTCGGTGTATAGGGGCGGGGATGTAGAAGCAGCCGATTATTTTATGAGAAAACTGCTGCAGATTACTTTCACAGCGTCCATTATCTGGAACTTGCTCATCTTTATCGCTTTGTTTCCCATCTTGCGCCTCTACGCACTTTCTCGGGAAACCGTCCGGCTTGTGATCAAATTGGTGATCATCCACAACATCTTTAATGCTGTACTCTTTCCTTTGGCAGGGCCGTTTCCCAATGATTTGCGGGTCGCGGGGGATGTCAAGTTTCCTATGTATGCGTCACTATTTGCTACAGTGATCTGCCGTGTCGGTTTATCTATTTTGTTTGCTATTAAGATGAATATGGGTGTCATTGGTATCGCTTGGGCTATGTGTGCCGATTGGGGTATTAAAGCAAGTATTTTGCTGGTGCGCTTTTACCGGGGCCGATGGAAGGGTTTTCAAGTGATTTAAAAACCAGGTCATTGCCGAAAAACACAGTTAACCTTAAAACTTTTGTGTTTTGCAGGAAGGAAATCATACACAGGCGACGAAGCTTAATGACAAATATAAATTACCTTAATTAATTTACCTGCCATGGGAGGTGACATTCTAAGGGAGATTAAAAGATCCTAAAAATATTTTATTTGCGCTGATCTGGCATTACTGGGGGCGAATCTATGGCACTGAAGATTGGTGTGATCGGCACCGGCAGGCGGGGGACCTATCATTTAAACCGATTGACGCAAGTCGAAAAGGTTGAAGTTGCTGCTGTTTGCGATATTCTACCTGATGCAGCTTATAAAGCGGGACAAATCGCCAATACCAAAGTTTATTTGGACTACAAAGAAATGCTGTCTAAAGAGAAGCTGGATGGTGTTTTGGTTGCGACGCCCGCGTCAGTGCATGTTGAGCCGACCGTTTTGGCCCTTCAGGCCGGAATCGCTGTTATGTGTGAGAAGCCCCTGGCCTGGACTCTAAATGATGCTTTGCGTATAGTGGCTGCCGCCGAGCAGACAGATACAATCTGTGAGACGGGATATCAGTGGAGGCACAACCCACTGCTGGCGGCTGTTAAAGAAAGGCTCGGCGGATCCGGTATAGCCTTAGTGCGGGGTTTGTGGTATCACACCGTGCCTTTGGTTGATTCCATTCGAGATGTTAAGACCGGAGGCGGGCAGATCTTCGATCAATCAACACACATCGTGGATTTAGCCAGGTTGTTTGCCGGCGATGTCGAGACTTTGTTTGCGGCCTATACTCTCAACGCCTGTACTAAGGCGGATTTTGACAACCATGATAACTGGGATGGTTATGCCCTTACTTTGCATTATTCCTCCGGTGCTGTTGGCAGTTTCGCCGGTACATATGCACTGTTTTTAGGGCATGGTGAGCCCATTGTTTTAGATATTATCGGGCGGGAGATCCTGGTTAAGTTTTTCGGCAGTCAAGTTGTCATCGTTACTCCTCACGGCAAAGATGAGCTGGGTCAGGCAATGGAAGGTTTTACAGCACAAACGGATATTATAGGTAATTTTCTAAAGGCGATAGAAACAGGAGATCGAAGTTATATAAAATCGCCGCCGGCTGACTCAATTAAGACATTGGCCGCCACAATCGGGGCAAATATCTCTGCCCAATCTGGCCGGCTTATCCGACCGGCGGATTTGATCGCCCGGGCGCAAGCTGGTGAGGTAATCGCGGCAGTGTGAGTTGGCCCAATCACAACTACGGATAAATGAGGGGCGTTTTACTATGTACCGCGGCCACAGCGGAAGTACCGTTAGATCTCACAACCGCTCTTTATTATTAAGGCTCCTGCTTCGCCATGAACCAATTTCCCGGGTTGAGCTGGCATCTATTACAGGCTTGACCATGCCTACAGTACATGGTTTGACAAAAGAACTGATGGCAGAAGGTATTGTAGAGGAATTGGGAACTACTGATCCACAGGGTGGTGGTGCCGGCAGGCGTGCTGCTTTGCTTGGCCTGATTCCTGGGTCATGGGTTAGTATTGGTGTGGACTTAGGTGTGCAGGTTATCAAAATTGGTGTTTTAGACATTAAGGGAGAAGTGCTGGCTAAGGCGGAATTAGTGCAAAACAGCCGTGAAAAGCCAGATGATGTGCTTAACAACGTGTTTGAAGTGCTCAAGGACACGGTAAACAGCATTGACATCGATCCTGGCAAGATCGTGGGTCTTGGTATAGGTGTTCCCGGATTAGTAGATGTTTCTACGGGGGATGTGAGGCGCACACCCAATCTAGGGTGGGAGGACATTCCTGTGGGAGCATGGTTCCAAGAACGACTGGCCCTGCCTGTGATCCTGGATAACAACATTCGGGCTATGACAGTCGGGGAGCGCATGTTTGGCAAAGGGCGAGAACAGCCAAATCTGATCTCCTTTTATGTGGGCCCCGGCATTGGAGCCGGGATCATGATTAACGATGAAATCTTTAGGGGTGTCAACGACGGCGCCGGTGAGGTAGGCCATACACTGATTGATCCCTCAGGGCCGGTATGCAGATGCGGTCGCCGGGGGTGTCTTGAGGCTGTTACCTCCGATACAGCCATCATCCGCAAAGTTCAAGAAGCAGCGAAAGCAGGAAGGGATAAGGAACTGCGGAACTTGGTTTTCCGGGCACTGCAGCAAGGTGGGCGGAACGTGACTATAGCTGATATCGTTAACTGGGCAGAAGAAGGCAGTCTGTTTTGTCAAACGATTTTGGAGGATGCCGGACGCTTGCTCGGGGAAGGCGTGGCTAATTTAATCAACTTGTTCAACCCCGGGTTGATTATTGTAGGTGGCGATCTATTTACCCACAGTGATTTTGTGTTTGAAGAGCTGGCTGCTGTGGCGAAAGCGAAGGCGTTCTCTGTTCCCAGTAAAAATGTAGCTGTAGTTAAGACTGGCTTCGGCAAGGAGCAGGGGCTGGTGGGAGCTGCTGCTTTGGCTTTATGGGAGTTTTTCTACTCATCTGCGACTTCCCAAACGCCGATTGATTACCACAAAATAGAAAAAAGAGGTTGGGCACTTCACTAGGCAAAGCGGGGTGATGGGATTGAAATTGGGGCTTTTGACAAACAGTCTAATACATGTGGGTTGGGATCTTGGACAAATTGCGAAATGGGCCAATGCCAACGGTATCAAGTATCTTGAAGTTGGGCCGACAGCACCTTTAGAACTTGGGCTTTTCGAAAATGTTCAAAGCCAGTATGATGTTGAAATCAAGGCACTGATTTACTGTCGAAATTTCCTGGCAGAGAATGAAGAGGAAGCAAAAATGCACCAAGATGCGCTGAAGGCGAGAATTAAAACTGCAGGACAGCTGGATAATGACGTGCTTGTAGTAGCATCTACCGGCAGGCCCAAAGGTGCAGACACAAAGCTGACAAAAGGCTTAAAGGCAGTTGTTCGGTTTTTAGAAGAAATGCTGGAATTAGCGGAACTGCACAATGTCAAATTGGCAGTAGAAAACTGCCCCATGATGGGAAATATCGCTGTGTCACCCTATATGTACGAGCTGCTGTTTTCCGAAATTCAAAACCCACTTTTAGGCTGGGCCTATGATCCCTCCCATTTGGTTTTTCAGTTTTGTGACATTTATAATCCCATTATTGATTACAAAGAGCGCATTTATCATGTACATGCTAAAGACACCTTAATTGATTACTCAGCGTTGGCTAAAATGGGTACCCTTGCCGGGCAGGATTGGTGGCGTTACTGCCTACCCGGGAAAGGTGCAGTTGACTGGCGGAAGATCATGGCCAATCTCAAACAGTCCGACTACAGGGGAATCGTAAGTATTGAGCATGAGGACCGCTGTTGGTCAAATACCCCCGAACAGATCACCCAGGGTATCCTTTTAGCAAAAGAGCATTTGGAACACAGCCTAAAATAAGTCTGTGCCCAGGCACAGGTATGGAAGGAACTCATACACGGAAAACTTTTGATGAGGTGATATAATGAAAAGACCAAACATTGTGTTCATTATGGCCGATGACCATGCGGCTCACGCCATGAGCTGCTATGGAAGTGTCATCAACGAAACCCCCAACATTGATCGCATTGCCAATGAAGGGATGCTTTTGGAAAACTGCTTTTGTGTCAATTCCATTTGCTCACCCAGCAGAGCTGCGATTCTAACAGGCAAACACGGGCATCTAAACGGTGTCAAAACGTTGGATGTTCCATTTGACGGCAGACAGCAGACCTTCCCCAAAATGCTTCAAAGTGCCGGATACCAAACAGCTATCGTCGGTAAATGGCATCTAGGTGAAGGTGGCAACAGTTCTCCCACAGGCTTTGATTATTGGAATGTCTTGCCCGGCCAAGGTGCATACAATGATCCTAAGATGTACAAAAATGGCGAAGAAGTGCGTTACGAAGGGTATACTACCGAAATTATTACTGACTTATGTCTTGATTGGCTCAATGATCGGGATCCCGAAAAGCCCTTTATGCTGCTTTGCCACCACAAGGCTCCCCACCGGCCTTGGATTCCGTCAGAGAAACACAAGTCCTTGTATGAAGACATAGATATTCCGCTGCCCCAGACCTTCAATGACGATTATTCCAACAGGTCAAGGGCTGCTGAGGAAGCCCGCATGCGGATCGAACGCGACTTCTCCTATGGTGATCTCAAATGTGAACCACCGGCGGGAGAACGGCGCTGGGCCCGGGTAGTTCCACCCACAGACCTAACAGAATTCTCTTTAAAGCCCATTGAAAGTGATGAACCGGTAACTTTCACATCCCACCAAGAAGTCAAGGAATGGATGTATCAGCGCTATATCAAAGACTATTTGCGCTGCGTTGCTTCCATAGATGACAGTGTGGGAGAGATTCTGGACTTTTTGGATACCGAAGGACTGGCCGAAGACACCATCATCATCTACACTTCTGATCAAGGATTTTTCTTAGGTGATCACGGCTGGTATGACAAGAGATTCATGTATGAAGAGTCGCTGCGCATGCCCTTTGTGGTGCGGTATCCCCGGGAGATTAAAGCCGGCACCCGCCATGAGGCTATGGCGGTGAACTTAGATTTTGCGGAAACCTTCTTGGACTATGCCGGTCTAGACATACCCGAGGATATGCAGGGCGCTTCCTTAAGGCCGGTATTCCGGGGAGAGACTCCTGCGGATTGGAGAACATCCATGTACTACAGGTACTGGATGCATTTAGGTGATCACTATGTATCCGCTCACTACGGTATGCGTACTGACCGCTATAAGCTGATCCACTATTATGGGGAGCCTTTGGGCACTCCAGGGGCACTGGATGAGTCGAAGGAACCGGAATGGGAGTTGTTTGATCTTGAAAAAGATCCGGCCGAGATGAACAATGTCTATCATGACCCGGAATATGCAGACCTGGTCAAAGAGCTGACAGATGAGCTTTACCGTCTCAAAGAGGAAGCACTGGATTTTGATTAAAGCCTAGGGCAGATGTATGTGCTGGGCCACACACACCCCCGCCTTTTGGGCGGGGGTTTAATCATGTAGTCCGCATGGGTAATTAACAGTCACATATAATAGTTATAGTCATCAAACACGGCAGCTTTATTGGAGGTCGGGCAGTGGAAATTAAACGGTATCAAATGGCTAAAAGAGTTTCATGGATCACTATGCTGGGCAATGTTTTACTGACAGCGGTGAAAGCCGGAGTGGGAGTCATATCCCAAAGTTCGGCACTTTTGGCCGATGCCATTCATTCGGCTTCTGACATTGCCACAACCGTAGTAGTGCTGTACAGCATGCGCATTTCTAAGCTGCCGCCTGACCCTGAACATCCATACGGCCACGGTCGAGCCGAGAGCATAGGCGCAAAAGTGCTGTCGATTATATTAGTGATGGCCGGACTTAGTATGGGGTATTCGGCGCTGAAACGTCTTGCTGTGGGGGAATATGGGATCCCTGGCAGCATTGCCCTTGGCGCTATTTTGCTTTCCATTGTTGTTAAAGAGGCGATGTACCAATATACGGCTCGAGTGGGCAAGAAAATCAGCAGCCCTGCTTTAATGGCTGATGCTTTACATCACCGTTCTGATGCTTTCTCGTCTGTTGCCGCGTTTTTCGGAGTCATGGGTGCAAGGCTGGGTTTTCCCATTTTAGATCCTTTAGCAGCTGCTGTTGTCGCTGTATTTATCATCAAAATGGGAGTTGACGTTTTTCGCACATCTTTGGATGAGTTGATGGACGCCCAGGTTAACAGCACCCTTCAGGGTGAAGTACATCAATGTGCTGCAGGTATTATCGGTGTCGAACATGTGGATGATGTCAGAGTGCGCCAATATGGGCCCCATCATGTCGTAGATATCAAAATTAGTGTTGATAAACAGCTGACTGTGGAGGCAGGACACCAAATAGCGGCAGAAGTGAAAAGTACACTTAGAGGGGAACTCCCATCCATTGGCGATGTATTGGTTCATGTGAACCCATACCCCGATCGACATGATCTTGAGCACCGCCAACAAAATGAGTAAATGCAGTTATTTAAAATCAGGCGGCAGGCCTTTTTACATGGGTCTGCCGCCTATCAATGCTTCAGATTACTTATGATCCATATCTCTACTTGCCACAAGATCAATCCCTGTCCCCAGCAGGTTTTCGACAACTACAGCCCCGGTTTTGATCGGGGCCTTGAGCTCGATATCGGCCAAGGCGGTCATAGCTTCATAGAGCAGTTCTTTGGGAATAGCCTCAGTTGTCCGCACTGGCAGCAGTGGCAAAGTGCCTTCAGCGATTTTGACAGTAGTTGTCAAAACCCGCACAGGATTAAGGACTTCATTTCTTCCGTACTCCTCACCTCTGCGGCAGTCGGCTCCTGTAACTTCAATTAAATCGCCGACAATCTTAACTTCCAGTTGGCAGCCGGTGGGGCATACAATACAAGTCATGTTTCGAATTTCTTCTTTGACCGCGGTGGTAGCTTTTGTGTCTTTCATTGCCGCACCCCTTCCCTTTGTGCTCTTGGAGATGGCACGGGCTGTGCCTTTGCATCTAACACAAGCTCAAGTGAAGTTTCACCATTTTCCTGTTTGAGTTTTTCCCAGTGATCTTTTCTCAGTCTGATCTTCAACATCTCACTTGGTCTTACAAGCCGCCTTACGGCAAGCCGCACACCCCCGAGCTCTATGGTGATGCGATCGATTGGTTTGGTTACTCTTAGATAGAATTCAGTTTCTGCATCGGGGTCCAGACGCTGTGGCAGTACGTAGCTTACGTTCTCACCGGGTATAACCGTGATTTTTTCCTGTCTTGTGTCACCGTCTCTTAGTGCATACTCTGCCGCGGCTCGCCCGGCAATTTCTGCCTCCTCACTGACATAATCAACGAGATCGTGAACATGCAGTACATTGCCGGCAGCAAAAATGCCGGGGATGAGAGTTTGCCTGTTTTGATCGACGACTGCACCTTGTGTGCGGCTGTCCAGCGGCACATCAGCCATTTGTGTAAGTTCATTTTCAGGCAGCAACCCCACTGAGAGAAGTAAAGTGTCGCAAGGTATATGCATTTCTGTGCCGGGCAGCGGCTGCCAAGCATCATCGACTTGACTTACCGTAACCCCTTCCACTCGATCTTTGCCGTGAACTTTTGTAACCGTGGAACGCAGATAAAGGGGAATATCGAAGTCTTCCAGACACTGTGCAATATTTCTAGTCAATCCTGCAGGATAAGGCATCACTTCCACGACCGCTTTTACTTCGGCTCCCTCCAAGGTAAAGCGCCGGGCCATAATCAGCCCAATATCACCGGAACCAAGAATGACAACTTTTTTTCCGGGCATAAAACCGTCCATATTCACAAATCGCTGGGCGGCTCCGGCTGTGTAAACGCCGGCAGGTCGTGTGCCGGGAATATTTAAAGCCCCTCGAGTCCTTTCACGACAGCCCATAGCCAATACAGTCGCTTTTGGTCTTAGAGTTATAAGACCGTGGGATGGATGCACGGCAGTAATGCTTTGGTCTTTGGCCAAGTCCAATACCATCGTGTTTAAATAAACATCTATCTTGGGATCATCCCAAACTTCGGGAATAAACCGATAGGCATACTCAGGACCAGTTAGTTCTTCGCGGAAGCGGTGCAGCCCAAATCCATTGTGGATGCACTGTTGGAGTATTCCGCCCAGTTCATGATGGCGTTCTATGATCACAACATTTTCAGCACCGGCTTTACGAGCAGATACGGCTGCGGCTAATCCCGCCGGTCCGCCGCCAATGATGGCAACATCAGTTTCGATTACTTTAGTCACAGAGTGTTCCCCCTTTCAAGAGAGCTTTAGCCTCTGCGGCTAAAAGATAGCTGTCTCCACCTCGTTTGGTTATTTCCAAGGGACTTACCCCAAGTTCCCGGGCTAGTATATCGACTACATAAGGAGTACAAAAGCCCCCTTGGCAGCGACCCATTCCGGCTCTTGTGCGGAATTTGACCCCATCTATAGTTTTGGCCCCACGGCGAATAGCGTCGACAATCTCACCTTCAGTAACAGTCTCACAACGGCAAATTACGTGGGCATAGAGGGGGTTTTTTTGGATGACTTCTGCTTTTTCTTCATCAGATAATTCGTTAAACCGCACAACTCGTGGTCGTCGTGGGTTGAAATCCTTTTTGGCCGGTTTCTCTAACCCCGCATCTTTCAATAAAGTCAGCACATGTTCGGCGATGGCCGGAGCTGCTGTCAAACCGGGCGACTCAATGCCCCTCAAATGCACGCCTTTACCATCATGGGATAGCTGGAAAATAAAGTCGCCTGTCGGAGAGCCGGCTCTGACGCCGGCAAAGGAAGTGATAATATCTCGCCGGTTTAGACCCGGAACAAGCTCTTGGGTTGAACTAAAGATCTCTTCAAAGCCTTGGGGAGTTGTTGTTACATCGTCTTTATAAGGCAGTTCTAAAGCTGTGGGGCCAATCATTATATTGCCTTCCGCAGTTGGAATAACTAAGATTCCTTTGGAGGTTGGAGTGGGAACGGGGAAGATGGTGTGGCTGACTATATCGCCGACTTTAAGGTCAAAAAGATACTCTTCACCTTTGCGGGGGATGATGGGCTCGATATCAAGGTTACACATTTTCGCCAACTCATCGGCATAAAGGCCTGCTGAGTTGATGAGATACTCTGACGTAAAAGACATGCCCTGCTTTGTGTGAATGATAAACACACTGCCGTTATAGTCAATATCAGTGACTTCCATGTCTGTATAAACGTGGGCACCGTTGGCAGCCGCATTTTCTGCCTGGGCACTGGCCAATTCAAAGGGCAGTACAATACCGCCGGATGGCGCTCTAAGTGCCATGCTTATTTGCGGGGATAAGTTAGGTTCCAACTGATGAAGGGCCTTCTGATCTAGTATCTCCATACCTTCCACACCATTTATAAGGCCCTGGTTATAATAATGTTTGATGATTTCTTCTTCTTCTGGGGTTGCGGCTACAAGCATCATACCGTTGCGCTTGAAAGGCACATCGAGATCCTCGCACAGCTGATCAAACATTTGGTTCCCCAAAACGCTCAGCTTAGTTTTCCAGGTCCCCGGTTCTGAATGGAAACCTGAGTGGACTATACCGCTGTTGGCTTTAGTTACGCCCCAGCCCACTTCTGTTTCTTTTTCCAGTAAGGCTGCTGACAGCTCTAATTTGGCAAGGGTCCGCAAAACAGCTGTTCCTACGACACCTCCGCCGATGACAATTGCATCATAGTGGCTTCGTTTTCCCAACCACTTCACCTCTTCATTTGGTATGTGAGAATGCAAAAAGCTCCCAAGATCCAGGGTACACAAATACCCCCGGCATCTCAGGAACTTCTCCATGTCTCCTGTCCTGATGTTCCAGGTATCGTTGAATTGTTGCTTGATTCAATTCTACAACTAAAATCAAAGATTGGCAAGGTTAATCTGCCATTTGACCCATCTCCACGCGGTTAAACCCTGTTTTTGGTATCCTTGCGGAGTCTAATGCATAATCTCCTATAAAAGCAAAAAATGGGGTCGATGGCTTTGGTTGTCTTAGTAATCCAACGCAGATCGATAGTTACCATTTGCCTGCTTTTGATTTGGCTGGCTGTTTTTGGTGTTGTTTGGGCTCAACTTTTGCCAACCCGCAAGTTGGTGGTGATCGACCCGGGACATGGCGGTATAGATGGAGGCACAAGCGGTGGCGGTCTTGTGGAAAAAGATATCAATTTACGCATGGGGCATATTCTAAGGGGTGTGCTTGAAAATAACAATTACAAAGTAGTTATGACCAGAACAGATGACAGTGATGTAACTCATTTCGTACCTAAAGTAGGCAGCCGCTATCAAAGGGATCTTAAGGGCAGGGTGAAGTTGACAGAAAAAGCACAGCCTTGTGGTTTGATCAGCCTGCATGTCAACTGGCACAAAGAAGCCTGGCGTCGGGGTGCCATTGTTTACTACCAAGCAGGTGAAAAGTCGGGACTAATGCTGGCAGAATTAATCCAAAAAGAGCTGAATACCATTCAAGAAACACAGCGTCAAGCCCGTGCCGCCGATTTTTATGTGCTCCGCAACACTGATGTACCCGGGGTGTTGGTGGAGATTGGCTTTATTTCAAATCCCGATGACCGCAGGGCTATGCAGGATCACAATTGGTTGGCAAGGCAAGCAGAGGCTATTATGAACGGGTTGGAGATCTTCTTGCAGCAAAGGACCCCTATGTGAGATTACCTTCTTGGCAGTGCCTTTAGGTACTTAGGCTGCTGTGTTCTCGCGAGAGGACTTTTGCTGTCTTTCGGGTAATATCTCGAGTAGCATAAGAATTGTCTTCGATACCGACCTGTATGGTTATTGATTGGCATCTAGGGGGAAAGGGGTTGTGGCTTGAGTGTGATTAATATTCACCGGCTGGACGAGCTGGAGATAAAAATGCTGACCCATCTGCAGCGAGATGGGCGCAGCTCTTACACATCGTTAGCTGAAAGGTGTGATGTGGCGGAGGGCACCATTCGCAAGCGCTTGCGCAGGCTCCAAAACCGGGGTGTTTTGCGCATAAAAGGGGTTGCCGATCCTGCCCGCACCGGTATGGATACCGCGGCTGTTGTGTGGCTCCGTGTGGAGCGGGGTAAGCTAATGGATGTGGCCGCGCAGATTACGGCCCTGCATCATGCCCATTACGTTGCATATACCACCGGTGCTTCGGATATTTTAGCTATTGTTACATTATCGTCCCAGGACGAATTGATGCGGTTTTTGACTTATGATCTTGGCTCAATCAAAAATCTAACGGAAGTTGAGACCTCAATGGTCCTAAAGACCTACAAACAGCCCT
This sequence comes from Bacillota bacterium, assembly GCA_012519025.1. Lineage (GTDB taxonomy): Bacteria > Bacillota > Limnochordia > DTU087 > DTU087 > JAAZMF01. The sequence goes on from JAAYQZ010000032.1 coordinate 20,932, forward strand.
ACCGTTGGGCGCCCTGGTCAAGCGGGGCACCGGAAACTTCTGCCGGTGCCGGTGACACTTTTGAGCCGGATGAAATTGATTTAAAGATCATCGACTATTTAGAACAAGACGGCCGCATGACCTTTGTCACCATTGCTGAAGCGCTTGGGATTACAGAAAGTACGGTGCGGCGCCGAGTTACCGCTATTTTAGAAAGCAAAATCATGGAGATAGCATCGATCATCAATCCTGCCCGTGTGGGATACACAACCGCGGCCATGATTGGAATCAAGGTCGAAAGAGCCAGGTTGCAGACTGTCGTACAAGAACTGACCGGGCTTCCCGAAGTCCGGTATCTCGCTCTTTCCACAGGGAAGTATGATCTAATCATTGAGGTAGTGCAGGAATCTAATGAAAACCTTTTAGATTTTCTCGTAGGACGTTTGGAGGAACTGCCGGGAATAATTCGCACGGACACGCATTTATTGTTGAAGCTCTCCAAAGAAACTTATAACTGGGGTGTGGCCCACAAACACCAAGCCACTTGATCATATATATGATAATATGCAGTAAAATAAATATTGAACTGTTCGGGATTGGGAGGGCTAAGGTTGCAGAAGAACAAATGGGCAAATATCATTAGGCAGGCGATGCCGGATTTAGCTGTGCTGCTGGATGAACCAATGTCGGCCCATACATCCTTTGAGGTTGGTGGACCGGTGGATATTATGGTGATGCCGACGTCTGTTGAGGGCATTTGCCAAGTGCTCAAACTTGCCGGTGAACACGATATTCCCAGGTATGTGATGGGCAATGGTTCGAACTTGCTGGTCCGCGATGGTGGTATTAGAGGACTTGTCGTAAAATTGGGCGATAATTTCAGCAGTGTTTCAGTAGAAGACAATATAATTAAGGCCCAAAGCGGGATTCCGTTAACTAAGCTTGCACACACTGCTTGGCAGGCGAGTCTGACAGGTCTTGAATTTGCCTCCGGCATTCCCGGCACACTGGGTGGTGCTGTTGCCATGAATGCCGGTGCTTACGGCGGCGAGATGGCTGATGTGATTCTTAATGTCGTTTTGTGTGATCTTGATGGCACTTCATTTACCTGGGAATTGGCGGAGCTGGATTTGGGGTATCGTCAAAGCCGGGTCAGACGGGAAAAACTGGTAGCACTGGAAGCCGTTTTACAGCTGGAATTTGGTGATGATCATGCCATCAGAGTCCTTATGGATGATTTGAATCGGCGCAGGCGGGAAAAGCAGCCCCTTAGTCTTGCCAGTGCCGGAAGCACCTTTAAGCGCCCTCCCAACGGATATGCCGCTAAAATGATAGATGAGGCCGGCCTTAGAGGTGTGTGCGTCGGTAATGCCCAGGTGTCGGAGCTTCACTGCGGTTTTGTGGTAAACCGCGGCAAAGCCACAGCAAAAGAGCTATTGGAATTAATTGAGGTAGTGCGGAAGCAGGTTTACGAAAGATTCCACGTTGAGTTGGAACTCGAAGTACAGGTTATAGGAGAAGATTGATTTAAGGAACCGGTCAGCCCAAAATTGGCCAAAGTCCAATATATGCTAAATTTGCAGTTTGAAGCCTGCCCAAAGCAGGCTTTTTGCATAACAACAGTGCAAAATGTGCTTATTTTCCCAGTGGGCAGGAATGTCTGTCAATCTGGGCGAAAATAAATAGAGAAATAGATAGTTTAGTAAATAAAAGCATTTTGATACTAAAGCCGGCTGATAAGGAGGCTTTTTAGATTGATGTCGGAATTTCAACTTAAAAGAGATATTATCGAAGTGGGTCGGCGTATATACAACAGCGGATTTGTTGCCGCAAATGATGGCAACATCAGTGTGCGCCTCAGCGACAAGCTCATATTAACGACACCTACCGGTGTAAGCAAAGGTTTCATGACACCGGATATGATTGTCACCTGTGATATGGATGGCAATGTAGTCAGCGGCAGTTGGCGACCTTCCTCAGAGTTAAAGATGCATTTGGCTGTCTACAAGGCCAGAGAGGATGTAAAATCAGTTGTTCACGCCCATCCTCCTTATGGAACGGCTTTTGCGGTGGCCGGTTTCGCGCTGGAAAAACCAATCATGCCGGAGGTTGTGATTAATTTAGGTTGGGTGCCTTTAACTCAATATGGGACACCATCTACTGAGGAGATCCCCGATGCTGTCCTGCCGTATCTCCCCCGCCATGACGCTTTTTTACTGCAGAACCATGGGGCTCTCACCGTAGGTTCTGATCCGTACAATGCGCTTTTTAAGATGGAGACCTTGGAGATGGGTGCCAAGATCAGCTTGCTCGCGAGGTTATTGGGAGGCGAAAAAGAGATCAGTCCTCCGGATGTGGACAGGCTGATTGATCTAAGACAAAGCATGAACATGCCGGGGATGCACCCGGGACTGGAAAGCACCGCTCAAAACCAGGCCCCGGTTGAAAACAGTGTGACAGGGCTTGATGAGAAGCGTTTGCGGGAGATTGTCACTAATGTAGTAAAAGAGGTAATAAAAAATAGTTAATTGAGAGGGGAGTCTTACTAGTGGGTGAAGCCTTAGGTCTTAATGAAACAAAAGGATTGATCGGTGCAATTGAAGCTGCAGATGCCATGGTAAAGGCAGCCAATGTGGAACTGGTCGGACATGAAAGAATTGGCTCTGGTTATATTTGTGTTATGGCGCGGGGCGATGTTGGAGCCATTCGAGCGGCAGTTGAAGCCGGCAGTGCGGCGGCCGCTAAAGTCTCCGAAGTTGTAGCGGCTCATATCATTCCCCGGCCCCATGCCGATGTTGAGCAGGTAATGTTATCCCGTGCCAAATAGCATTCTCAAGTGACCTTGGCAGAAGGGAGGGAAGCCGCACCCTGCTGCTTACATTTGTCAGTAATCGGGGTGTCGTGCTTATACTGTGCCACTTAACGAAGAACGAATCAGTGCCATTGTAAAGGAAGTTGTAAAACAGCTCACCGCATCCAGGCATATTCCGGATATTGTTGCAGGCGATAACGGAATTTTTGATGATGTGGATAGTGCAGTCAAGGCCGCGGCAGCGGCTCAAAAAGAGCTTGCGGCAATGTCTATCGCCCAGCGGGAGACGATTGTTGGGGCCATCCGCGGGGCAGGAGAAAGTAATGCCCAATATTTTGCCAGACGTTCAGTTGATGAAACCGCGTTGGGCAAATATGAACACAAAGTACAAAAAAACATCAACGCGTCCAGGCTATCTCCCGGTACGGAAGAGCTCGTTCAAACCGTGCAAAATGGTGATCACGGTATAACTATTACCCGCAGAGCGCCTTACGGCGTGATCGTATCCATTACACCAACAACACACCCGACTCCCATGATTATCAACCATGCCATAATTATGTTGGCCGGGGGCAATACTGTGTTTTTCTGTCCTCACCCAAGGGCTCAGATGATTTCAAGGGAAGCCATTCAAATATTAAATCAAGCGATTATTGCTGCCGGCGGGCCTGCAAACTGTTTGGTGGCAGTGAAAGAGGCGACTCTGGATGCAGTCAATGCTGCCTCAAGTCACCCTTTAGTCGACATGGTGACAGCAGCCGGTGGGCCGGGGGTTGTGAAAGCAGCACTCAGCTCAGGTAAAAAGGCAATAGCAGCCGGTGCAGCCAACCCTCCTGTAGTTGTAGACGAAACCGCAGATATTGCCAAAGCCGCGCGGGATATAGTGGAAAGTGCGTGGTTTGATAACAACATCTTATGTATCGGGGAAAAGACTGTTTTTGCTGTGGACACTATAGCGGAGACACTGCTTCAGCATATGCAAAAGCATGGAGCTCATCTGTTGACAGACGATGAAGCCAGGCGGGTCACCGAACTTATCGTTAGGGACGATCATATTGTTGGTGAATGGGTTGGCAAAGATGCGTCACTTATCCTGCAGGAGGTGGGTATCACACCCGGGGAAGGTATGGTAGGTGCGGTGATGGTTGTCCCGTACGAACACCCGCTGGTCAAGATTGAACAAATGCTGCCCATCTTGCCTTTGGTGAAAACAACCGATTTTGCCCAAGGGCTGCAGCTGGCATATGGGACAGAGCAGGGGTTTCGCCATACTGCTGTAATCCATTCTCAAAATGTGGAGCGGATTTCACTGTTTGCAAAAACTATGCAGACCACTATTGTCGTTGTCAATGGGCCTGCTTTTGCGTCGCTGGGTATTGATGGGGATGCTAAATTCGGTCATACGATTGCAAGCCCCACAGGAGAAGGTATCTGCACCACAGCAACTTTCACAAGGCAGCAAAACGTGACAATGGCCGGAGGCCTCACATTCGCCTGACAGCGGTGCTTGATTTTGATCCAATAATACTAAGCAGGCAGCCGGATATTTGAGGTGAATTGGTTGGGGCAGTTAATGGAAAGAAACACCATTATCCAAAGGGTCAAATCAGCAGGAGTAGTTGGTGCCGGTGGTGCCGGTTTTCCCACCCATGTGAAACTGGCCGGTTGGGCAGATACTGTAATCGCCAATGGGGCGGAGTGTGAGCCTTTGCTTGCAGTTGACAAAGCTCTTTTGGCCGAGCATCCCGAAGAGGTGCTTGCTGGTCTTCAAGCTGCTAAAACGGCCGTTGGTGCAAGCAAAGTCATAGTTGCGCTCAAAGCCAAACATAAAAGGCTCACAGCTGCATGGGAACGCAAAGCGGCAATATATGCTTGGCTGCAGATTATAGGATTGCCGGATGTTTATCCCATAGGAGATGAACATGTGCTTGTTCACGAGCTGTTGGCGCGGACTATACCGCCGGGGGGCATCCCTCCAGATGTAGGGGCTGTTGTACTGAATATCGAAACACTATACAACATCGGCAGGGCAATGGACGGGATACCGGTAACACACAGCTTTGTAACTGTGACAGGTGCGGTTGCTTCCGCTAAAACCATGGCTGTCCCTGTGGGAACTGCAGTATGTGATGTTCTAAAGTTGGTGCAGCCGCTGCATGGACCGGGTGATTTTGCCGTAGTTGAAGGCGGCCCCATGATGGGGCGCTTGCTTCTTGATCTTAAAGAGCCGATTACCAAGACTACAAAGGGTCTGATTGTGCTGCCCAAAACCCACCAGGTGATCAGTAATTTTCACTCCAAATCCGAAGCCTTTAAACACCAATTCAGCGTCTGCAGCCAATGCACCATGTGTACCGACTTGTGTCCTCGCCATCAGCTCAACCACCCGATTGCGCCCCACAGGATAATGCGGGCCCTTATAGGTGGGGAAGAGGTTGTAAACGCATTCAAGTCCAGCGAAGTCCTGCAGGGTGCATTGTTTTGCAGCGAATGTGGAATTTGTGATATGTTTGCTTGTTTTATGGGTTTATCGCCTCGCACTGTCAACCAGTTTTTAAAGGCAAAATGGACAGGTTTGCGGCCTGAATCTAAGCCTGATTGCCGACGGCCTGTTTTTGGAGGCAATTTGATTCCCACAGCTCGGCTGCTGCATCGTTTGGGTTTATCAAATTGGGAAAGTCCCACAGCGCTGATGCCGTACACGGCAGCGCCTTCTAGTGTAAGGATCAAGTTAAAGCAACAGATTGGTTTACCAGCTCATCCCGTGGTTGCAGAGGGAGATCAAGTAAGTTTCGGTGAAATAATTGGGAAGGTGTCTGCGGAGGGTCTGGGAGCCTGTGTACATGCCAGTATCGGTGGAGTTGCTGTATCTGTCCAAAACGATGAAATTCTAATCAGGCGGTGGGACCATGACACATAATGCCCTTTGTTCCAACTTTGTTGATGCACTGGCTGTAGTGGAGTTTAGAAGCATTGCGCGGGGTTTGGAATGCGTAAACAGCTTGTTGAAAAACTTTCCGGTTGAATTGGTTATCTTGAAAACACTTTGCCCGGGTAAAATTTTGGCGTCTTTCACCGGAGAAATTGCTGCTGTGCAAAATGCACTTGAGACAGCCAAAAATGGTGATTTAACTTATATTGATGATTTTATGCTGGGCAACCCGGTGCCCCAGTTGATAGCGGCTGTGCGGGGCGTTACCCCCGCCGCTGACCATGGAGCCTTAGGAGTGATGGAAACTTTCACAGCCAGTCAAGGTTTTGTGGCTGCAGATACAGCTGTTAAGGCTTCGGGAGTCAGCTTAGTCAAGATACATATCGCCAGGGGATTGGCCGGCAAAGCGCACATATATCTTACCGGCAGTCTGGGACAAGTAGAAGCTGCCATTGCTGCCGTAGAAGAAAGGTTTCACCCTCAGGTGCTGGGAGAGCAGACTATCGTTGCTTCACCGGATCCGAGAACCTGGGAGGCAGTATGGTAATCAGTTCGCGACATAGAGTGCGTGGGGAGGAAGATATGCTCACCTTAGTACTTAATTGCGGCGGTTCGTCGGTCAAATATCAATTAGTGGAAATGCCTGCTGAGAAAGTGATTGCCCGGGGTGATGTCCAGCGCATCGGCAGTCATAACGCAGATTTCCGGCAGGAAGTTCGGGGTAAAACTATCTTGCAACGCACTTTACCGGTAGCAGACCACAGTGCTGCCATCGGACTGGCATTGGAAACATTAGCCCATCCAGAGCACAGAGTGATCGAGGATTTTCGGCAGATCGATGCCGTGGGTCACAGAGTAGTCCACGGCGGTGAAAAATGTACGGGCTCACTTTTAGTCACCAAACAGGTTATCGATGTTTTAAAAGAGTTTTACGATCTTGCACCTTTACACAATCCACCTAATGTGGAAGGTATTGAGGCATGCAGCAAACTGATGCCCAAAACCCCCCAAGTGGCTGTTTTTGACTCAAGTCTGCATCAGACTGTTCCCGCCCGCGCACACATTTATGCCATTCCTTACGAGTATTATGAAAAACACAGAGTGCGGCGTTACGGGTTTCACGGAATTACTTTCCGTTATATGACCAACCGGGCCGCGGAGCTTTTAAACAGACCCTTGGAAGACTTGAAAATTGTTAATCTGATGCTTGGCAGCGGCACTACGGCTTGTGCTTTTAAAAACGGTAAATCCGTGGATGTAAGTACAGGGCTCACACCTACGGAGGGGCTTATCCAATCGACCCGCTCAGGTGATCTCGATCCCCTGGTTGTGACTTATTTGATGAGACAGGAATCTCTAGATGCTGATGCCGTCGATTTGATCTTGAACCGGGAAAGCGGCTGGTTCGGCATTTCAGGTGTCAGCAGTGACTTAAGAGATGTTTTGGAGGCTAGTGAAAGCGGCCATGCCAGAGCGAAATTAGCTGTAGATGCTTTTGCGTATCGGACTAAAAAGTACATCGGGGCCTATGCTGCGGCCATGGGGGGCATCGATGTTTTGATCTTTTCCGGAGGGGTGGGAGAAAGATCCCCCGAGATTAGAGAGGCGGTTTGTCAAGACTTGGAGTTTTTAGGAATACAGCTGGATGCCGTGGCCAATTACTCCGAGGAAGTTGAGAAAAATATTGCACAGTCGGGCTCTTCAGTTGATGTTTTAGTGATTCCCACAGATGAAGAAATCGTCATTGCCAGAGATACTTTTGCTATTGTAAGGCGGGAAGGCTATGACTGAGGCAGTGGGGATTCTGGAGTTGCAAGGAATTGGCCCCGGTTATTTGGCAGCACATTGGATTGACAAACACACAGCTATTGCCATGATATTTACAGGAACTATCTGCCCCGGTCACTTTTTAATTATGTTTGCCGGTACAGTGGCTGATGTTGCCTGGGCGCAAGAACAGGCTGCCGGTTTGACGGAATCTGCCGTTATTTCCCAAGGGTTGCTGACCAACATCCACCCTGAAGTACTGCCGGCAGTACAAAATCTGCAAAAGAAGCAGCCGCAAGGTGCATTAGGGGTGTTTGAGGTTTTAGGGGCGGCATCGGCAGTGGTTGCAGCGGACAGCATGGTTAAAGGTGCCGCGGTGGAACTATTCGACATACGCTTTGCCGGTGGTATGGGAGGAAAGGCTGTAATACTTTGCCAGGGGAAAGTTGAAGCAGTGGAGGCTGCTTTAGAGCAAGCCGCCCGGGTTGTGGATGTCAAAAGTTTAGTTGGTACCGCTGTGCTCGCTTCGCCCCATCCCGAACTTTTATCCCACTGGCAGTAGATAAAGGAGGCGATACTCTTGCAGGTGGCAAGGGTCGTGGGAAATGTTGTGGCTACCCAAAAAGATCCCAAATTGGTCGGATTTACGCTCCAGCTTGTACAGCCCATTGATATAACTACAGAAATGCCTACAGGCAGCCCGCTTGTGGCAGCAGATACGGTGGGGGCCGGTGTTCAAGACATAGTTATGATCGTAGGGGGCAGTTCTGCTCGGTTGACTATAAAAACAGCCGATTCCCCTGTGGATGCTGCTATAGTCGGTATTATCGATACGGTGAATATTTTAGGGGAGACAATGTACAGCCGCAGCTGAGTACCGTCGGTTTGAAAGGAGAAATGGAGGCTCGGTATTGAGGACAGTCTCCGCGAGAAACTATGAAATTCGGTAAAGTCATCGGCAGTGTCACTGCCACAATCAAAGATCCGGGTCTGCAAGCACTCAAGTTCCACGTTGTTCAGGCCTTGGATGAAAAGTTGAGGCCCTTACCATCCACTTATATTGCTGCAGATGCTGTGGGGCAGGTCGGACTTGATGATATTGTGACAGTGGTGTTTAGCCGCGATGCGGCAGAGGCCTTTTTGACAATCACACCTCCTGTGGATGCCAGTATTGTCGGGATAGTGGCTCAAACGGTTTAGTTTGAATGTGCAGTGCCAATAGAGAGGTTAGGGCATAAGGAGTGCAAAACTGTGTATCTTGCCGAGGTCATAGGGCCGGTTGTTTGTACAGTAAAACACCAGGCTTACAATGGGAAAACCATGCTTTTGATCGTCCCTCTTGAAGGAGAAGCCGCTGGTTATGAGATTGCAGTTGATTATGTTGGGGCTGGTGTAGGTGATATCGTGCTTGCCGGGGGAGCCCCGGGAGCAGCTCAGGACATATTTGGACTAGAACAAGCACCAATCAGAACATTGATTATGGGAATTATTGATCCTTGAGTCTTAAGCCCACAACAAGCCGGCCAACGAAACTAAAGGAGGCGGCACACTTGAATGAAGCGGATTTACGCATTCTTGTAGATGAAATCACCCAACAGATTTTAGCAGCAAATCAAAGGGAAAGCCTTTTAAAGCAAGAGGAAGATTGGCTGCCGGTCGGTGTTTCAGTGCGCCATGTACACATTTCATCCCATGATCTTGAAGTATTGTATGGTCCCGGCTGCACACTGACACCGCTGCGGGAGCTTTACCAGGTGGGTGAGTATGCGTGTAAGGAAGTTGTCGCCTTGGTGGGCCCAAGAATGCGGGCATTGGAAAGTGTACGGATTCTCGGGCCTGTGCGGGAAAAAACTCAAGTGGAAGTATCTAGAACAGACGCTGTTTACCTCGGTATTGATCCGCCGGTGCGGGCATCGGGAGACCTTACCGGCTCCAGCCCCATTACATTGGTGGGGCCCAAGGGTACGCTGGTCCTGCAAGAAGGTGCCATTGTCGCCAACCGCCATATTCATATGAACAGCACTGACGCGAACCGATATGGTGTTGTTGATAACGACATTGTCAAGGTAGAAGTGCTCGGTGATAAAGGACTGGTTTTCAACAACGTTCAAATCCGTGTTCAAGACTCCTTCCGTTTGCAGATGCATGTCGATACCGATGATGCCAATGCTTCTGGAATCACAAACGGGGCCAAAGCTCGGATCCTGCCAAAATAAAGAACCTGCATCTTTCACAGTATGATTTGCAAGGAGGCCCGCCGGTGGAAGTGAGCATAAATACACTGCTTAGCAAAGTCAAAGATGCCGGAGTAGTTGGCGCCGGCGGCGCAGGATTTCCCACCCATGTGAAGCTCGCCGGTGAAGTAGATACCATTGTGATCAATGGGGCAGAATGTGAGCCTTTGCTGGATGTGGATATACAGCTTTTGGAAAATGAGGCAGAATCGCTGCTTACCGGACTTGAGCTTTTAGTTCGCATACTGGGGGCCAAAGAGGGCATTGTTGCTTTAAAGGCCAAACATGAAAAAGCAAAAGAGCGCCTTAGGGAAGTGTTGGCCGGAAAGGATAAGGCAAGCAAGCTCAGATTGCATTTGCTGGATGACTTTTATCCTGTCGGTGATGAGCCCATTTTGCTTTATGAGGTGGTGGGGAAGGTAGTGCCTGAGGGCAATATTCCCCTTGTTTTAAAATGCCTTGTAATCAATGTGGAGACATTGAAAAATATTATAAGGGCAATAGATGGCAAACCAGTTATTACAACTTGTGTGACAGTAGCAGGAAGAGTAAAAGAGCCCGGCACTTTTGAAATACCGGTGGGAGCCTCTATCAAATGGCTTTTAGAGGCTGTCGGCGGAGCTGATTTAGACGATTATGGGGTAATGGTCGGTGGTCCCATGACCGGCACTGTTTTAAGCAAAGCAGAAGTAGAACAAAACACATCAAAGCCGGGCCACATGCCGGTTATCACAAAAACCACAAAAGCTGTTTTGGTGCTGCCGGCAGACCACAGTATCTTTCGCCATCACGCTCTAAATATAGGTGTTGTTTTACAAAGGGCCCAATCGGCATGCTGCCAATGCAGGCTTTGCACAGATCTATGTCCCCGCTACTTGTTGGGTTATGAAATTGAGCCCCACCTTGCTTTAAATAGGATCAACCACGGACAGACCCAGGATCCGGCAGCGATTACCCATGCGTTTTTGTGTTCAGACTGTGGTGTATGTGAGCTTTATGCTTGTCCTGTCGGTCTCTCGCCGAGGCGAATCTACCAGGCTTTCAAAGAAGAGCTGCTCAAACAAGGTGTAGCAAATCCCCATATAAAAGCAAAACCACCCAAGGGGCCAAGGGAGGCCTGGGCCGGTCGCCACATCCCCACCAACCAACTGTTGTTGAGATTGGGACTTGGGGGATATGAGCAGAAAGCCCCCTGGAGACAGTTAAAAGTCCTGCCTTCCCGAGTAACCATTCCCTTAAAACAGCATGTGGGAGTACCGGCGGAGCCTTTGGTTCAGAAAGGTGAAATAGTCGAGGCCGGTCAATTAATAGGGGAACCACCGGTTTCTGCACTGGGTGCATCAATACACTCAAGCATCAATGGTCGAATTTCAGAAGTCACTGAAAAAGCCGTGGTGATTCAAATTGATGGTTAGTGCCTCAAAACAGCACAAAAAGGGTCGTCAGCCATTTGATGCTCTAGGATTCCTGGAGATTCAGGGGGCAGCCCGGGGAATACAGGCTTTGGATGCGGGATGTAAAACAGCTTCAATTAATGTGCTAAAAGCTAATGTTGCCTGCCCTGATAAATACACCATACTTTTCACTGGGTCTGCAGAAGATGTCGCGGCTGCATATAGCGCGGCTGCAGCCGCGATCGGGGCAGGCTATTATGACGGCTGTCAGATCGGGCGAGTGCATCCAGATTTAGCCCATGGTCTAATGGGTATTTTTGGTCATACCGGTTGTGAGCGAAATGCGGGTTGGGAATCTGCACCCAAAGGTGAGAGCGATACCCCAAAAGGCAGCGATGCTGTAGGCGTGCTTGAGACTTTGTCAATTGCCTCGGGGATCAAAACAGCCGATTGTGCCCTTAAAGCAGGGTATGTAGTACTTAAAGAACTGCATTTAGGTTATGCACTCGGCGGCCGCAGTTATTGGCTGATAACCGGCGACACAGCTGCAGTACAGGCTGCGATGGAAGCTGCTGCAGACTGCGGTAAGGAACTTGGAAGGCTTGGGAGTTATTCCTTAATTTTGCAGCCGGGAACGCAAGTGTCTTAAAGCCAGCACGCCAGGTCGGCAGTTGCGTCTTGGTGCCAGAATTGAGCGAAAGTTGATTAAAAGAAGGAGCGCAAAACTCCAGGGAAGAATTATATATTGAGGAGGGTTAGTGTGATGGTACCGAAGCCCGAACCTAGAATCAAGCGGTTTGAAGAATTGGCATATGGGATGTTTATTCATTGGGGCCTTTACTCTTTGTTGGGTAAGGGAGAATGGATCATGCACCAGGCGAATATTCCCAAAGAGGAATATGCAAGATTAAAACATGAGTTTCGAGCCGACGAATTCCATGCACGGGCTGTAGCAAAGCTTGCGCGGACGGCGGGTATGCGCTACATCACAATTACGTCAAGACATCATGATGGTTTCTCTTTATACGATACACGGGGTCTAAGTGATTATGATGCCCCCAACAGTGCCGCGGGGCGGGATCTGATTGCCGAATTTGTGGAAGGCTGTAATGCAGAAGGGATTTTGCCGTTTTTTTATCATACCACACTGGATTGGTATCAGGAAAGTTTTCAGGAGGATTTTACCGGTTATCTGGAGTACTTGAGGAGTTCAGTCAAGCTTTTGTGCACAAACTACGGTAAAATCGGGGGTTTGTGGTTTGACGGCAATTGGAGCAGGCCTGACGCAGATTGGGAACTTGACGCATTATATGGGCTGATTCGCAAATACCAACCGGAAGCCATGATCATCAACAACACCGGTCTTGAGGCCAGAGGCCGGATAATTCACCATGAGATTGACAGTGTTACCTTTGAGCAGGGACGCCCTTTGCCTTTGGAAAGGGAGGGTATGGAGAAATATGTTTCCGGCGAAATGTGTCAGACTATGAACCAACACTGGGGGTTAGGAGAGCGAGATTTTGCTTATATGTCGCCCAGGGAGCTGATTGAAAACTTCGCGGCTTGTCGCAAAGTTGGGGCTAACTATCTGCTGAATGTCGGACCCACCGCTTCCGGCCGTATCCCCGATTATGAAGCTGCCGCACTTTTGCGGGTGGGACAGTGGATTGAGCTTTATGGCGATTTGATGTATAAAGGCAGACCTACTACAATAAAGGGCTCCGGAGATGACTTTGCCTTAGAATATGACGGCAAAATTTATCTGTTTGTGTATAATTTGTCGGTGCGAGGCGACAAAAATGTAGTTCGTATGACTTCGGGCGCTGGTCCACGGCTGTTTACAGATTGGGAGCAGCCAGTGAGGTGTGTACGCTGGTTGGATAATGATGAGGAACTTGCATTCACCCATGATGCAGACCGAGCATGGTTGGTTGTAGATGCTGCCGGATATCCATATGGGACCAATTTGGTTGTGCGAGTGGCAGAGGTGACATAGGTGTGAGAAGGCCGGCGGGTGTCAACTGGAATCACACGGATGCTGACCTTGTGGTCAGCCTTTTCTTTGGGGGTAGGAGCATACACCTTTGTTAGAAAGTGCATAGATGCCTTAGCGGTTGCCGATAGTATAAGACACGAAGTCTCATTAAAGGAGGCAGGAATATGCAAGATTTGATTCGACTTTTACGCTATGCCCGATCCCAGTGGTGGAGGCTTTTGGTCGGGTTTGGCGGTTCCATTGTGGAAATGATTTTAGCACTCTTAGTGCCGCTTTATACAAAACAAGTAATTGATCGCATCGGCAGTGGAGAATTGACCTCAAATGCGGCGTATGCATTTTTGAATTTGGTAGCATTTGCCCTGCTGATTACCGGTGTAATCCGTTCCATTTCTATTTTTATGCAGATCTATGTCACAGACAAAGCCTCACTGCAGGTGGCCCGTTCTTTAAGAAACGATCTTTATGAAAAGCTGCAGCGGCAGTCCTTTGCCTTTTATGCAAAATCCGCTACAGGGGAATTGATGTCCCGCCTGACAAGTGATGTTGAAATGTGCCGTGAGGCGACAGGATTTGGGTTCAGTTCACTGCTCGGCAACTTAGTTTGGCTAACCGGTGTTACAGGGTATTTGCTTTATCTCGACTGGCAATACACTTTAATCTCTTTGTCTATGCTGCCTTTCTTGTTTTTGGTGGCAGTGCGTTATTCTCAAAAAGTACATCCTTTGTATACCGATGTCCAAGAACAAAGGGCAAGTATGACTGCCCAGGCCCAAGAGAACTTTTCTGGGGTTAGAGTTGTGCGGGCTTTCAGCCAGGAAGAACGGGAAGTTGAACAATTTCATGAAGAAAATATTGCACTTTGTGACAAAACACTAGTAAGCGCTAAAACCAGTGCTTTTTATCATCCTGCCATGGATTTTTTCGCCAATTTGGGTACAGTATTTGTGCTTTGGTACGGAGGCAGGGAAGTTGTCTTAGGCAGAATGACTTTAGGTTCGATGATTGCCTTCCACGGTGCACTGTGGATGCTGATTTGGCCGGTGCGCATGATGGGGTATATCCTTGGTGTAATGCAAAGATCATCAGCATCTTCCCGGCGTGTTTTTGAGCTTTTGGATTGGCCCCAAGCCATTCAAGATGAACAAGATGCCGCTGAACTGCCCTCCATAGAAGGCAAAGTTGCCTTTAAAAATGTGAGTTTCAGCTATGAGGACAACCAGCGTGTACTGCATAAAATTAATTTCGAGGCAGAACCCGGTGAGGTAATCGCAGTCGTTGGTTCCACTGGATCGGGCAAAAGTACTTTGGTGCATCTCATACCGCGGTTTTATGACGCAAATGAAGGCCAAGTGCTCATCGATGGCCGCAATGTGCGAGATATTACACTGAAATCTTTAAGAAGCCAAATCGGCATGGTGCTTCAGGAAAACTTCCTGTTTTCCACTACGATTCGGGAAAATATTGCCTATGGGCGCCCAACGGCATCCCAGGCTGACGTTGAAGAAGCAGCTAGGGCCGCCGCGGCCCATGAGTTTATCATGGAACTGCCCAATGGCTATGACACCATCGTGGGAGAGCGGGGTGTCGGCCTTTCCGGGGGGCAAAGGCAGCGGGTGGCCATCGCTAGAGCCCTTTTGGCAGATCCCAAGATATTGATTCTGGATGACTCTACTTCCAGCGTGGATTTGGAGACGGAGAGGAAAATCCAGGAAGCCCTTGAGCGTTTGATGGAGGGAAGAACTACATTTATTATCGCCCAGCGGTTGTCTACTGTACAGCTGGCAGATCAAATATTAGTTGTTCACGATGGTGTGATCGCACAGCAGGGTACCCATGAAGAGCTGGTCAAAGAAGGAGGAGTTTATCGTCAAATCCTCCAGTCGCAAATTTTGCCCGCGAACCATTTGGCAAGTTGAAGGTCTAATGAACACCAAAGTTGAGTGTGAGAGTTTACAGAGATAGTAAGAAGAAGGGGAGAAATACATGGCCTATCAAATGGAGCATGAGCAGCATACAGCACCTGTTGACCGCGGTATGCTATTGCGGTTGGTTAGATATCTGGGGCCGCATAAAAAGCAGCTGGCTGCAGCTGTTGCTTTAATGCTCGGTGTCTCAGCAACTACTTTGGCTATTCCTTATTTGAGTAAAATAGCAATTGATAACTATATTAGTTCCGGCGATCTACGCGGTGTAGACAAGATTGCCCTTTCCATGGGCGCGCTCTTTGTTATCAGCTGGATTTTATCGTACAGAAGAAGTTTTGTGATGGCATCAATGGGACAAAGAATTATTTATACTATGCGCCAGGGTCTATATGAGCATCTGCAGCGTTTATCCTTGCGCTATTACGATAATATGCAGGTAGGTAGGCTGATTACTCGGCTCACCAGCGATATCGATGCATTGAATGAACTTCTAAGTGGGGGTGTCATCAACTTTATCAGCGATACAGTGACTCTGGTCGGCATTTTGGCAATCATGTTTACCATGAATGTCCGCCTGACTGCTTTGACTTTGGTTACTGTGCCATTCCTGCTTTATATGGTGACCGGTTTTCGGATGCGCATTTTTCTGGCGCAAAGACGGGTGCGTGAAAAAGTAGCCGTTGTCAACACCAGTCTGCAGGAGAACATTTCGGGGGTGCGGGTTACCCAGGCGTTTTCCCGAGAGGAAGAAAACTTGAAGCGCTTTGGAGTGCTCAACGAAGACAGTTACGATGCCGCCGTGAAGGCAGTTGGCATTTTCGCTTTCTTTTGGCCCATTATCGATTTGATTTCGGTCGCGGGCACAGTGATTGTGCTTTGGTTCGGCGGGCGTTGGCTTGTGCAGGGCGATCTCACTGTGGGAGAAATGGTGGCCTTTATCAGCTATACAGGACAATTCTTCGGGCCCCTTAGAAACCTGGGACAGCTGTTTCGGGTGATTCAAACCGCCATGGCCGGTGCAGAGCGGGTGTTTGGCATATTGGATACAGAGCCTGAGATTCAGGATAAGCCCGGGGCCGTGGAGCTGCCGACGATTCATGGACATGTGGAATTTGCAGGGGTTCATTTTGCCTATGAAGGCGAAGATTATGTTCTGGAAGATATTGACCTTGATGTACAGCCCGGTGAAACAATTGCTTTTGTGGGACATACTGGAGCCGGCAAAACTTCAATGATTAACATACTTTGCCGATTTTATGACATTCAAAAAGGCAGTATCAAGATAGATGGCCTCGATATTCGCGATGTTACTCAAAAATCCCTGCGTTCTCAAATTGGGTTAGTTTTGCAGGAACCGTTTTTGTTTTCAGGCACTGTGCGGGAAAATTTGTTGTACGGTAATCCTTACGCCGGTGAAGAAGATATGTTGGAAGTTACAAAAGCCTTGGGAATCCATGACTTCATAGAGCGCCTCAGCGATGGATACGATACTGACGTACAGGAGCGGGGCAGCAAATTGTCCTTAGGCCAAAGGCAGTTGGTATCATTTGCAAGGGCTATTATCAATGATCCAAGGATTTTGGTATTGGATGAGGCCACTGCTAATATCGATACCCAAACAGAGCAAATTATCCAAACTGCACTTGAGCATATGCTAGCCGGCCGTACTTCGTTTGTCATTGCCCACAGGCTGACTACTATTCAAAAGGCCGATAAGATCGTTGTCATTGATCACGGGCGCATCGTCGAAATGGGCACCCACGAGGAACTGTTGGAGCAAGATGGAGTTTACCACAGGCTGTATATGGTACAGTTTGCCCATGCTGTGGAATCCGAGAAAGCCCTAAGTTACGAGGCTGATAGCAAATCCTGAATCTGATTGCATCTTGCAAAAAACTCCACACCGTGTTTAAAAGCAGTAAGGCCGTAAAGCATGGAGCTCCAATCTATTACCGAGGTGTGTTGGGGATACCAGGGTCTAGAATCCCGGGCATTGATTTGTAAACGGGTTAGACCATATCTGTAAGCACTTTGAAAACGGATGGAATCTACCGGATCCCGGGGTGCCCGGTGGGGTTTGTCATAGGGGATCAAAGTGTGGTAGATATCGTAAAGATCATACATCCCCTGGGGATACACCGGCAGAAAGCCGGCTATAATGTATGGCGATGCTACAGACAAAGGATTGTTGCCAATCGCGTCGGGGTGGTAGTGCCCGGCCGGCGTTACGCCGGCTCCGTGGCCCCACACGAATGTAGGGGCATTGTGGCATTGGAGCCAATCCATTCGATCGGCATATGCGACATTGGCATATAGGTCTTGGTAAATGGGGCTTAAGGTGTACTCATGTACAAGGTAAAAGGGGAATTGATACACAAAAGATGAAGGAATGTTATCAGTTTCACAAATAATACGTCGTCCGGCTCCCACACACTGCATCGGCAGTAGGTGGAGCTGGTCGGGGGCATAAATGTTTTCCCACAACTGTTGACCTGTTTGTGAACCTCGGGCCATATTGGCTAAAATTGAATACTCATTATAAGGGGCGAGGGGGTTAAAACCTCGGCCTTTTCTTATTTCCAAGTATATATCGCCTGTAGTAGGGTTGGAGACTGCGGCTCCCCAGTCAACGGAATTGTATAACTGCATCGCCAGGCGGGCAATTTCGTCGTTTTTTTGGAAATAGCGCATTGCAAAAAGAGCTCCACTGACCAACAAAGCTGTATCTATAGTGGAGATCTCTGAGTCCCATCGGTGGGCGCCGTTCTCGGCATCGATGAAATGGGCGAAAAAACCGGTTCCCGGATCTTTGTGAGGCTTAATACCCGGTATATCCCCCACCATAGCCTGCAAACTGTGAATAACTTGTGCTTCCGCATTTTGTTCCCAACCGTTGTAATCACCTATACATAAAGCGATCAATCCGACACCGGTTGCCGCAATGGAACTGGGCAAAGAACTCTGGCCGATGGCAACATAAGCATCATAATAAAGTCCGGATTCTGGGTGACGCATGTCTTTAACTAACTGGTAGGCACGTTGATACTGGCCGTCGAAAAAATCCTGCAAAGCCGCAGGCAGTGCTTCATAACGAGACATTACCTCAAAGGAGGATTTGCGGCGAGTTTGGCACACATAGGCTGCTCCTTTACTAGATGAAATAAAGCTACCTGCTCCTAAATTATTTATTGGCGCACAGTGTGGAAAATCCTTTAGAAGCAGCCCTAGTAACTCTTGGTCACAAACCCACTTTTGCCAGTGCAGTGGGAATTTGTTGTTTTTGGTTTGCAAGCTCTTCCTCCAGCAAGGGTCCCGGTTCAGGAAAACTCTGAGGTACTACAAGGTAGAGGGATTTAGGCCTAACATTGACCTCAATCGGTGTCATGCCTATGATTTCGCCATCAAACATTTTAGGAACGGGTTTTACCGTTTCAATGTGCACCTTCTTCGCGCGGTGGAGAGAAATGGCAGGGTGGCCAATATGTCGGCCTTTGTAAGCTTTAGGCAAAGTCGTCAAAAGATCCCAGCTGCTGACCGGTCCGACCACCATGACATCCAGCAGCCCATCGGTAACATTTGCATGGGGTGCAAATCGAAAGCCACCTCCAACAGAGGGGGTGTTTAGGACGAAAATACCACAGGTTTTGACAAACATGCTTTCACCATCAAGTTGAATTAAAGCGTCATATGCACGCAGGTTTTTCAAGGTTTGCCATACAGAACTCAAAATGGCAAATGAACCACCTAAAATGCGCCCTTTCCTATTCGTGTGGTCAATAACATCAACTGGAAAGCCGATTGCTGTTAGACATCCAAAAAGCCGTTCACGCTCTTGACCGATGTCCATGGCAATTACCTTACCTTGGGCGATGACAGCCGCCGCTTTTTCTGGTTGGAGAGGGATGGTAAGTGAACGGGCATGATCGTTGCCGGTGCCGCCGGGAATAATAGCCAAGCGGGTTTGGGTGTCGGCAATACCTTGAATTACTTCATTAACAGTGCCATCGCCACCTATGACCGTAATAAGCGGCACTTGTTTTAGGACCGCTTGGTTTGCCATTTCTACGGCATGGCCCGGGCCTTCCGTAATACTAATATCCAAAGCCCAACCTGTGTTAGTAAGCACCTGTTTGGCCCGTCTAAGTACTTTCAGCGCTCTACCGCCCCCGGCTTTGGGGTTGACGATGACTTTCATAGCAAACACTGGTCCCACCTGCCTAAAGCATGAATGTGTCAAAACCGGTCAGTTTTCGTAATTGATATTTCCACGAAAAAGTATACATACCTCTTTCCGAATGTACAGGAGTTTCTTTAGTGGGCAGCGAATAGAAAACCAGCTTGCAATAAGTAGCATACCGGACATATTATTACATTTTCGGAAAGGAGTGAAGTTGGTGCGTAAAGCGGTTTGGATTGTCATGGTTGTTTTGCTTGTCGTGGCGGTGGCCGGTACGGTTTTGGCTCAAGAAACAGATGACTACAAATTGAATGTCCAATTGGATCTTGAAAAAGTAGACAAGCCGGTCACGTTGTTTGGCGATATAGCGGCATCGACGAAAGGTTTCAAGCTGGGACTGCGCTACAAAGTTGTCCCTGATGTCTTTGTTGCTATGCATATGGGGCTTAAAGAGGATCGGCCTCTTGATTTGGAAGTAGTATACCGGGCCCATACGGGTATGGACTTCATAAGAGTATATGGAGGCATTGGCGTTAATTTAAACAATGCTCTATTTGGTGGGTACTTAATCGGCGGAGTTGAAGCAGCTGTGTTGTTTTTAGAACTCTCGTATTTAACCGGTGAGAGCAGTCTTCAAGGTTGGGGTGGGCTGAGGCTGCCTATTTTTTAGCAAATTTAAGTTGACAGTGTCTAAGGGCCTCCATATGAGGCCTTTTTGATATTTTGTTATAAAAGTTTATGGCTGTACGGCCTCTATACAGCGGAACGGATTAACCCGAAATGCGGCAGGATGGTAGAGGGTGTTTGGCGAACTAGCAAATAATGGTATATAGTTTATACAGTATAGTTAAAGAACCCAAGTTTATCTGCCGAATATAACATTGAGGTCGCAACATAAAAGCATGTGTTACTTAAACAGGAGGTGTACTGTAAATTGGAGGAAACAGCCAGAAAGGTAGACGAAGAAAGGCAGTTAGTTGTCTTTAGTCTTTATGGTGAAGAATTCGGTTTGGAAATTACCAAAGTAAGAGAGATTGTCAAACCGCGGGAGATTACCAAACTGCCCAATGTGGTGGATTTCGTCGAGGGAGTTACTAACTTGCGTGGTGAGGTTATACCGATAATTGATCTTAAGAAACGATTCGGTGTTCAGGCAACGGAAATGACCGATGATTCCCGCATCATTAATGTTGATATAAGCAACAATCAAGTTGGTCTAGTTGTTGATGATGTGACTGAGGTTTTGCGGATCGCTCAAGGTGATATTGATCCACCACCCCGTACAATAGCAGGTTTGAAAGCCGAGTATATTCAGGGCATAGGCAAGATCGAAGAAAGGCTTTTGATCTTGTTGGATGTGGACAAGATTCTAAGTTCTGAAGAGCAAATTGAACTGCAGGCAGAAGTATTGTCCGAGGAATTGGCCGGCACAGCCAACGCATAATGTAGTGCACCAACCTTCGGCAGTTTGGCTTCCCAGACCCGGGGGTACATAAGGGGGTGGGGCAACTGGATGATATCCTCAGTCAGCAAGAAATCGATGAATTAATCAACCAGGTAGCAGGTCAAGTCCAGGAAGATGAAGTTTCGGATGAAGTGGCTGTTTACGATTTTAAACGGCCCCATAGATTTTCGAAGGAACGGGTGCGGGCTTTACACAGAATCCATGAGCAGTTTGCCAGAGAGTTTTCCGGTATGATCTCAGCAAAGCTGCGTTCAAGGGTAGAGCTTACTGTACAATCCATAGAACAGCTCACCTTTGGAGAATTTATCCGCTCAGTCCCCAACCCATCGGTAATTATTTTATCTGATATGCAGCCGTTGGAAGGCAGCCTGATCATGCAGCTCAGTCCGGATATATCCTTTCTTTTGTATGATCGACTGTGCGGCGGACCGGGAATGGCCTTAGAACGGCCGCGGGAACTTACTGACATAGAGTTAGCCGTGTTGACCAACCAATTATTTGAACCCATGGTTGACAATTTTGCAAACGCATGGTCGGACTTTATGGAGCTGACTGTTACTTTGCAGTCTATTGAAAGCAATCCCCAGTTTCTCCAGGTGATGCAGGAGCGGGAAACCGTCATATTGATTTCTTTGGCTTTGGGTGTTGGCAAGGCCCAGGATTTTGTCAATATTTGCATCAGTTATTCAGCTTTGGAGCCGGTGCTTAAAAAACTTACGTCCCTGAGCCTATTTGGGTCTTTGCGGCGGCGGCCCGGAACTGCAGACAGTCGCAACCTACAGGCCAAAGTCAAAGAGACTCCGATTACCGTCAACGTAGAACTGGGAACAACTGTTGTAACAGTGGCGGACCTGCTCAATCTGCAGGTAGGTGACGTAATCAGTCTTGATCGCAAACAGCACGAAAATTTGGAGGTGCATGTAGGGGATCTTGGGAAATTTTTGGCATCCCCGGGCAAACTCGGAGATAAATTAGGGATCGTGATCACGGCTGTGCGCTCCCAGGAAAGGAGCGAATTTGATGGATGAGTTTCTAAGTCAAGAAGAAATTGATGCACTGCTTGGGGGCAATGATGACACTGCAGCCGATGAGGATGCGGGTCAAGATGAGCCTGATGGTGAGTTAGGAGAAGCAGAAGAACCCCACTTAACAGAGATGGAACAGGATGCATTGGCCGAAGCCGGCAATGTCTCCATGGGTGCGGCGGCAACGGCTCTTTCTACTTTGCTGAACCACAAGGTGTCAATTACTGTTCCCGAAGTGGTTATGACCAGCCGAAAAAGTGTACGGGAGCGTTATCCTATTCCGTGTGTAGTTATAAATGTTGAATATACTGAAGGGCTTGCCGGCAACAACCTGCTTGTTATGAAGGAATCAGACGCCGGAGTGATTGCCAGTCTTATGCTAGGTGAAGATGGATCCAGCCCGCCGGAGTCCTTGACAGAGCTGCATGTCAGCGCGGTGAGCGAGGCCATGAATATGATGATGGGTTCTTCGGCAACTGCCATGAGCGATATGTTTGGCAGCCGTATAGATATATCTCCCCCTCGAGTGGAGCAGTTGGATTTGACAGAAGGCAGTGAACAGCTGCCTATTGCAGAACCCGTAGTGCAGGTGGCTTTTCGCATTCAAGTGGAGGACCTTTTGGATAGCGAAATGCTGCAGCTCATTGAACTGGATTTTGCTAAAGACATGGTGCGCAGACTTATGGAAGCCATTGGATACAGTGATAGCGAGGATGCGGCACCGCCTGTGGAAGATGAGTTGGCCGAAGCCCCGGTTGAAACTTTTTCAGAAGATTTGGTAATGGGGCAAGAAGCAGCGGCAGTTTGGGAAGAGCCCCAGCCCGCGTCAGAATCCCCGGCACCAGAGCCTTTCTCGTGGAGAGACATGGCACCTGAACCCGAAATAGGGGTAAGCCTGGGTGAGCTCGGCAATCTCAACATTGCCTTGATTCAAAACATCCCGGTTAGAGTTCGGGCTATTTTGGGGCGCAGCCGCCTGCCTATCGAGACAATATTGCGTTTGGGTCCCGGCTCCATCGTGGAGCTGGATACGTTAGACGGGGAGCCCATAGAAATATTAGCCAATGACACTCTCATCGCAAAAGGTGAAGTTGTGGTGGTAGGGGAGCAGTTTGGTGTGCGCATTACAGAAATTGCGACACCCCAAGAACGCATTTCCTCTGTTCGGTAATTTCATGGGGCCCCGAGGAGGCATCTGATTTATGGATTTTTCGGAATACAAGGATGTTTTTGCTGCCGAAGCAAGGGAATATATACAATCTTTGAATGAAAACTTGTTGGAGTTTGAACAAAACCCCCAGGACGCCCAGCTCATTGCAGAAATGTTTAGAGCAGCTCATTCTTTAAAGGGCATGGCCGGTACCATGGGGTACAACAAACTGGCGGATTTAACGCATTACATGGAGAATTTACTCGATGCCCTCCGGGATGGCTTGCTTGGGGTCACTGAGGAACTAATTAATACGTTGTTTGCTTCAGTGGATATACTGGAGGTCATGCTCGATGAAGTGATTGCAACAGATGGGATTGTGACAGATACAACTCTCATTAAGGAGCAGCTGATCAGGATCCTTGATGAAGATGCTTCCAGCGAAACCCCTAAGTTGTCTCGGCCGATGGACCTACAGCAAGGTGCAGTGGAACTGCCTTTAAATGAATATGATCGAGAATTGATCAAAGAAGCTGTTGCTAAAGACTTTCGGCCATTTGCAGTGACCATCGTGCTCAGGGACGATGTTCTAATGAAATCAGTGCGGGCTTATACCGTGTTTCAAGCATTGGAACGATTGGGTACGATCGCAAAATCCGTCCCATCGGCGGAAGATCTCGATGAAGAGAGATTTGACGATAGATTCACGGTTTTGTTTTTCACTCATTATTCCCCTGAGGAAATTCGGGACGTTGCTTTGGGGGTCCCTGAAGTCATTGAAGCCGATGTTAATGACGTATCCTTAGAAAGAACAGGCCCTCTGCCTATTGGCGAACATACGGAGGGCGAAGAGGACAAGACCGCGAGAGTGGACGTGTCAAGTTTGGTTGCGGCCGCGGCCGGAAAGAGTGCGACTACGGAACGAGCTGCAGAGCGGTTTGTACGGGTAGAAACCGAAAGACTTGATGAGCTCAACAACCTGGTAGGTGAATTAGTGATCAGCCGGACTCAAGTTGCCGAGGTGGCCAGACATTTAGATGGAACCCATGCTCGGGCAGCTGTAGCGCAATTGGATCGAGTCACGACAGAGCTTCAATACGCTGCAATGAAACTGAGGATGGTGCCAGTCAAACAGGTGTTTGATCGATTCCCCCGTATGGTGCGGGATTTGGCCAAAAATGCGGCTAAGACTATCAACCTGCAGGTGGTTGGAGAAGAAACCGAATTGGACCGCTCTTTGATGAACCAAATCGGCGATCCTTTAGTGCATTTAATCCGCAACTCTGTTGATCACGGTTTGGAGACAGCTGAAGTCCGGCGTGAACAGGGTAAAGCCCCCGCAGGCAACATTAGGTTGGAGGCAAGACATGAAGGCAGTCACGTTGTGATTGAAATCGCCGATGATGGGCGGGGTATCGATCCGGACAAGATCAAACAAAAAGCCGTGGAAAACGGCATGATCACTGAAGAAGAAGCAGCCAAACTATCGGATTCAGAAGCTCAAGCCCTCATTTTCCAGGCGGGATTCAGTACCACCGAGGAGATTACTGATGTATCGGGTCGCGGAGTTGGTATGGACGCTGTGCGCGCGGCATTAGACAGCATGAACGGGTCTGTGGAGATTGAAAGTGAAGTTGGCAAAGGCACAACTGTTGCACTAAGACTTCCTTTGACTCTTGCCATCATTAGAGCGCTGCTGGTGCAGGCAGGTCGGGAAACGTGTGCTATCCCTATCCAGTCTGTGCGAGAAAATTTGAGAGTTGAACCTAAAGCTATAAAGACTATCCACGGGGAACGGGTTATCACCTTGCGCAATGAGGTGCTGCCTATTCTCGATTTACCTCAACTACTGGGCTTTGAGGCTTCAAAACACCAAGGCGATTTGCCGATCATAGTGGTGGAGGGTGGCTCAGCTAAGGCCGGGCTGATTATCGATGAATTATTGGGTCAGCAAGAAGTTGTTATCAAATCTTTGAGCTCAATGTTAGGTGATATTCAAGGCGTGGCCGGGGCTACCGTGTTGGGTGATGGAACAGTAGCTCTGATTCTTGACATTTCCGCGGTTTTACACGAACTATCCGCTGATCATAGATAATTCATGGTATAGTGACATAACGGAGGGAAAGTAATGGCAAAAAGAGTCTTGGTGACTGACGATACTGCGTTTATGCGCATGAGCTTAAAAAATGTATTGGAGAAAAATGGGTATGAGGTAGTGGGAGAAGCCGCTGATGGTGAGGAGTCTGTCGAGCTTTTCAAGGAGCTTAAACCCGATGTGGTGACCATGGATATTACCATGCCGAAAATGGATGGGATTACCGCTATCAAAAAGATATTGGAAGTTGATCCCGATGCTAAGGTAATTGTCTGCAGTGCCATGGGACAAAAACCTATGGTTCTTGAAGCCCTCAATGCCGGTGCCAAAGATTTTTTGGTCAAGCCATTTCAACCGGAGCGAATTATTGAGGCTTTGCGCAAGATCGCAGGTTAGAAAACGGAGGCGAGCATATGGGTGAAGAAGTCAAGCCGACTCCCATGGAGATGGATCTGCTCAAGGAGTTGGGCAACATTGGTGCAGGTAATGCCACGGCAGCACTTTCCAGTATGCTCTACGATCGCAAGCTGGATATGGTAGTTCCGGAAGTTGCTTTTATGAGCCTGCCGGAAAGTATTGATCTAATCGGAGGTCCCGAGGCTCCGGTGGCCGGAATTTATATTGAGGTTTCCGGAGATGTTCGCGGCCATATGGCGTTTTTACTGCCAATTGACTGTGCACAAGGATTGGTGGAGCAGCTTTTGGGCCATGAATTTGTGGAGTTTGATGAAATGAGCTGTTCTGTTTTAGAAGAAGTAGGGAATGTGGTAATTACCTCTTACCTGAACGCTCTTTCCAGTATGACTGATCTTATGATCAAACCTTCTGTGCCCGGTTTGGCAATAGACATGGCCGGTGCCATTTGGGCCTCTATTTTAGTCGGCGCCGAGCTTACAGATGATTATATTACAGTTATTAAGTCTGCATTTTCTTCGGAAGGAAGACAAATTGCCGGTCACATTATGCTGGTTCCCGGTGAAGGTGGCTTCCATAAGTTTTTTAATATATTGCTGGGGACGGGTAGTAGGTGATGGCAGAAAAGTTTGTCAATATGAGTGAGTTGAAAGTTGCAAAAGGTGAAGAAGTTTTAGTAACAGTGGGTTTGGGTTCCTGTGTAGGAGTGGCCATTTACGACAAGGGGCGCGGCGTAGGGGGCCTGGCCCACGTGTTTTTGTCAGAAAGCAAAAATGAAACAGATGTAAAACAGCCGGGCAAGTTTGCCGATACCGCCATACCTGCCCTGATCAGCGCGGTCACAGCTTTAGGAGGACGCCGCAGCGTTTTGGAGGCCAAAATTGCCGGTGGAGCCAACTTGTTTCCAAAATTAGCCAACTCCACCCTCAACGTTGGCAAACAAAACGTTGCGGCAGTTAAAAAGCACCTGGCCAAACACGGCATTGTCCTTAAAGGAATGGCCGTGGAGGGCAACAAAGGGCGCAAGATGACCTTTTATCCAAAAAACGGTATGGTATTGGTCCAAAGTATTGGTGAAAAGCCGGAGGAGATCTAAAAATGTCGGCTTAAAGTTCTTTGAGAGGTGAAAATATGGCCAAAGCCAGGGTATTGGTAGTAGATGACTCAGCTTTTATGCGCAAAGTCATATCAGATATGATCGCCACAGAAGATACTTTTGCAGTCATAGGCACTGCCCGGGACGGCCTCGATGCTTTAAATAAGATTGAAAAATTGCAGCCGGATATCATTACACTTGATGTTGAGATGCCCCGCAAAGATGGTTTATCCACTTTACGGGAAATAATGGCTAAAAGACCGGTGCCGGTAATCATGTTAAGCAGTTTGACCCAAACCGGTGCTAAGGCCACCATGGAGGCTTTGGCGTTGGGGGCGGTAGATTTTGTCGCCAAACCATCCGGTTCTATATCCTTGGACATTGCGGATATTCAAGATGAACTGATCCAAAAATTAAAAGCAGCGGTGGGAGCCAAGGTGCAAACCGCTCGAACTGCCCGACCCACTGCATTATCTCGGTGGCCGGCATCGAGTTCCACAACCCCAACAAAAACCCCCACCCCCATGTCTGTTCGGGCCGCAGCAGAGGTAAGTATACCCCCAAGGTTCCCTTTAGGGAAAAAATCTGCTTTGGCAAACACAGTGATTGTGATTGGTTCTTCCACCGGTGGACCGCGGGCATTAGAAGAGGTACTGCGCCAATTTCCTAAGGATTTATCCGCCGGAGTACTGATCGTTCAGCACATGCCGGCCGGATTTACTAAATCTATGGCAGAGCGACTTGATCAAGTCGCGGCCCTAGAGGTAAGAGAAGCAGAGGATGGCGATGAAGTGAAGGCCGGGGCTGTGTATATAGCGCCGGGCGGCTACCATATGACTGTGTCTAAAGAGCGCATAATCAAATTAGACAAAGGTCCGCAAGTCAATTATGTGCGGCCATCTATTGATGTAACCATGTTGAAATTACCTGAGGTATATGGAAACAGGCTTGTAGGTGTGATTTTAACGGGTATGGGGAAAGACGGTGCGGAGGGCATGGCAAAGATCAAACAAGCAGGCGGTGTTACAATAGTACAAGACGAATACACGTCAACCATATACAGTATGCCAAGAGCGGTTGTGGAAACCGGTAATGCCGATTTTATCCTGCCCATCGGCCGTGTGGGTGATGCAGCTGTGCGGGCAGCAAGAAAACTAGAGTAAAGGTAGGTAGCCAATGAGTGTTATTTTGACTGATGGGGATTACAAAATTTTGAAGCAAAGCCTAAAAACTACCATTGGCTTGGATCTAAGCCAGTATAAACAACAGCAAATGCAGCGGCGAATCAGGCAGTGGTTGGATCGCACCGGAGTTAAGACATATAAAGAATATCTTAAAATACTGGAATCCAGTGAAGAGGAACGGCTGAAATTTACCGAATACCTGACGATCAATACATCCCAGTTTTATCGGGATGTTTCAGTGTTTAAGGAAATCGAGGAAAAAGTGCTGCCGGATCTGCTTCAGCGTTTCCGCAGGTTGAAAATTTGGAGTGCGGGAGCGTCCATAGGTGCCGAAATATATACTGTGGCCATGATCCTGCAAGAACTCAGCCCCAACACCGCCCATACGCTTTTAGGCACAGATTTTGATCAAAGTGCTTTGGTGAAAGCTGGAGCGGGGGTATATGGGGAGAACCTTTTGAACAGCCTGCCCAGTTTATATAAGAATAAATACTTTACCCAAGAAAACGGGTCTTTTAAAATCGATGCCGGCATCAAAGGCAAAGTTAGACTTAAAAGACACAACCTTTTGGAAGATTCCTATGAAAAAGGTTTTCATATGATTTTGTGCCGCAATGTTTTTATCTATTTCACACCAGAGACCCAGGCCCGTTTGACCAAACAGTTTAGTGAATCCCTGGTACCCGGCGGCATTTTTGTTGTCGGCAGTGCCGAAAATCTGATGGCCCCGGAAACAGCGGATCTGAAGCGGGTTTCGTACTGCATTTATCAAAAGGATTGAGCTGTAGTTTGCTGAGGACATTACCTAATGTATCAACTGCCAAAGAGTGGGGGAGCAAATCAAGTTCCCGGCGGGCTTTTTGGCAGTATTTGTTAAACACGATCTGTGATTTTTCAATTCCATTACTGGTTTTGACCAACTCATAGGCAGCATCCCAATCCTCGGGCGATATGTAAGGTTTCTTCAAAATAGAACGCAGTCCAGTGTGTGCAGCAGATTGCAAAGCATAAATTACCGGTAAGGTGAAATTGCCCTTCCGCATATCGCTGGAGGTGGGTTTTCCCAATTCAGACTCCTGACCAGTAAAATCTAAAATGTCATCTCGAATTTGAAAAGCCATACCCAAATAGGATCCAAAACGTCTGAGTCTTGCGACCACACTCTGTCCGGCCCCCGATTCCACTGCACCCAATGATGCACTAATGGCAAACAGTGCGGCTGTTTTGCCTTTAATTTTCCGCAGGTACTGCCGTATAGAAAGATCGACATTGTAGCGTTCAGAGTGCTGACATACTTCCGACTCACAGACAATTTTAAGGGCTCTTGCCAATTTTGCCAGGTGATCAACGCTTTTGCAGTCAGCTAACAAAAGTATACTGCGGGTAAACAAATAGTCCCCAGTATAAACGGCAACATCTTTACCAAAGCGTTCGTGGACAGCCGGCTGCCCTCTCCGATAGCGGGATTCGTCAATAATATCATCATGAATCAGTGTAGCCATATGCAGGATCTCCACGGCAGCTGCAATATTCCGGATATTTCCAGAGGACTTAGGACCAAATGTAGAGGCAAGCAAGACTAACGCCGGTCTCAGCCTTTTTCCGCCTGCCGAGGCCAACTGGATGCCGGCTTGGGTCAGCGTATTCTCCCGGGATTTGACATGGTCAAAAATTATCTCTTCCACTTTTTCCAATTGGACCTGGAGTTCAAGGTTATCTTGCCAAAAATCCAGTGTCATGATATTTGCTAGCCTCAACTTTCCCAAGGTTGTACCAACTCAGTGATGATCATCGGCCACCGGGGTCAGACGGGATCTTTTCAGTGCATTGACAGTTAGATCGCTGATCACACCGATGAAAAACCCGGTGACCAGTGCAGAAACAACCAAAATAGGAAAATAAACAAATATATTAAAAGTCTCAACTACCAGCCCTGCCATGAGAATCTGACCCAGGTTGTGGCAAAACGCCCCGGCCACACTGATGGCAGGTGTACTGAATATGTGCCTGTACTTCAAGAGAGCGGACATAATTAGGAAACTTAAAATACCGCCCGCGAGACTAAAAAGTACGCTGCTTGCGCCGCCACCCAGCAAAGCACCTAAAAAGCTCCGCAAAAGCAGGATCAGCCAGGCATCACCCCAAGGCAAAATACTAAGAGCAACCAATGTGATGATGTTGGCAAGGCCCAGTTTGACACCGGGTGCCAATTGCGGCACAGGCAGCAGCCGCTCTATGCCGTGCAGCATCAAAGCTTGGGAAACGAAGACACCAATCCAAGTAATGCGGCGTACAGATAATGGGGTCTTTTTTCTTCTAGAACGCAATGCCATCGATCTCCTCTACTTCATCTTGAGCAGGTAAAATATTGATTAAAAGGCGGTTCGGCAAACAAATGATTGATTGGTAAGGGAGCGAGATCCAGCCCTGCTTTACATCAATCTGATCAGGGCATGATGCCTCAATGACACGTATGCGTCCATTCTCCACTCTGATAGTGTTGTAGTGACCTCCACCCAATTCCACGGTGAATTCATATGGAGCTTTCACTTTTTTAAGATCAACTCTGTGCACTTCTTGACCATCTGATGTAACAACGGCCACGGAAGCAGCAGTTTTGTTGCCGCTGACTGTAATGGCGGTACCTAAGGCAAAAATTGCGATGAGAACGGTGTAGATGATCAGATCACCGGGTTTGAAGTAGCGATTTTGCCAATTTCTGTGGTACTTATTCATAGAGTTCAAATCCTTCTGCTAAAGATAAGAGCCGACCTTTCAGACCACTTGTCACATAAACCAGTCTGTTGTCGCCAACCAAGATCCCCTCGACATTGTCCAGGTTTTCCAAAAGTTCAAGGCCCTTTTCCATACCTAATATAAATACCCCCGTTGCAAGAGCATCTGCAGCAGTGGAAGACGGAGACACAATCGTCACGCTGGCTAAACCGCTTTCCGCAGGATAACCGCTTACGGGATCCAGGATATGATGGTATCGTATGCCGTCCTCAATAAAGTATCTCTCATAAGGGCCTGAGGTCACAATGGAGGTATCCTCAACCTCCAAAACCGCCATGTGGGTGCCTCTGGGGGCCTCGGGATTTTGAATACCGATGCGCCAAGGAGTTCCATCGGGCTTTGCCCCCAGCACATACACATTGCCGCCTAGATTTAAAAAGGCGCTCTTTACTCCCTGATTCCTCAAAAACGCTGCTGCCGCATCTGCGCCATAACCCTTGGCAATAGCCCCCAGATCAATTCCCATACCGGCGGCACCAAGCTTAACTTGTCTCTTTTCGACATCAAGCTGAATATCATGGTAGTTGATCAGCTGTTTTCTCTCTTCAACTGCTTCAGCGGAAGGTAGGCTTGCCCGAGGGGTGCCTATGGCCCACAGTTCCACTAAAGGCCCGATACTGGGTTCAAAAAGCCCCTGGGTAAGTGCTGCATATTCAATGCTTGCTTGAATGACGTGAAATGTGTCTTGATCAACTTTTACCCAGCTTTCCCCGGCACTTGCATTAATTGCATAGATATAACTGTCGGGATGTGTGCGGCTCATGGCATGATCCACTTCCTCAATGCGTTTAAAAGCACCCCGCATTGCACTTTGGCTTCCGAAGACCCGCATTTCAACCAATGTTCCCATCAGCCACTGGCTGTCGGAAACTGCAGTTGGTGTTCGGTCATTAGTCAAAAGGGCCCAAAGAACCGCGCTGAGCAATAATATTATGATGCTTAACTTAAGAATCCGATCGAGTTTCATAGATCTCGCCTCTAGATAAAATAGATTCACTGCAAATACCCCAAAAGTATATCACACTTAGCAAACTATTGGTGTCCGGCGGTAGTGAGGACTGCCGGGCTAGGTTAATAAGTCCAAAACAGTAAAAACCATGAGAATTGGACTGACGATCTCATTTACGTTGTAGGCTGCAATCTTTACCTGGCCTAAATTATCGGGTGTGACAATAACGTGCTCATACAGTAAAAGCCCAGCGACAATCAAAAGCCCGACAAGATAAACATTCCCAAGTGGTACAAACCAACGCAGCATGTAAAGCAGCACCACAGAGAAAATATGCATAGCGGAAGAAATTTTTAAAGCCTTGGGAATACCGAAGGCCGCCGGAATCGAAAAAAGTCCCGTCTTTCTGTCAAACTCCACATCTAAAGTGCCGTATATTACGTCAAAACCGGCGACCCAAAGTGCAACAGCTGCTCCCAAAAGGAGGGCCGCAATTCCAATGGTGTTGGTAATGGCGATCCAGGCACCGACAGGTGCGCCGGCCACAGCCGCACCTAAAACAAGGTGACAAAGCCAAGTAAATCGCTTTGTGTAGGAATAGATGAAAAAAATCAACATCGGTATAGGCAACAGCACTACATAGATGGGGTCCAGCTTATATGCTGCCAAAACAAGCACAGCAAAACAAGCTAAAGTGAAAACGGCCGCTTCAAAATATTTTATCAGGCCTTGGGGCAGATGGCGATGGCAGGTGCGGGGGTTTAGGGCATCAATATCTCGATCAATGATGCGGTTGAGGGCATTGGCACCGTTTCGAGCCCCTAATACAGCCGCACAGATCCAAAACAGGCGCCCAAGATCCGGCAGCCCTCCGGCAGCCATAAACGCGCCTGTTACAGCAAATGGGAAAGCGAATAAAGTGTGCCTGAACATGACCATATCTCCAAGCTGTTGAACTTTAGTCCAAGCCGTAACTGGCCCACTTTTGACTGACAAGTTCCTTGACCTCCTCAGACATGATAATATCCTGGGGCCATATGCGGGGGTGTCCCTCTTCAGGCCACTTTTTAGTAGCATCTATACCCAGTTTGTGACCGTAATGCCTGTGGGGCGAGGCGTGGTCTAAAGCATCCAAAGGGCCATCCACAATAGTCAAATCCCGGGCGGCATCAATATTATTAAACACTTTCCACATGACGGTGGAAAGATCAGATGGGCTGATATCACCATCAACGACAATGATCATTTTAGTAAACATCATTTGCCCCATGCCCCAAACGGCGTGCATGACTTTTTTTGCATGGCCGGGGAAGCGTTTGTTGATGGAAATAATGGCACAATTGTGAAACACCCCTTCCAGGGGCAGGTTGATATCGACAATTTCAGGCATCTGCAGTTTCAAAATCGGCAAAAAGATTCGTTCTGTGGCTTTTGCCATATAGCAATCTTCCATGGGAGGTTTGCCTACTACAGTCGCCGGATAAATAGGATCACGGCGCCGGGTAATGCAGGTCAGATGAAAAACAGGGTAATGGTCCTGGAGTGAATAGTAGCCGGTGTGATCTCCAAAAGGTCCCTCCAGGCGTTTTTCATCGAGATCGACGTAGCCTTCTAAAATGAATTCAGCCTGGGCCGGCACCTCCAGATCAGAAGTAATACATTGCACAGTTTCCACACCTTGTTTCCGCAAAAACCCCGCAAACAACAATTCATCAATTTCTTTAGGAAGTGGTGCTGTTGCCGCGTAAATGGTGGCAGGGTCAGCCCCCAAAGCGACAGCTACAGGCATGGGTTTTTCCACTTCTTTGTATTTTAAATAATTCTCCCGACCGTCTTTGTGAATGTGCCAATGCATACCGGTGGTTTTGCTGTCATATACATGCATACGATACATGCCCATATTCTGTTGATTGGTGACAGGATCTTTTGTGATCACTATAGGAAGCGTGATAAAGCGTCCACCATCCTGCGGCCAGCATTTTAAGATGGGCAAAGTATCCAGGTTTGGCTCTGTTTCAACAATTTCCTGGCAGGGCGCATGTCTGACTCTCTTGGGAAAAACACCGGCCAGATCCAGCAAACGGGGCACAGCCTTGATTTTATTTAACAAGCCTGCATATGACGATACATCCAAAAGTTCTTCAATCTCTTTGGCGATCTCGTCAAGGTCGTTTACTCCAAGGGCAGTGGCCATCCTTTGGTATGAGCCCATGGAATTGATTAAGACAGGATAATCGGATCCTTGCACATTTTCAAACAAAAGTGCCGGACCACCGGCTTTACAAATGCGATCAGTGATCTCAGTTATTTCAAGTTCCGGGTTGACTGCTGTTTGAACACGCCTCAGCTCACCTTGACGCTCTAAAATCTCGATAAATTCACGCAGATTCTTAAAGGTCAACTCATGCTCCCCTTTCATACCCCGGCTGATGTGGGAAAACGGTACTGCTTCTTCGCACATTGTAGCACAGTTCACACAGTGTTACCATGGATTTAGCCAAGATAACACAATGTCCCGACTTAACTAATACTTCCCACTATGGTATAATTACCCTATATTCACACTAGGTGCAATCTTACTTATGACCGTGAAAAGCCAAGAGCTGATGGGTGGTTTTGATCGCAGATCAGATGATTTACTTTGTGAGGCTGTTAGCAGGGAAAGGAGTGGTGAAGAACCATGAAACGTATAGTCATTTTAGGAGCGGGATATGGGGGTGTGGCCGCGGCCTTGCGGCTGCAGAAGCGGCTGCGTCGGTCCAGGGATATAGATATCATGCTGATTGACCGCAACCATTTTCACACTTTACTTACAGAAGTACATGAGGTGGCCGGAAACCGGGTTAAGGAAGATGCTGTTGTAGTGCCTTTAGAGCGGATTTTTCAGTATACGAAAGTTAAAGTGGTTGTCGATGAAGTGAAAACAGTAGATTTCGAAAGCCACACTGTACAGGCCGTCGGGGGCGACTACCCGTATGACTATCTTATTGTCAGTATGGGGGGCAAACCCGCATTTTACGGTATTGATGGCATAGAGGAACATGCATTGACTTTATGGTCCTATGATGATGCCCTTAAAGTTAAGGGGCATATTCGTTCCATGTTCCGCAAAGCGGCCCGGGAGAAAAATCCAGGTCGCCGCAGAGAGTTGTTGACTTTTGTTGTCGGAGGCGGGGGATTTACCGGTATTGAACTAGTCGGTGAACTGGCCCGTTGGCGCCAGGAACTTTGCCTGGAATTTGGTATAAATCGAACCGATGTACGGCTTATGGTTGTAGAGGCCGCCGACAAGTGTTTGACAGACTTAGACGATGATCTGGTGGCTAAGGCAACTGGACATTTGGACAGATTGGGGGTAGAGGTGTGGACCAACTCGCCGATTTCCAAGGTCACTCCCACCTCCATCGAGATCAACGGTGAGCAAATTATTGTTAGTCACACCCTGATTTGGACCGGAGGATACGAAGCCGCAGTTTGTCCGGCGGGGCTCAATCTACCTACCGCCGGGAGAAACCGGATTGTGGTGAACGAATATCTGCAAACACAGGTGCCCAACGTTTATGCCGTTGGTGACAACAGTCACTTTGTGGGGGAAGACGGTCAACCGCTGCCTGCTTTAGTGGAACCGGCCTTACAGGGTGGCCAAGCTGCAGCTGATAATATCTTAGCCGAGCTGAGAGGCAAAGACAAAAAGCCTTATATTCCAAAACTGCATGGTGCTATGGTATCCGTGGGACGAGGTTATGGTGTGGCACATCTATTGGGCATAAGGCTCCATGGTGTGCTGGCTGTGTTTATGAAGCATCTGGTGAATTTGCACTACCTGTTCAACATCGGAGGATTTGAGCTTGCCTTCCGCTACCTTGCCCATGAATTTAAAGATCAAAAGACCCGGGATTGGCATATTCTCAAACACCTTTGGGCAGAGTCACAGCTGTTTTGGTTGGTGCCACTGCGGCTGTATCTGGGATATATGTGGCTTAGATCCGGGATAGACAAGGTCAACTCAGGGTGGTTGAAAGAGATATTTATCAGTGGTGCAGCCAACGGAACCAGTGCTGCAACCGCGGGGGCTGCCAACGGTGCTTTAGATATATTGGAAACTGTAGGAACAACTGGGGCCTCTTTGGCAACTGCCGCAACAGAAACACTAAATTCAGCAGCAGCGTTGGTATCCGGTGCCGCGGAAATAGCGGCCACCACCGGAGCCACCCTTGGCGCTGATGGTACAAGTGGAGCAACAGTGATGCACCTTATAAGTGACCATACACCTAAGTGGTACGCGTGGATTATAGAACATATAGTTGTGCCCAATGCCATGGTATTTCAGTATCTGGTTGTTTTTACTGAAATCCTTTTGGGGGCAGCCTTTATCTTAGGGTTGTTTACTTTCCTGGCCGCGGCAATATCAGTGGGGATGAATATTAATTTCCTTTTGTCTACTGGTCTACATGATTATTGGTTTTTGGCAGCATCAATCGCCATGATGGCAGGGGCTGGGCGTGCATTTGGATTGGACTACTATCTATATCCCTATCTGATGAGACAGTGGCGGTATATTGCACGCAATTGGCGTCCGAAGATATTCCTTTTTAGGTAAGAATTACGACAAACACTGCTGAAAGTGGGGCCCGAGAGCTGTCTCTCGGGTCTTTTTATGAACGATTTAAGTACACCGTCGAAGTGTATGCTAAAATATAAAAGAGGTTTCTTCATGCGGTCTAATCCGGTTTGTCCGCAAAGAGCCAGGCATTGGGGCCTCTGGGGTGGTATAGGGGGCAGGGATAGAGTGCAATTTGGCGAATAGGTTTTGAGAAGACGAGTTGGGGTATATAATTGATACATATTATGAAGCGCTTAGGTGCCTACTGGAAGAGGGGAAAAGCATGGGACATACAATTGTGATACTTAAGGGTGATGAGACTGGTCAGGAGCTATTGGAAGAGGCCTTGCGTGTGTTGGCTGCCGATGTGCTCGGCCTTGATTTGAATTTCGAATATTTCGATCTCAGTTTGGCTAATCGACGGCAGACAAATAATAGAGTTGTACATGATGCTGCCAAAGCAATGGTAGATGCCGGTTATGGGCTTAAAGCCGCCACCATTACCCCGGAAGGCCAAGGTGATGTGGGCAGCCCCAATGCTATCTTGCGCAGTGCCATTGATGGCCAGGTTATAGTCAGAACGGGTCGCAAACTGCCGGGAATAGCACCTTTAGGAAAGCTGGAGTCCCCGATCGCTGTAATCCGCATGGCCGTAGGTGATGCCTATGGCGCAAAAGAATGGCGGGAGGGTGAAGGAGACTCGGAGCAGGCTTTTCGAACAGAGGCAATCTCACGCAAGGTTTGCCGATACGTGGCTGAATATGCATTTCGCCACGCCAAAGTCATGGGGGCGAAAGTTTTTGGTGGGCCCAAATATACCGTAAGCCCCGTGTATGAAGGGATGTTAAAAGAAGAAATGGATGCGGCTTCTAAGCGACATCCTGAAGTTCCCTATGAGCCACAGCTGATTGATGCGACCTATGCTCTGCTTTGCAGAACCGATGGGGAGGGTCTGGTAATCCCGGCGCTTAATCGAGATGGTGACTGTTTATCCGATTTAGTGCTGCAGATGTTTGGCTCTATCGCCGGAGCAGAGTCACTTTTGCTCAGTTTTAACAGCGACCTTTCTCCCCGGGTAGTCATGGCAGAGGCCCCCCACGGCACTGCCCCGGCATTGGAAGGCAAAAATATTGCCAATCCGTTGGCCATGATTCTAGCGGCAGCAGCGTTATTAAAGTCCTTTAGCGATGTCGAGGTGCAGTTAAAGGGCAAGGCTATAGAAGATGCGGCTGTAGATTGTCTGGAAGCCGGCGTACGAACAGCAGATCTAGGTGGAAATGTCGGTACTGAAGAATTCACTTCCCAAGTAATTGCAAAGTTGGAAAGCAAATAACAGCATGTGAGGAGGCAGACTGGTGGGATTGAGACTGACTCTTTTAGCACGGTTGGGGATTGTTTTACTTTGTATAGGGTTTCTA
This sequence comes from Bacillota bacterium, assembly GCA_012519025.1. Taxonomy (GTDB): domain Bacteria; phylum Bacillota; class Limnochordia; order DTU087; family DTU087; genus JAAZMF01. Next base: position 58,346 of record JAAYQZ010000032.1, read on the forward strand.
ACAGCAAACAGCTCCTTTGTGTTCGCTTCGCCAAATTATGGTGGTCATTTGATTGTCGCGGTTCCCACGGATCCCGATACTTTTGATGCCCACAAGGCAGTGGCGGCGGCCACTAAAGAGATCGATTTTAACACTTACGAGGGTCTTGTCAGCTACAACAGTAAAGGCGAGATTATACCGGCATTGGCGGTGGACTGGGATATATCTGCAGATGGAACCGAATATATTTTCACTCTGCGGGAGGATGTATTCTTCCACAACAACCGACTTATGACCGCTGAAGATGTTGTTTACAGCTTAAACCGCATTCGAGACGACTCGACGGGATATCCACTGACCTGGCATAAAAATATCGAACACTTGGAGATATTGGACACACAGCAGATCCGTTTGGTTTTGGCAGAACCCTATGCTCCTTTCCTAAGTGAGCTGGCAGATGCCGCGATCATACCAAGCGAGGCTGTAGAAACTTTAGGTGTAAAACCGATAGGCACAGGGCCGTTTAAATTTGTAGAATGGGCTATAGGGCAGCACATCAAATTGACGAAGTTTGAGAAGTATTGGAAGGCGGAACTGCCTTATTTGGATGGTGTGACATTTAAGATTGTGCCCAATCCTGCAACAGCTATCTTAAATCTAAAAGCCGGGGCAGTACATGTGATACCTAGGCTTTCTGCCGATGTTGCCTGGCAAGTTGAAGAGGATCCGGAATTTCGACTTTTGTCTGCGCCTATGAACACCCCACAGCTGATGGCCTACAACCTGATGCGGGAGCCTTTCGATGATATTAGAGTGCGGCAGGCTATTAACTACGGCATTGATAAGGATTTGCTGATTGAAGGGGCAGCTTGGGGCTACGGCAGCAAGATTGGCAGCAACATGAGCCCTTCCATGGAAGCTTTTTACGTTGATTATGCCGATTATTACCCTTATGATCCTGATAAAGCAAGACAGCTGTTGAAAAACGCCGGTTACCCGCATGGATTTCAAAGCACTTTATCGCTGCCGGTGGATTATGATCTTCATGTAAAAGCCGGTGAGATGGCCGCAGCCATGTTGGCAGAGATCGGTATTGAATTAGAGTTAGAACTAGTTGAATGGGGCACTTGGCTTGAACGAATCTATACGAAGCGGGATTATGATCTTACCATAGTCGGCCTAGGCGGTAAACTGGATCCCCATACAATCTTAAACCGCTACACATCAGACTATTCCCGGAATTTCTTTAACTTTGCACATGAGGAGTATGATGCTTTAATAGAAGAGGGGTTCCTAGAGACAAATCCTTCTAAACGCGGTACAATTTACGCTCGCTGCCAAGAGATCTTGGCAGAGGAAGCGGCAGCTTTGTTCATTATGGATCCAAATGATCTAGTCGCCATGGCTAAGGAGGTCAACGGCTGGCAGCACTATCCCAAGTATGTAGATGATTTGGCCCATGTTTATTTTGGGAAATAAATCGGAATTTGGTGGTTCAACTTGCAGTATCTCAGGCAGCGTGTTGCAGCGCTTTTATTCACACTATTTGTAGCTTGCGCCATAACCTTTGTCGTGTTTAATGTTATACCAGGTGATCCGGCTTTATTGATCATGGGCACGGAGGCAGATCCGGAGGTTTTAGATACCTTAAGGCAGACATTGGGCCTGGATCTGCCTTTGCATCGTCAATTTTTCCGTTGGGTTAAAGCCGTAACCAAAGGTGATCTTGGGACATCTTTGCGTATGGGGCAACCGGTGGCAGCTTTAATTAAGGAGCGTTTACCGGTTACTTTGAGCCTGGCAGCTTTGGCTATGGTTTTCACATTGGGGTTTTCCGTGATCGCGGGGGCTTATGCCGCGTCCCACCGCGGTCGGCCCATTGATTTTTTGATCGTGATTATGTCTCAGATTGGTTTGGCAATACCTCATTTCTGGTTGGGAATTTTATTAATGCTTCTATTTTCACTGCGCTGGAAGCTGCTGCCGCCGGGCGGATTTGTACAGTGGCATACAGATCCCAGGCAGGCGTTTTTGTCCCTTTTACTGCCGGCTGTGGCTTTGGCTTCTCATCGTGTTGCCAGCCTTACTCGCATCACCAGAGCTGCAATGCTCGATATATTAAGCCAAGATTATATCAGGGCCAGCCGCAGCCGTGGAATATCCCATACAGTGGTAATTTACCAACATGCTTTGAAAAACAGCCTTGTGCCCATTATCACTGTGGCAGGCATGCAGTTTGCCGGTTTGCTGGCCGGCAGTGTCGTTGCAGAAGAGGTGTTTGCCTTGCCCGGTCTCGGCCGCTTGCTTTTGCAGGCGATTGGGTATCGTGATCTACCTTTGGTACAGGGGATTGCACTGTTTATGGCTGTCATGGTAGTGAGTGTGAATTTTATAACGGATATGCTGTACCTGCTGTTGGATCCCCGCATACGTTACGAATGAACTAGGGATATGGGAAGAGGGGCATCATGGCTGTAATCTGGCGGGAAAAGGAAATAGCTGCAAGGAGTCGAGCCAAGGAGCTGGCCGCACTGTTTAAGCCGCGCTGTCGAACCAGTATGACAGTTAGCGTCTGTTTGGGAACATCGCTGCTTTTGATTGTATGTGCACTGGCCTTGATCAGTTATGTGAAGATCGGGCCTTCTCCAAATGTTATGGACGTGCGGGCACGGTTGATGGTACCGAGCCGTGGGCACATTTTAGGCACAGATCACTTCGGCCGCGATCTGCTGGCAAGGACAGCCTATGGAGCCCGTATTGCCCTGCAGGTCGGGATTACCAGCACGCTTCTGGCGGCTTGTTTAGGTGTTGTTCTGGGCGGTTGGGCCGGCTACAAAGGCGGTCTGTGGGATGAGGGTATTATGCGGGCGGTTGATGGTTTGATGGCTTTTCCGGGAATCCTGTTTGCCATCATGCTGGTGACAGTCTTGGGACCGGGGGTCTTCAATACTGCCCTGGCCATTGGGGCAGCCAACCTGCCGGTATTTGCCCGCATCACTAGAGGTGCGTTTTTAACAAACCGGACTGCTTTATATGTTGAGGCAGCCAGAGCCCTTGGCGCCAAACCCAGTCACATCGTTTGGCGCCACATCATGCCAAACAGCCTGGGACCTGTCATAGTGCAGGCCACCGTTACCTGCGCGACGGCAATTTTAACAGAGGCATCTTTGAGCTACTTGGGGTTGGGGATTCAGCCGCCCCACGCCAGCTGGGGCAGGATGCTTAAAGAAGCCCAACCCTTTATGGGTCGGGCGCCGTGGTTGGTTTTAGTTCCAGGACTTGCTGTGTTTATTACAGTCATTGGTCTCAATCTACTCGGTGATGGACTGCGTGATTGGCTTGATCCCAACAACAGTTAGATAGTTTGGCTAAACCATTTATTGGGTGGAAATGAGCAGCTTCACACACTTTCCCTTTGCTTGTTCAATCAATTGAAAGGCCTCACCGGCTCTGGCAAACTCCAAGCGATGGGTAATCAAAGGAGAACCATTGATCTGTCCTCCATGAAGCAGTTTTAAGGCCTCATGGTAATCATCTGTCGTGTACATCAGAGTGCCTAAAAGCCGAAGTTCCCTGTCTTGGATAAGCCCCATGTCAACCATAATCGGCTGGCTGAATACACCGGCAATGACAATGGCTGTACCTTTGCGGTTTGACAAAATCGCCTCTTTAACAGTGGCCTCTATACCGACACATTCAAAGGATAAATCAATACCTTCTGAACCGAACTTTTCCTGCAGCCATCGGTTGGGAGCCGTTTTATTGGGGTCAATAGTATAATCGGCTCCAAGTTTTTCACCAAGTCTCCGCCGAAAAGCATCAGGTTCACTTAAGATAACTTCCTTGGCGCCGTATGCTTTTGCAACCATCATCACTAACAGGCCAATAGTTCCGCCTCCATACACCACTATTCGCTGATCCACAATGTCACCGGCTAGTTTTACGGCATGAACGGCAACAGCCAAAGGTTCAATTAAAGTGCCTGTTTCCCACGACATGTCATCAGGCAGGTGCAGAAGTTTATCTGCCGGCACTTTAACAAACTCAGCTAAAGCACCATCACTTTGACAGCCGATTACTTTGAGGTGCTCACAAATATTGAAGCGGCCTCGGCGACAGTTAGTACAGCGGCCGCAGACTAAAGACGGCAGGGCAGTAACCCTTTTTCCCAGCCAAGCTTCATCGACACCCTCTCCAACCTCGGTCACGATACCGGCAAACTCATGACCCGGTACAATAGGACAGCTAATGTAGGGGTGTTCTCCATAGTAGGCGTGGATATCTGAACCACAGATACCTACAGTTTTAACGGCAATCAGCACTTCCCCGGAACCCAAACGAGGTCGCGGTGCTTCTTCCTTGACGAGTTTTTGCGGCTCAACCAAATTGTAGCGGAGCATGTTAGACCCTCCTAGTATAGGCCGGCAGCTTGTCTTTGCTCGGCAATCCCCAACAGCTCTAAGTTATTAATCAAAAGCCGAAATTCACAGCCTAAAAGCGCGGCAGCAGTCTTGCACATTTCCATCCGTTTTAGATAGATAGCGAAATAATCCATTATTTCACAGCTACTTTGATCAAAGTCGATCACCAAAGCAATGGAACAAGCCTCTTTGTTGATTTCCACTCGGGAGTCCAATATGGCAAGATTTACCCGGTCATGTATATCACTGGAGTTTTTTCGATGTACCCTGGTTCTGTGAGCGTCGCTTTTATCGGCAATGATTAATGCTGCGGTGATGGGACTTACAGCATGTCCAATTTCCTCTTCATGGTTTGCAATGGCAATAGTGATATCACAGATTTCATCGAGCGGCATCCCCATTTGGCGCAATTCGGTGTATACGATGGAAGCACCGGTCACGCCGTGGTGTTTGCGGTTAAACATGTTGCCGATGTCGTGGAGGTATCCGGCGATGGCACCCAACTCAACAGTTCGTTGGTCATAGCCCAATTCCCGTAAAATACGGGCTGTAGTCCTGGAAACAAAGGTTACGTGCCGGAAGCCATGCTCCGTATAGCCGCGTTCTGTCAAATAGTCGTGGGCCCTTTTGATCATGAGCCGGAAGTTGGGATTATTGCGAATATCTTCAAAGGTGATCATGCGCTTGGCCTCCTTGAAATAAATCTAAAAACACAAACCTAAGCTTGGCCGTGATTGCACTTGTATTTCCTCCAAGTATTCTCGTCCAATAAGATGAATCCTGCTTCCATAAGCAGGGCGGCTGTAACACCCGGGCCGTTTGTCAGCTTACCTTGGAAAGTCCCATCATAAATTTGAGCAATCCCACAAGAAGGACTGCGGGCCTTTAATATCGCCCCAACCGTCTGCCATGCTTCAGCAAGTTTGAGAGTTTCCTCTGCTCCTTTAATGAAGTTTCCAGTCACATCCTGCCCGGCTTTATTGATCACCCTACAAACCCCCGCCAGCACCTCATGCCCGCTGCCGCCGACAATTTCAGAAGGTGCCCTTGGTGTTTCGAGCCCACCGAGTTGTTCGGGACAAACGGGGATTGCTATACCTGTTTGAACCAATTCTATGATATCGGGATCCAGGCTGTTTTCGCCATCATAGCGGGTGTTTGCCCCGACTAAACAAGCACTGACCAAAAATGTAGGTTTCACCAAATGTCACTTCCTTTCGGATTTCCGCAAGACAATTCTTTACTATCATTGTAGGACAAATACGTAGGTAAAATCCAGTTGAAAGGATTTGGTCGAAG